>NZ_CP050296.1:1980000-2282356 GCF_014189455.1 Mesorhizobium huakuii
CCAGATCTATGGCGCCAAGGTCGAAAGCGAGATGAGCCTGAAGACCGTCGATTTCCCCATCGAGACGGCGTCCTTCGACGAAAAGAGCGATCTGTCCGCCGACGAGGTGGAGAAAGTGGTGCGCGAAGCCGGCACCGACCTCAGCGACGGCGCGGTGCAGGTCGCTTCACTCCACTATGTCGATCCACAGCGATTCGGCGACGCCTTTGCCGAGTCGATGGCCGGCTCCTACGACGTCAAGATCGTACCGGAAAACGTCTCGGTGTCGCCGCGAGCTGCCACCGATGATCAGGCGCCGGCTTTCGCCGAGGAAATCATTCCCTTCACCAAGGACACCGACCTCACCGAGGCCTTTGCCGATTCGGGCTATACGGGCGACGACGCCACAGGCATGGCCGAAGCAATCGCCAAGCTGTTGAACGCGCCAACGCTGAAAGCCGGAACGGTACTGCGCGTCGGCCTCGAGGTTCACGGCGATGCCGCCAAGGTCGTGCGCACCAGCGTCTACGACAAGACCACGCATATCGTCACCATCGCGCTCGACGATCGCGGCCAATACGTGCCGGCGCAGGAGCCGGATCCGAATCCCGAATTGCTGACCGCGTTCGATGATTCGTCGGCACCCGTGGTGGTGCGCGGCAACCTGCCCAACGTCTATGACGGCATCTACCGCACCGCCTATTCCTACGGCATGTCGAAGAAGATGACCCAGCGGCTGATCAAGCTGCTGGCGTCTGGCGTCGACTTCCAGTCGCGACTCAATCCGTCGGATCGCCTCGAAGTGCTGTTCTCTCAGCCCGACGGCGACGACCAGACATCAGACGATTCCGAGCTTCTCTATGTCTCGGCGACCTTCGGTGGCACGACGCGCAACTTCTACCGCTTCCAGATGCAGGACGGCAGCACCGACTATTTCGACGAGGATGGCTCGAGCGCCGAGCAGTTTCTGCTGCGCAACCCGCTGCCCAACGGGAGATTCACCTCCGGCTTTGGTGCGCGCAAGCATCCTATCCTCGGCTACGTCCGCATGCACACTGGCACCGATTGGGCCGCCCCGATCGGATCGCCGATCATCGCCGCCGGCAATGGCGTCGTCGAGAAAGCCGGCTGGGCCGGCGGCTATGGCAAGCAGATCATCCTGCGCCATGCCAATGGCTACGAGACCTCATACAATCACCAGAGCGCCTTTGCCAAAGGCATCGCGCCGGGCGTTCATGTTCGCCAGGGCCAGGTCATTGGCTATCTCGGCCAGACTGGTCTCTCCACTGGTCCTCACCTCCACTACGAGCTGATCGTCAACGGCACCAAGGTCGATTCGATGCGCGTCCGCCTGCCGGTCGGCAAGGTGCTGAAGGGCGACGACCTCGTCGCCTTCAAGCGCGAGCGCGAGCGCATCGACGATCTGCTGAAGCAGGAAGATGGCAATTCGCTGAAGGTTGCCAGCGCCAAGATCGAAGGCTGACCCTCGACCGATCCGGCATGGACGAATCAGCGTCGCGACGAATCAGCCGACGATTCATCGGTGCGGCGCGGCCAGGGCAGTGCCTGACCCGAAACGGTCATCCAGGCGATGATTGCGGCAAGCAGGCAGAGCACAGCGGTCGTCAAGGATATGGCTGAAAAAGCCGCGTCACTGGCGGCAAGCCGCGTTGCTTCAAGTTCGGGCGGCAAGCCTGTCGATACCGGTTCGCCAAAACCCGGAATGCCCGGCCTGGCGCTGGTGTCGAGCATCGTCGAATAGACCCAGGCCGCCAGCGATCCCATTGCCGCCACCGCGATCAGGCCGGCAATGCGCGAGACGGCATTGTTGATGCCGGAGGCGGCTCCCGTATCCTTGTCTTCCACCGCCGTCATGATCGCGGTCGACAGCGGTGAGACGACCAGCGCCATGCCGAGCCCCATCAGCGCCATCAGCGGAAATGTCCCGGTCCAGAAATGGTGAATGCCGGCATGGGTAAGCAAGGCAAGTCCGGCGAAGGCGAAAGCCACGATCAGGCTGCCGCAGGCGATCGGGAAACGCGGTCCGATCCGGTCGGAAAGCTGGCCGACCGGACCCGACAAAAGTGCGATCGATGCCGACAGCGGCAGGAAGATGAAGCCGACCTCGGCCGTGCTCAGCCCCCAGCCGGCAATCAGCAGCATCGGCAGGTAGAAGAGATTGGCCGAGAGTGCGAAATAAAGGAAGAAGGTCGCGACATTGACGCCGGCGAAGGCGCGGATTCTAAACAGACTGAGGTCGATCATCGGCTCGCGCTGCCACCGCTCGAAGGCGATGAAGGCGACGAGCAGCACAAGACCGGCGACGATGCTCGGCCCCGACATATGCCCGCCACCCTCGGCGCTCATCGAGGTCAGCCCATAGGCCAGCGCTCCGAATGCCAGCGTCGCCAGCACCCCGCCGCCGAGGTCGAGGCTTCGCCTTTCCGTCGCCGTGTCGGCCGGAACCCTGGTCTGCAGAAGATAGATCGACAGCAGTCCAAGCGGCAGGTTGACGGCGAAGATCGCCCGCCAGATGCCGTCGCCGAAAGTCGACAGGACGAAGCCACCCAGCACTGGCCCGAGCGCCGTCGTCAGCGCCGAGGCGGCGGCCCAGATGCCGATCGCCCGGCCGCGTTCTTTTTCGGATAGGCCTTGGCGATGATAGCGAGGCTGCCCGGCACCATGATCGCCGCACCAATGCCCTGAAGGGCGCGAAACGCGATCAGCACGACAGCATTCGGCGCGAGCGCACAGGCGAGCGAGGCTGCGACGAACAGCACAATGCCGGCCACGAAGGCGCGGCGCAGCCCGAACCGGTCGCCGGCGGCCCCGCCAGCAAGGATCAGTGCCGACAACGTCAACGCATAGGCATTGGAAATCCACTGCGCCTCGGCAAGGCTGGCACCGAGGTTGACGCGGATCGCCGGCATGGCGATGGCCAGGATGGAACCATCGATGAAGCCGAGCGCCGAGGCCAGGATCGCTGCGATCAATACGAACCGCCGCTGCGATTGCGAACAGAAGGTGCCGTTCGTGACCGGACTGATCAGCGGGATTGCGGCGGCTTCATCGGGCGAATGCATGGCACTCTGCTTAGACCGCCGCCGTGCTGGCAACAACCGGCCAGCAGCCTGCAGTCCTTGAAACCAGCCACATTGCCAGGAGACATCCTATCCGGATGCAAATGGCGGCAGCCATGCTAAGTTTTCCGGAACTCGGCAGGCGGGGAGAAATCAATGAAGCGTCCACTTGAAGCTTCCCCAGAAGGACGCGGCCGCATCGTCGGCATCACCGACGGCGTCTTTGCCATCGCGCTCACGCTCATCGTGCTCGAGATCAGGGTGCCGGCGCATGAGGTTGTTCATTCCGAGCACGATCTGCTTGTCGCCATCGCCGCACTCGCCCCACGCTTCCTGACCTATGCCTTGAGCTTCCTGACGCTGACCATCTTCTGGTTCGGCCAGCAGGCGCAGCATGGGCTGATCGCCAAATCCGACAGGCGGCTCGCCACGCTGAACCTCTGCTTTCTCGCCTTCATCGCGCTCTTGCCGTTCTCGACCGACCTTCTGGCCGACTTCCTCGAATTCAGGACCGCGGTGCTGGTCTATTGGCTCAACCTGCTGATGCTCGGCGTCACCCTGTTCGCCAGCTGGCGCTATGCCGAGAAGAACGGCTTTGTCGCGGAGGACGTCGACGCTGAAACGACGCGCACGGTCTATCAGCGCATCGTCAAGGCGCAGATCCTGTGGGCGATCGGTGCCGCGCTGTGCCTGATCAACCCGTTGCTCAGCGTCGGCTTTATTCTGGTCGTGCAGCTGATCTATGCCGCTGCCCTGCGCGGTTCATTGCTGCGCAACATCATCGGCTGAAGGTCCGCCGATGAACTCCACGGTGACGCCTGGCGACACCAGCTTGGCGAGTTCGCGCGCGTCCCAGTTGGTCAGGCGCACGCAGCCATGGCTTTCGGTCTTGCCGATCTTCGACGGCTCGGGCGTTCCGTGGATGCCGTAGGTCGGTTTGTCCAGGGCGATCCAGACCGACCCGACAGGTCCGTTGGGGCCCGGCGGAATGGTCAGAATCTTGTCGTTCTCACCCTGCTTGAAATTGATGTTCGGGTTGTAGGTGTAGTTCGGGTCGAGCGCGATGCGCGACACGGCGTGGATACCGGTGGGCGACGGTGTATCGGCCGAGCCGATGGTGGCGGGATAGGCTGCGACCAGCTTGCCGCCCGCATCGTAGGCGTACACTTCCTTCTTGGTCTTGTCGGCGACGATGCGCGCGACCGGGGTCGAGACCAGCTTGCCGAAATTGGCGACCTTGATGATCGTGCCGGGGCTATTGAAGTCGAGACCCTTGTTGATCGACTTCAGATAGTTCTCGTCCATGTGGAAGCGCTCCGCCAGCGCCTCGGTGACAGAGGTGTAGCACATGCAGTTGAGCTGCGCCTTCTGGCCGTAATCTTCCGGGATCGAGGCGACATAGGGGCCGGCCGCATCCTCCGCAGTGATCGTGTAGCTGGCAAAGGCGTCGCCACCGGATTGTGAAAGTGCCGCCTGGATACCGACCGTATCGGTCGATTTCAGATTGCTGCCGGTGATCTGGTTATAGGCGGCCAAAGCCTTGTCGACGTTCGAGCCGAAGCGCCCGTCGATCACGCCAGGCGAAGCGCCGCCCCGGTCGAGGAGGACCTGCAGTGCGGCGACATCCTGGCGGGCTCCCAGCGCAAGCGACGGATCGACGGCGGCCTTGCCGCCAGTGTCCGGCGGCAGGGACGACTGCGTCTCCGGATTGACCTGCTGCACGTCCGGCTGCGCCGGATCGATCGAAGCCTCGTTCAGCGGCTGGCGCTTGATGGTGCCCGGCTTTGCCGGCTGCGGCGCATCCGGATAGGTGTTGTCGTAGCTGCCGTCGTCCTGCGGCGCCGGCGGATAGGCGTCGACGGAGTTGTCGCCATAAGGGTCGGACTCATCCACCGGCGGCGGGATGACCCGGCCTTCCTCTTCCAGCTGCTTGCGGCGGAACCGCGCCATGTCTTCCGGATCGTCGAGATAGTAGCGATCATCATCGGCGGGAGCCCGGCCCAACTCGCGCCGCCTTGTCTCGCGGCGCAGCGCACGACGGTCGAGCCGTGTCCCCGGCGGCTGGATGGCGATGACCTTGCCGGTATCGGCATCGACGATGACCCGGTTGCCGCGGGCGTCGTAGTAGATGTCCAGATTTCCGTCCTGGGCAACGAGAATGCCGCTATCGTCGGCAGCGCGGACAACCCTTGGTGCATTGTCCCGCGTCGGCGCGGCAAGCGCGGCAGAAGACACAAGCCCGGCGGCAAGCGCCGAAAAGGCAAAGATCGTGCGGAACATTGTGGCCAAACTCTCCGGTCCGTAATTGCCGCCGCCCGGCATTGTTCTCTGGGCGAACCCCTTCGCCAGCAAACCAGTTAACCCACCATATGGTTCCAACATGAACCGGGCATGAAGATGGCGGTTTTCCGGCGCATCGACGAATACTAGCTAGCTTGCGAGCCCCAATTCCTTGCGCGCCTGCTTGGTCAGCTTCAGGGCGACAAGGCGATGGCTCTCGCGCAAATAGTCCTTCAGCGCACCATCATCCATGCTCTGGCTTGTCCGACGCTGGATCCATGTCATGCCGCGCGAGGCAAGATAGGGCGCGGGCCGCAGGCCCGGCTGTTCCTTCAGCACATCATAGGCGATGTCGGAACATTTGAAGGTGACGAAGAGCTGCTGGCCCTGATCCCAGCCGCCGATCGCAAACACCTTGGTCCCGACCTTCCAGACATGGGCGCCGCCCCACTGGACGACGTGTTTTGTGGCGGGCAGTGAGGCGCAAAAGCCGTTGTAGTCGTCCAGCGTCATCCGCCCCCACCCTTATTGTGAAAACGCCGCGCGTCCAGGGCGGACGCGCGGCGTTGAAATCAGGCCGCCGCTTCGGTCGCGACGACCGTCGGCTTCGAGCGGAAGTTCAGCCGGTCGGAACCGGACGTGACCTTGACGGTCGAGCCGTCGAGAATCTCGCCGAGCAGGATCTTCTCGGCCAGCGGGTCCTGCAGTTCCTTCTGCATCACCCGCTTCAGCGGCCGCGCGCCATAGGCCGGGTCGTAGCCCTTGGCCGCCAGCCACTCGATCGCCTCATGATCCAGCGACAGCGTGATCTTGCGATCGACAAGCAGGCTTTCCAGCCGCTTGAGCTGGATCTCGACGATGCGATCCATGTCCTTGCGGCGCAGCCGGTGGAACAGGATCACCTCGTCGACGCGGTTGAGGAACTCCGGCCGGAACGATGCCCTGACCACACCCATCACCTCGTCGCGCACGGCGTCGACATCCTGGTCCTCGCCGAGATTGACCAGATATTCGGCGCCGAGGTTCGACGTCATGATGATCAGCGTGTTGCGGAAGTCGACCGTGCGGCCCTGCCCGTCGGTCAGCCGGCCGTCGTCGAGCACCTGCAAGAGCACGTTGAAGACATCGGGATGTGCCTTCTCGATCTCGTCGAACAGCACGACCTGATAGGGCCGGCGCCGCACCGCTTCGGTCAGCGCGCCGCCCTCCTCATAGCCGACATAGCCGGGAGGTGCGCCGATCAGCCGGGCGACCGAGTGCTTTTCCATGAACTCCGACATGTCGATGCGCACCATGGCGCTGTCGTCGTCGAACAGGAAGCTTGCCAGCGCCTTGGTCAGTTCGGTCTTGCCGACGCCCGTCGGCCCGAGGAAGATGAACGAGCCGATCGGCCGGTTCGGATCCTGCAGGCCGGCACGGGCGCGACGCACCGCTTTGGAAACGGCCTGCACCGCTTCGCCCTGGCCGACGACGCGCTTGCCGATCTCGTCTTCCATGCGCAGCAGCTTGTCGCGTTCGCCCTGCAGCATCTTGTCGACCGGAATGCCGGTCCAGCGCGAGACGATATGGGCGACGTGGTCAGGCGTGACCACTTCCTCGACCATGCCGGCCTTGCCGTCCTGGGCTTCCGCCTCCTTGAGCTTCTTTTCCAGCTCCGGGATCTTGCCATAGGCAAGCTCGCCGGCGCGCTGGAACTCACCCTTGCGCTGGGCAATGGCGAGGTCATTGCGCGCCTCGTCGAGCTGCTTCTTCAGGTCGGCGGCGAGCCCGAGCTTCTGCTTCTCGGCCTGCCACTTGGCGGTGATCTCGGTCGATTCCTCCTCGAGGCCGACAAGCTCCTTTTCCAGCCGGACGAGCCGGTCTTTCGAGGCCTCATCCGTCTCGACCTTCAGCGCCTCGCGCTCAATCTTGAGCTGCATGATGCGGCGGTCGATCTCGTCCAGCGCCTCGGGCTTGGAATCGACCTGCATCCTCAGCCGCGACGCGGCTTCGTCAACCAGGTCGATCGCCTTGTCCGGCAGGAAGCGGTCGGCGATGTAGCGGTTGGACAGCGTCGCCGCCGCCACCAGCGCCGAATCCGAGATACGCACCTTGTGGTGCTGCTCGTACTTTTCCTTCAGGCCGCGCAGGATCGAGACGGTGTCCTCCACCGTCGGCTCGTCGACGAAAACGGGCTGGAAGCGGCGGGCAAGGGCCGGATCCTTCTCGACATGCTTTCTGTACTCGTCGAGCGTGGTCGCGCCGACGCAGTGCAGTTCGCCGCGCGCGAGCGCCGGCTTCAACAGGTTCGACGCATCCATCGCGCCATCCGCCTTGCCGGCGCCGACCAGCGTGTGCATCTCGTCGATGAACAGGATGATGTTGCCATTGGCCGAGGTGACTTCGGAAAGCACGGCCTTCAGCCGCTCCTCGAATTCGCCGCGATATTTGGCACCGGCGATCAGCGCGCCCATGTCGAGCGCCATCAGCTGCTTGTCCTTCAGCGATTCCGGCACGTCGCCATTGACGATGCGCAGCGCCAAGCCTTCGGCGATCGCCGTCTTGCCGACGCCCGGCTCGCCGATCAGCACGGGATTGTTCTTGGTGCGCCGCGACAGCACCTGGATAGTACGGCGGATCTCGTCGTCGCGGCCGATGACCGGATCGAGCTTGCCGGCGCGCGCGTCGGCGGTCAGGTCGCGCGCGTATTTCTTCAGCGCGTCATAACCCTGCTCGGCGCTCGCCGAATCGGCGGTGCGGCCCTTGCGGACATCGTTGATGACCTGGTTCAGCGCCTGCGCGGTGACGCCGGCCTTGGCAAGGATATCGGCGGTCTTTGCCGACCTCTCCATGGTGAGTGCCTGCAATAGCCGTTCGACCGTGACGAAGCTGTCGCCGGCCTTCTTGGCCAGTTCTTCGGCGGTAGAGAACACCTTGGCCAGCGGCTGCGCCAGATAGAGCTGGCCATTGCCGCCTTCGACTTTCGGCATCGCCTCAAGCGCCGTCTCGACGCCGAGCTTGACGTCGCGGACATTGCCGCCGGCGCGTTCGATCAGCGAGGCGGCCAGGCCCTCGTCATCATCGACGAGCACCTTCAAAATGTGTTCGGGGGTGAATTGCTGGTGATTGCGGGAGAGCGCCATGGTTTGCGCGGACTGGATAAAGCCGCGCACGCGCTCGGAGTATTTCTCAAGGTTCATATCTGTCTCCTTCCATCACCGGCCCGCTTTGCGGCACCGGATCAGATTGCGGTGACGGACCCGCTCATTCGAGCCGGATCCTGTTCAGCCGAGATATGGTGCATAGGCCATGCCGTCTCAAGACGCCTTGATATCGGTCAATGCATAATATTGCACGTCGGCCCAAAACGAAAACGGCGGAGATTTCTCTCCGCCGTTCAACGTCTTGAAATGCCGTGCGATCAGTTGTCGATGTCGACAATCACCGGTTCGGCATTGCCGCTGTCGGCAGGCGCCGCTGCCACCTCGCCGGCATCCGCATTGTCGCTACCGCTATCGACCTGGTCGGCATTGATGCGCGGACGGCGCGGACGGCGCGGGCGACGGGCAGCACCGCTCTCGGCGGCCGCCTCGTTAAGCTCGGCCTGGGCGGCAAGAGCCGCCGGCGAAAAGCTCTCGAACAGCGGAGCCGGCGCGGCTGCCGCAACGGGCTCGACCGGCAAACCGGGCTCTAGCTGCACCTCTGCCTGTGCGTCTGCTTGGACTGGGGTCTCGTTGCGCTGCTGCTGACCACCTTGATCGGAGGACGAAGCAAAGTCGCGCTGACCGTTCTGGCCGTAGCCGCCATTGGGGCGACGATCGCGGTGACGCCCGCCATTGTTGTCGCGGCCGTTGTTGCGCCCGCCATTGTCGCGCCCGCCATTGTCTCGGTTGTCGCGACCGTTTTCCCGGTTCAGCGCGACCTCGGCCGGCATGCCTTCGATGACCGGCTGCGGGCCGGCGCCATGGTTGGCCACCGGGATCTGAGCATCGGAAACGTTGTTGCTGTTGCCGGAATTGTCGAAGTCATCACGATCCTCATCGCCGTCATCGTCGAAATCGTCGCGATTCTGTTGCGTATTCTGGATCGGCATCTGCGCCTGCGCGGCGGCAATGATGCGATTGTAGTGTTCGGCGTGCTGGAGGTAGTTCTCCGCCATGACCCGGTCGCCAGAGCTTTGCGCGTCACGGGCCAGGGTGGCGTATTTTTCGGCGATCTGCTGAGCCGATCCACGGATCTTCACGTCCGGGCCGTTGCTCTCGTAGTTGCGCGTCAGGGGATTCGGGCCCTTGCGGTTGTTGTTGTTATTGTTGTTGCCACCGCCGCCGCCATTGTTGCTGCGACCGCGCATGCGCCTGTTCTGCTGTTGTGGCCTCATTCGACTCTCTTCATCTTGAAATTTTCGAAAACTCGTTACGAACGGAGGCGCTCATGCAGCCAGCCGTTTCGTTTCTTCACCGGCGTTCGCCCGCATCAATTGCGTTGGCGCCACGTGCCATCCTGTTCCGGTTACATCACTTGCCGGACGATTCCCGCACGAAGCTTGGGCGTCGTTTGCGCAAGAAGGCAGCTATTTCCAAGGAGGACCGAATCGCTAAGAGCACTGCCTGCTTCGTCTCATCCGGTTGAGGCGACCCTAGCCGCATTCCCCGGTATTGCCAAGCGGTTTTTTCGCACTGCGTCAAGGCTTATCCCCATTGAAAGACAAGAACCCTGTCGTTTCCGCCGAGATCACGCAAGGCAGCAGCCGATGCATAACCAGCCGCCCTGAATATATCCGTAACCTCATTGCGTTGCGTGTGGCCGATCTCGACCGCAATCCTGCTTTCGGCTTCAAGAAACCGTGCCGCCTCGGCGGCAATGATCCTGTAGGGGTTCAGCCCATCCACGCCGCCATCCAAGGCCAGGCGTGGGTCGAAATCGCGGACCTCGTCCTGCAGATTTCCAATATCTCTGGAGGGTATATAGGGAGGGTTTGCGGCAATTACATGGTATCGGCCGGAAACTTTTTCGAACCAGTCCGACTGGACTGTCGTGAACCGGTCGCCAAGCCCGAGTTCCCCGGCATTGCGGGCTGCGGTTGCCAGCGCGCCGGCAGCAATGTCGACGCCGGTCGCGGTCGCGGCAGGCTCTGCGCTCAGCAGCGCCAGCGCGATGGCGCCGGTTCCAGTGCCGAGATCCAGGATGCGGCAGACGCCCTCCCGCGCCACCATTGCCTTGACGAAGGGCAGCACCGCCTCGACCAGCGTTTCGGTATCCGGCCGCGGTTCAAGCGTTTCCGGCGACAGTGACAGGCGCAAACCGTAGAATTCGCGGTAGCCGAGGATGCGATGCACCGGTTCGCCACCCGCCCGGCGCCTCAGGGCAGCTTCGATGGCAGCGACGGCCTTGCTGTCGATCCTGCGTTCAGGGTCGGCAATGGCCTGCGTACGCGTCGTGCCTGAAAAATGTTCGACGATCAGCCGCGCATCGAGCGCCGGATCATCGACCGCGGCCGCCGCAAGCCTGGCCCGCGCCTCCCGCAGCAGCGCTCCCAGCGCCTCGGGCAGAGGGTCAGCCATCAAGGCCGATATCGGCCAGCAGCTTCGACTGGTGATCGGCGATCAGCGCGTCGACGACTTCGTCGAGCTCGCCCATCATCACCCGGTCAAGTTTGTAGAGCGTCAGGTTGATGCGATGGTCGGTGACGCGGCCTTGCGGGAAATTGTAGGTGCGGATGCGCTCCGAGCGGTCGCCGGAGCCGACCTGCGACTTGCGCGATTCCGAGCGCTCCTCGTCGGCCTTGCTGCGCTCCATATCGTAGAGCCGGGCCCGCAGGATCTGCATGGCCTTCGCCCGGTTCTGGTGCTGCGACTTCTCCGCCTGCACCACCATGATGCCGGTCGGCAAATGGGTGATGCGGACCGCCGAATCGGTGGTGTTGACGTGCTGGCCGCCGGAGCCCGAGGCGCGCATCGTATCGATGCGGATGTCTTCGGCGCGGATCTCGATGTCGACTTCTTCCGCTTCCGGCAGCACGGCCACCGTTGCCGCTGAGGTATGAATGCGCCCGCTGGCCTCGGTCGCCGGCACACGCTGCACGCGATGCACGCCGGATTCGAATTTCAGATGGGCAAACACCCCCCGGCCGGAAATGGTGGCGATGATTTCCTTGAAACCGCCAGCATCGCCGTCGCTGGCCGATACGGTCTCGAACCGCCAGCCGCGCTCGGCGGCATAGCGCTCATACATGCGAAACAGGTCGCCGGCGAAAAGGGCCGCTTCATCGCCGCCGGTGCCGGCACGGATTTCGAGGATCGCGTTCTTATCGTCAGCAGCATCCTTGGGCAACAGAAGGACCTGAATGTCCTTCTGCAACGCCTCGATGCGCTCCTCCACCCCGGGCAGATCCGCTTCGGCGAGCGCCCGCATCTCGGCGTCGGTGCCCTTGTCGGCGAGCATCGCTTCGAGGTCGGCCTGCTCATGCTCGGCCGAGCGCAATTCCCTGACCTTGGCCACCATGTCCTGCAGCTCGGCATATTCCGATGCCATCTTCACATAGGCATCCGGCGCCGGGCCGGCCGACATCTGCGCTTCGAGCATCTCGAAACGCTTGACGACTTGATCCATACGATCGCGGGGCAAATTGACCATGATGAGGGGGCCTACAACGGGATCGAGCGGTCGTCGGCGAAGGCCTGCAGCAGCGCCCGCATCGGCAGCCCTTGCGCCGGCGCCATCAGATTGTCGTCGAAGAACGCCGTCAGCTCGTCCAGCGGCAGTTCCGTCAGCATCGCCTTGACCGGGCCGATCGAGGCCGGCGACATCGAGATCGAGCGGAAACCGAGACCGATCAGCGCCATCGCCGAGATCGGCTTGCCGGCGAGTTCACCGCACAGCGTCACCGGCGTGTGGTTGCGGATGCCGGCATCGGCGATCTGCTTGAGCACACGCAGGAACGGCGCCGACAGCGTGTCGAAGCGATTGGCCAGTTGCGTGTTGCCGCGGTCGACCGCCATGACGAACTGGAACAGATCGTTCGACCCGACCGAGACGAAGTCGACCGCCTTCATCAATTCGTCGAGCTGGAACAGCAGCGACGGCACTTCAAGCATGGCGCCGAGTTTGAGGCTGGTCGGCAGATGATGGGCAAAGCGCGAGAGATGCCGTACCTCGCGGTCGATGATCTCGCGCGCCTGGGCGATCTCGCCAAGCTCGGTCACCATCGGCAGCATCAGCTTGAGCTCGCGCCCGCCGCTGGCCTTCAGCAAGGCGCGGATCTGGGTGCGCAGCAACCCCGGCCGGTCAAGCGTCAGCCGGATCGCCCGCCAGCCAAGCGCCGGGTTCTCTTCCTGGATGGCGCCCTTGAAATAGGGCAGCACCTTGTCGCCACCGATGTCGATGGTGCGGAATGTGACCGGCTTGCCGCGTGCCGCCTCGAGCACGTCGCGGTAGAGTTTCTCCTGCGCTTCGGCGCGCGGAAAGGTCGAGGCGACCATGAACTGCAATTCGGTGCGGAACAGGCCGATGCCGGCCGCACCCGCCTCGGCCAGCTGCGGCAGGTCGACGGCAAGTCCCGCATTCATCAACAGGTCGACCTGGACGCCGTCCCTGGTCGTCGACGGCTTCTTGCGCAGTTCGCGGTAGACCTCTTGCCGGCGCGCGCGGAACCGCACCTTTTCGGCATAGGCGGCTTCGAGATCGGACTGCGGCCGTAGATGGATTACGCCCTCTTCGCCGTCGACGATGATGGCATCGCCGTTTTCCGCCATGGAAACGGCGCCCTTCATCTGGCCGGCGACGGGAATGCCCATGGCGCGCGCGACGATGACGACGTGGCTGGTGGCCGCGCCGTCCTCGAGCACCAGCCCGCGCATCTTGTCGCGGGGATAGTCGAGCAGTTCGGCCGCGCCCATCGAGCGGGCGACGATGATGGCGTCCTTCGGCAGCGAGGCCGCGACATCCTCCGGCCCGCGTCCCATCAGCTGGCGCAAGAGCCGGTTGGCGAGGTCGTCGAAATCGCTCATCCGCTCGCGCAGATAGGGATCGGTCATGTGCAGCATGCGCGCGCGCATGTCGCTCTGCACCTTTTCCACCGCGGCTTCGGCCGTCAGGCCGTTGCGGATCGCCTCTTCCAGGCGGCGCACCCAGCCGCGGTCATTGGCGAACATGCGGTAGGCTTCCAGCACCTGGCGATGCTCGCCCTCGAAGGCGACGTCGCGACGTTCCAGCATGTCGTCGATGGAAAGCCTGAGCGAGCCGAGCGAGGTCTCGAGACGCCGGACTTCTTCCTCGCTGTCCTCGTTGAACAGGTTGGTGACGACGATGCGCGGCTCGTGCAGCACGACATGGCCAAGGCCGACGCCATCGTTGAACGACAGGCCGGTGAAGCTGACCGGCCGGCGCAAATCGAGTTCCAGCCCAGGCCGGGTCAGCCGTGCCAGATCGCCGGTGGCAATCATCTCGGCGATCACCATGGCGGTGGTTTCCAGCGCCTCGACCTCGTCGTCGCGATAATGGCGCATGGTCTTGTTCTGCACGACCAGCACGCCCAGCGTGCGCCCTGCCCTCAGCACCGGCACGCCAAGGAAGGAATTGTAGATCTCTTCCCCGGTCTCCGGCAGATAGGCGAAAGCCGGGTGCTCCTGCGCGTTGGACAGGTTGAGCGGCCTCGCGCTGGCGGCAATCGTGCCGACCAGGCCTTGTCCGAGTCGCAGTTGCGCCAGGTGGACGGCGTTCGGGTTCAGACCCTCGGTGGCGTAGAGTTCGAGCACCGAATCGGCGCGCAGCACATAGAGCGAGCAGACTTCCGCAACCATGTTGGAGGCGATGTCGCGCACGATCCGGTCAAGCCGCTCCTGCGGCTCCAGCGGCTCTTGCATGAGCTCGCGGAGCCGTTTCAGCAAAACGCGCGGGCCGCTGGCCTGGTCACGCATCGCGGCTTCTTCTCCAATGAAACACTTGCCGGCGCAGTTTCCGCCGCTGCCGGCATGCGCGCAACAACTGATTCAGTCTCGCTACTGCTTATCCAGACCGTAGACGGAATGCAAAGTGCGAACTGCCAGTTCGGTGTACGGACCGTCGATCAGTATCGAAATCTTGATCTCGGAGGTGGTGATGGCGCGGATATTGATCGCCTTGTCGGCCAGCGCCTTGAAGGCGGTGGCGGCGACGCCGGCATGGCTCCGCATGCCGATACCGATGACCGAGACCTTCGACATGCCGGCTTCCGACTGCACGACATCGTAGCCGACCTCGGCCTTCAGCCGGTCGAGCACGGCAAGCGCCTTGTCGACGTCTCCGGAAGGCACGGTGAAGGTCATGTCGGTGAACTTACCGTCCTCGGAGATGTTCTGGACGATCATGTCGACATTGATGTTGGCCTCAGCCAGCGGCCCGAAGATGCCGGCGGCGACGCCAGGGCGGTCGCCGACGCGGCGCAGCGAAATCTGGGCCTCGTCCTTGGCGTAGGCAATTCCGGTGACGACCTGCTGTTCCACGATCTCTTCCTCGTCGCAAATGAGCGTTCCCGGGGGATTGAGCAAATCCCCCATTCCGGGCGCATCGGGATCGTCGAAGGACGACCGCACGAAGGTACGCACCCTGTGCACCATGGCAAGCTCGACCGAACGCACCTGCAGAACCTTGGCGCCGAGCGAGGCCATTTCAAGCATTTCCTCGAACGAGATCTTGGCCAGCCGCCGCGCCTTCGGCTCGATGCGCGGATCGGTGGTGTAGACCCCGTCGACGTCGGTGTAGATGTCGCAACGGTCGGCCTTGACCGCCGCGGCAATGGCGACCGCGCTGGTGTCGGAACCGCCACGGCCAAGCGTGGCGATCCGATTGTCCGTCCCGATACCCTGGAAGCCGGCGATGACAGCCACCTGACCCTCGCCGAAACGCCTGATCAGGAAGGCGCCGTCAATGTCGAGGATACGCGCCGCGCCATGCGCGTTGTCGGTCTTGATCGGGATCTGCCAGCCCTGCCAGGAGCGGGCATGCACGCCCATGTTCTGCAAGGTGATGGCGAGCAGGCCGGCCGTGACCTGTTCTCCGGAAGCGACGACCGCGTCATATTCGCGCGCGTCATGCATCGGTGAGGCCTCACGCGTCCAGGCGACCAGCTCGTTGGTCTTGCCGGCCATCGCCGAAACCACCACCGCCACCTCATGGCCGGCGTCGACCTCGCGTTTGACGTGACGCGCCACATTGCGGATGCGGGCGATGTCGGCGACGGAGGTTCCGCCGAATTTCATCACGATACGCGCCATGGAAGCGAAATGCCTTTGACTGAAGCCGGCCCGGAGCCGAAAACGAAGGAAAGCGCCCGGCTGGCGCCGGCCGCTGAATGCGCGGCCTCCTTAGCCAAATGCTTTCGGTTTCGCAAGGCTGGCGGCGGATTGCCGGCTTCAAGAACACGGATATTGCCTTCCAGGCCGGCGCCGCTTACCAAATGCTGCCCGCGGGGAATTCCTTTTGGTCCGGCATAACAGATGATTGCTCGTCTTCGGCGCGCCATGCGATTGCAATCGCTGCCGCTTGCCGCCGGCTTCGCCGTGCTGGCACTGATTGTCGGCACCCGCGCCTTGCTGGTCGAGGGCCAAAGGGCCAACCGTGCCGCCGCGCGCGAGACAATCGAATACCAGGAACAGCTTTCAGGGCTGCTATCATTGGCGCAGGATGCCGAGGCCGGCCAGCGCGGCTATCTGCTGACCGGCGAGAAATCCTACCTCGAACCGTACCAGAAGGCTGTCGATGCCATCCCGGGGCAACTTGCCCGCATCGACGCCATGACACCACCCAACGACCAGCTCGCCCTGCAGATCAGCCACATCAAGGACGCGCTTTCACAAAAACAGGCTGAACTCGCCGTGACGATCGCGCTCTACGACAAGGGCGATGCCGCGAAGGCGCTGCAACTTGTCCGCAGTGGTCAGGGCAAGGCCGCGATGGACGAGATCCGCGCCAGCGTGGACACGATCCGGCGCATCGGCGCCGCCGACATCGCTGCGCGCGACGAGCACACCGACCAGGTCGAGGCCTGGCTGCGCATCGGTTCGCTGGCGGCCCTGATCGCGATCTTCCTGCTCGGCGCCTACACAATCCGCCAATCCCGCCGCCGCTTTCGCGAGGTTGTCACCGCCCAGGAAGAACTGATGCGTAAGAACATCGAGCTCGGCAACGAGATCGACACGCGCGAGAAAGCCGAATCCCAGATCCGCCAGATGCAGAAGATGGAAGCCGTCGGGCAACTGACCGGCGGCATCGCCCATGATTTCAATAACATGCTGGCGGTAATCCTCAGCGCTATGAACCTTGCCCAGCGCAAGCTGAAACGCGGCGAGAATGATATCGAGAAATTCATCGAGGCGGCGACGGACGCGGCCAGCCGCGCCGCCAATTTGACCTCCCGGCTGCTTGCCTTCTCCCGTCTGCAGCCGCTGGCGCCGCAGGTGGTCGACACCAACCGGCTGGTGACCGGCATGTCCGACCTTCTGCACCGTGCGCTCGGCGAAGGCATCCGCATCGAAACGGTGCTGGCGGGCGGCCTGTGGAAAACCCACGCCGACCCCAGCCAGATCGAGAACGCCATCCTCAACCTTGCCGTCAATGCCCGCGACGCCATGGACAATGACGGCAAGTTGACCATCGAGACCGCCAACAGCCACCTCGACGACTCTTACGCCGCGACGCATGCCGAAGTCACGCCAGGCCAATATGTGATGATCGCGGTAACCGACACCGGCACCGGCATGTCGCCCGAGGTCATCGCCAAGGCCTTCGAACCTTTCTTCACGACCAAGCCGGTCGACAAAGGCACGGGACTTGGGCTGAGCCAGGTGTTCGGCTTCGTCAAGCAGTCGGGCGGCCACGTCAAGATCTACTCCGAACCGGGCGAAGGCACGACGATCAGGATCTATCTGCCCCGGTTTTTCGGGCCGGAGGAGCCGGCAGCACTTGCCGGGCGCGGCAAGAGCACCGCCAAGGTCACCGAAACGATCCTCGTCGTCGAGGACGACGCCCGCGTGCGGGCCTCAACGACGGACGCCATGCGCGAACTCGGCTACACCGTCATCCACGTCGGCAGCGGCCAGGAGGCGCTTCAGAAACTGGCGGTGACACCGGGCATCGCCCTGCTTTTCACGGACATCGTCATGCCGGTGATGAACGGCCGCAAGCTCGCCGAGGAAGCGGTCGCGCGCCAACCCGGCCTGAAAGTCGTCTTCACCACCGGTTTCACCAGGAATGCCGTCGTCCACAACGGCGTGCTCGACCATGACGTGCACTTCCTGGCCAAGCCGTTCACCATCGAGCAACTCGAGGCTAAGCTACGCGAAGTGCTGGACGCGAAACGATAGCTGGCGCCTTCAGGCGACTGTTCCGGTCCAGGCGACATGCCGAGCTCGTTCTGTCGCGTTAACCCACGCTTTGGCTGGCGGTGGGAAGGTCCCAGTTGGGATCGGCCCTGCCCAATCCGGCAACGACGCGGTCGCGGCCGTCCGCTTTTGCCTGATAGAGCGAACGATCCGCGGCGTTGACGATTTCGACCCATGATGCGCCGAGTTCCGGGAAGGCGGATACGCCGAACGAGGCCGTTATGGTTCCGAGCGTGCGGCCGCGATGCGCCAGATGCAGCTGCTTGATCGCCTTGCGCAGCGCCTCGGCGCGCTCGGCGGCATCGGCGAGCGACGTTCCCGGCAGCATCAGCGCGAATTCCTCACCGCCATAGCGCGACACCACATCGCTGTCCCTCGCGTGGTCGAGCAGCGTGGCGGCGACCTGCTTGAGCACCAGATCGCCCGCTTCATGGCCAAACGTGTCGTTGAATTGCGCATTGCATCGCCTGAACTGCTCCCGGATGTTGGGTCGTTGCCTCATCTGATTTGCTCCCCGCAGTTTTGGGGCGGGAGCAAATCATATGAGGCGGATAAGCATGGCGACGCGGGATGAGCTGGTGAAGGTGGTAGCGGAGCGCTACGCCCGAGGCGATCGGGCAGAGAAGACGCGCATTCTCGATGAATTCGCGGCGGTGAGCGGCGTTCACCGCAAGCATGCCATGCGGTTGCTGCGGAATGGACCACAGGCGCAGCGTTCGGACCCGCGACCGGAGCGCCGGCTTTATGACGACGCGGTGCGCGAAGCGCTGATCGTGCTCTGGGAAGCTTCGGATCGCATCTGTGGCAAGCGTCTGAAGATGCTGATTCCGATTCTGGTGGAGGCGATGGAGCGTCACGGGCATCTGCACCTAACCGCCGAGATCCGCACACGGCTATTGGCGATGAGCGCGGCCACGATCGACCGCGCCCTTCGCGAGGTTCGAGACATCGCTGGTGGGCCGAGACGCCGTCGCAGTACAGCGTCCACCGCGCTGCGGCGCAGCATTCCGATCCGGACCTTCTCCGATTGGCAGGATCCTCCGCCTGGATTCGTCGAGGCCGACCTGGTAGCGCACAGTGGACCGACGACGCGGGGAAGCTTCATACAAACGCTTTGTCTTACCGACATCGCGAGCGGGTGGACGGAATGCGCGCCCTTGCTGGTGCGTGAACAGAAGCTGTTGAGCGAGGTGCTGACGGTATTGCGGCAGCTCCTGCCATTTCAGCTTCTCGGATTCGACACGGACAATGACAGCGTGTTCCTGAACGAGACGATACGCGACTACTGTCTGGATGCCGGCATCGAGTTCACCCGCTGCCGTCCTTACCGCAAAAATGACCAGGCCTTTGTCGAACAGAAGAACGGCGCCGTGGTGCGACGCATTGTCGGGTATCGTCGGCTGGAGGGGCTTGAAGCCGCTGCTGCTCTTGCACAGCTCTATTCGACGGTTCGGCTGTTCGTGAACTTCTTCCAACCCTCCTTCAAGCTGGCCGGAAAGGAACGGGACGGCGCCCGCGTGCGCAAGCGCTATCACCCTGCGGCAACACCGTGCCAGCGACTGCTGGCAGATCCACGCACGCCTGAAGCGGTTCGTGCCAGGCTTGCGCAAACACAGGCGAGGCTGGACCCGGTAAAGCTGCTGCAGGAGATGCGATCGGCGCAGCAGCGCCTCGTCGACATTGCCGATGAATCCTGCACGCCGGCGCTGGTGGTGAGCGATCCGGCGCTGGACCAGTTCCTGTCGGGTTTGCGGACGGCCTGGAAGGAGGGGGAAGTCCGCCCAACCGCAAGAGCCAGGCCGAGGCAAAAGCGAGGACGTCGCCGACCGGATCCGCTCGTGAAGGTCACAGGCCAGTTGCGCGCGTGGTTCGACGAAGAGCCCTGGCGGACGAGCCGCGAATTACTGGTGCGTCTGCAGGCGGAGCAGCCGGGGCAATATCCTGATCCACTTCTGCGCACGCTGCAGCGCCGCTTGAAGATCTGGCGGAAGGAAAAGGCACACGCGATGGTGTTCGGCCCAATGCACGTGGAGCCGGCAATCGAGCCGATCGCGCATTGATCGAATCCTAGCCCAGGGGAACATTATGGTGAGGCAACGGAAAGATCGTTCGGGAGCATTCCAGGGTGAGGCAATACGAATTGCTTGAAATGATCGACGTCGAGCATGATTACCGCCATCGGCTGCCCAGAACGCTCCAGGCGCCTCAACTCGCGGCTGCTTGTCTCCTCGAGATAGCGGCGGTTGTAGAGCCCGGTATTGGGGTCGCGGATCGATTGCTGGCGTAACGTTTCGCGCAGACGCAGATTGGCCAATGCCAGCGCCAGCGTGTCGACGACGCCGCGCAGAACCTGTTGCCGTTCGGCCAGCCAGCCCGGCCTGCCGGCGGCGTCTGGTTCGCACAGATGCACGATGCCAAGCGTCTCCCCCTGAGCCGCCAGGGGCATGCAGACATAGCCACGGCCACCATTCTCGGTGATGTGGTTGCAGCGCGGCGTCAGCATGCCGGGGCCGGCAACATGTTCCTGGCCGCGTCGCAGCGCCCAGCAATCTTCCGGCGCAAACTGGCCAACGCTCGAACGCACAGTGCCCCAATGCGCCATTTCCTCGACCAGGTTGCGCGAGGCACTGGTAAGATGCACGGTGCCGCTCAATCCGCCGAAGAAATCGGGCATGGCCGAGCCGACGACGGAAAATGCCTCCTGGAAGGTGACGCATGCCTGAAGCAGTTCGCCGAGCTTGACCAGGCGGGTCGTTGCCTGGGACGTCTCTTTCAGTTCGCGGTTCAGCGTTACCAGTTCCTCGGCGCGATCGTTGACGGCCCGCTCGGCGCTGCGCAGTTCGCTGATGTCGTTCAAGGTCAGCACGATCCCGCCGTCGGAGCGATTGAGCGGATTGCAGCTCGCAATCACCGGCAGGTACGATCCGTCCGGCTTTGCCAGCCGAACCTCGGCCTGATGCCCGCGACTCGTGGTCAGCGCCAGCTCGATCGGCGATGTTGCCTGCGCCAGCCTGTCTCCCGACAGTCCCCTGATGTCGAGGACCGACGGCCAATCCTGGCCCTCGATCTTGTCGATGCGCCGCCCGATGATCTCGGCGGCCGCCGGATTGACCGAGACGATCTGGCCATTGCCGTCGATGACGACGATTCCTTCGGCGACAGTGCGGACAATATCCTCGATATAGGCCTTCTGCTCGACGAGCTGCCCGCGCGACGATTCGAGTTCGGATGCCATACCATCGAAGCCTCGCGCCAATTGGCCGAACTCGTCATTGGAGGTAAGGCCGATACGCGCCCCGGCGTCGCCGCGCGCCAGCGATTCGATGCCGCGGTTGAGGCCGGAAAGACCGGCGCCAAAGCCACGCAGTAACAGGAAAGCCGAGATCGCGGAGATCAGCACGGCGGTCGCGGTGCACAGACCGATGAGCCAGAGCATGTTGTTGGTGCGCTGTTGGGCGGCGTGCAGCAGCGGCGTATACTCGAACAGCACCGCGCCGACCGTCTTGCCGGGAGCATCCTTGATCGGCACGGCAACCAGGTTGATCGCTTCTGATAGGTCGGTGCTGCTTTCAACGAAGTTGCGCGGCGTGCCATCCTCGATCGTCCGGCCGACTTCATTGTCGGGATCGTGGCGGTACGGAGTGCCGACATTTTTTTCTTCACCCGGGACATCGGCAAGGATGACCTTGTCGTGATTGACGACAACGAGGTCGCGTTTCGAGTCGCTGTGTTGCGCGGTCACGAATTCGCGCAGTGCGTCTGCCCTTTCAAACAAGGAATGCGGCGCATCGGAAGCCTTGAAGGCAATCGTTTCGGCCAATTGCCGCCCAACGCTCGTCGCTTCGGCGAGCGCGCCGGATGTGGTCAGCGATATCTGGGAGACGATCGCAATGCCGCCCACCAGGCCAATCAAGGCCGCGGCGCTGAATAAGGTGGCAACAATCTGGGTCTTGATCCGCACCAACCCATCCCAATCGATGGGAGGGCAATGTACATGCCGAATCCCGCTCGTGCCTCAGGAAACCGCCAACCTCGTAAATTTGACGTTAAGGAAACCTGATCCGCCGCCCTTCCCGGCCCGGGCGATGCTTGGGTCAGTCTGGCTGTGCCGTGGCTTTCCACAGGCCAGGATAGTCGACGACGAAGCCTTGCGGCGAGACATCGAGAATCTCTTCATAGCCGAACATAGGCGCGCTGTACGCGTAGCGGATTGCGTCGAGACGCCGATAGCTCTGCTCGAGAAGCACCATCTCCAGCGCGGGGAAGCTCAGATAGGCGGCTGGAGCGGGCGTCGCCTCCCCGATGCCGAGGTCGAACCGGCGGATGGCCAGCAGGTTCGATGCCGGCGTGAAGCCGAGGTCGACATCGACAAGGCCGGCAACGCCCCGCTGAGGCTCGCCGTCCAGCATCCACTCGCCGTCGGCACGTCGTTCAATGGCGTAGTGCAGCTTGCGGGTGCCGAGAAAACCATGGACCCGCGCCGATCGCGTGCGCCAGCCGGCGTCGCAAATCACCGCATAGGCAAGGCAGCATGGCTTGCCGTTCTGGACGAAGATGGCCTGTCCCTCGAGGCTGTGCCCACCATCGGCTTGCGAAAGCAGGCAGGCGTCGTGACCCTCCACATCCAGCCGGCGCCAAAGGATCGAAGCCGTCGTGACCGTCATCGCCTACTCCTCGAATGCAAAAACGATGCCTTTCATTCGCCCGCCAGGCCAATTGTGTTTCACCGCCGCACACGGCAGCTGACATGCCCTGACAGGATGCATCGCCCTGTCGGCACAGGAAAATTGTTGCCTTGACTTTCCGGCTCCCACGCCCGACTTCCTAGCGCTCTGAAGCAATTCCAGGAAAAGTGTGAAACGGTTTTCCGTCCGGAATTGCGACAAATCAAAGAGCTCTAGGAGACCAACCCATGCCAGAGCCCCGACGATCGACGATCGATGCCGGAGAAGTGGAACGCTTTTCCGCCCTTGCCGCCGAATGGTGGAACCCGAACGGCAAGTTTCGACCGCTGCACAAATTCAATCCGGTCCGGCTTTCCTATATCCGCGACCAGATCGCGGCGCGCTTTGGCCGTGACCCGCGTGCCGCGCGGCCGTTCGAGGGGCTGCGCATCCTCGATATCGGCTGCGGCGGTGGCCTTTTGTGCGAGCCGATGGCGCGGCTTGGCGCCGAGGTCGTGGGAGCGGATGCCTCCGAGACAAACATCGAAGTGGCGAAACTGCACGCGGCCGAAGGCAATGTGAGCGTCGACTACCGCGCCACGACGGCCGAGGACCTTGCCGACGCCGGCGAGACATTCGACGTCATCCTCAACATGGAAGTGGTCGAGCATGTCGCCGACATCGACCTGTTCGTCGCCAAATGCGGACAGATGGTCCGGCCCGGCGGCATCATGTTCGTGGCCACCATCAACCGCACGCTGAAGGCGCTCGGCCTGGCCATCATCGGCGCCGAATATGTGCTGCGCTGGCTGCCGCGCGGCACCCACCAGTTCGGCAAGCTGGTGCGCCCGGAAGAGCTGGAAAAGGCGCTGGGTGGCGCCGGTCTGACCATCATCGACCGCACCGGCGTCACCTACAATCCGCTCGCCGATCGCTGGGCGCGGTCGAAGGACATGGACGTCAATTACATGGTGCTGGCGGAAAAGGGATCGGTCTGACTACGTTCGCGGAATGCGCGCCAAGGACGTGTTGAGATTCGGGTCAGGCCGAATCGAGCGGCCGATAGCCGCCCCGCCAATAGATCAGCGCCTGGCCGGCATCGCGGGTGCGCACCGCCTCGACCGAGCCGATGACGATGGAATGCGTGCCGCGGTCGATCATCTCGTCGAGGCTGCAGTCGAAGGCCGCCACCGCGTCCGAAATCAGCGCGGCTCCGGTCTTCAGCGTCACCCATTCGGCGCCCTCGTAGCGGTCCTTGCCCTTGATGCCGCCAAAGCCGGAGAACCGCTCCGCCACGCGCTGGTGTTGAGGTCCGAGCGAATTGACGCCGAAATGCCGGTAACGCTCTATCACCGGCCAGGTCGATGACGACCGGTTGACGCAAGCGATCACCTTGGGTGGCTCAGCCGACAGCGAGACCACCGAAATGACGACAAGGCCCGAGCGGTCGTCACCGACGCCAGCGGTGATGACGCTGACATTGCCGACGATGAGCCGCATGGCGGCGCGGAAGTCGGCGACGTCGACCGGGCCCTCACTCGAGACTGTGGACATAACATCCTCCTAAGCCGCCGACTGCATCGCGGCCGGCGCGATGCGGATGCCTCTCTGTTCGAGAATGGGTAGCACGGTGTCGCGGAAATAGGGGAACTCCTCGGCATAATCGACGAAGGACAACGTCGAGCCGCCGCCACGCACCGCCGCCGGCATCCAAGGCCGGAGCCCGGCGGCGATGCGGACCGCGGCGGAAAACTTTGAAGACGTTTACGCAGGCTGCGGCTTCGCGATGGCCTGGCTCTGCGCCTTCGTGGTGATGAAGACGCCGCCGGTGATGATGACGGCGCCGGCCCAGGTCAGCAACTGATAGTGCTCGCCAAGGAAGATCGTGCCGGCAAAGAGCCCGACGGCGGAGGCCACATAGCCGATCTGGCTGAGATAGACCGGACCACCGACCGCCTGCAGCCGGAAGAAGAAGGCGAACATCGCCGACGCGGATGCGACCTGCGCGACGACGACCAGCGGCACGGCGCCGAGCGGGGCGAAGGCCTCGACGCCGAACAAGGCAAGAATGCCGGCGAGCAACAGCGTTGCCGACGCCAGGTGGCTGCCGACGGCAAGCTCGATCGGCCCGGTACCTTCCGGCCAGTCGACGGTGCGGTAGATGTTGCCGGCGGCAAGGCTGACCGGGATCAGTAGGCCGATCACCACCCAGAACAGATCGGCCGGCTGGCCGGCCTCGCCGCGCGTCACCGCCACCATGACGGCGCCGACGAAGCCGACGGCAATGCCGACAATGCCCAGCATGTTGGGGCGCCGGACACGCAGCAGGATCGAGAACACCAGCGTGATGACGGGCGACAGCGTGAACATGATGCCGGTATAGCCGGCGCCCAGATGCGGTATGGCCGAGAACATCAAGAGATTGGGGACGGCATAGGACACGGCGGCTGTGACGAAGAAATAGCGCAGTTTGTGCGCGGTGAGCCGGATGTGCTGGCCTCGTGCCAAGAGCACGCACAAAAAGCACGCCGCCGGCACCGAGCGAGATGACGAAAGCCCAGACCATGGCCGGCACGCCGGCCGCCGTGGCGAGCTTGCCGAAGGGCAGGGTCAGCCCGAGCAGGCCGCCGGTGACGATCAGCAGGCCAAGCGCCGAATCCCAGAGAAATTTCATCGGATGGTCCCGTCACTCAATTGCGAAATTTGACACTTGCGGCGCTTGGCCGGCTCTGTATCTTGAGGTAAGATAATACAAAGAATCTTAATGTCAAGATATTTAATGGTGAGACAGATGGATCGCGCGGCAAAAGCGATCGAGCAGTGGAAACGGGAACGGCCGGATCTTGATGTCTCGCCGATGGGCGTGCTGGGGCGGCTGAACGAAGCCTCGTCGCTGATCGCGCGTGACCGCCTCGCCCCGCTGTTTGCTCGATTCGGATTGCAGGCCGGCGAGTTCGACGTGCTGGCGACGCTACGCCGCTCCGAAGCCCCTTACGCGCTGACGCCGACCGCTCTTTACGAAGCGACGATGGTGACATCAGGCGCCATGACCAACCGGCTCGACCGGCTGGAAAAGGCCGGATTGATCCTGCGCGGCCCGCACCCCAACGACCGGCGTGGCATTGTCGTGCAACTGACCGAAAAAGGGCTGGCCTTAATCGACGAGGCTGTCACCGCGCACGTCGCCAACGAGCATGAGATTCTCGCTGGCCTGACCCGAGCCGAGCAGGAGACGCTTGCGCGTCTGCTTGAGAAATTGATTGGGAGCCTGAGTTAGCCTTAGCCTGTAGCTGAGGACCCTGGGAACACATCGGTAATTTTTGAGCACGAACACACCCGCCACGAACGGGACGGTCAGTTCGGTGGCTCGGAAAAGCTTCCGCGCTCCTGCCGCCTTGCGCTCCGGCCCCGCCGCAGCCGTGCGAGAAAGACAATCGTGTCCGCAAACCACACCGGCGTGCCAAGATGAATCAGGGCATCGCGCGCTCCGGCAATCTCTCGCGTATCGAGCGCCGCGTTGGAATAGTCAACGGCTCCCTGCTGTCGAGCCTCAACCCACCGTCGGATGCTCGCTCCATCGGGTAATTTGGCTGCGAAAGCCAGCTCCCGCCCCATACAGACCTCCTCTACCCTGGCGCGCAAAATTCCCCACTGATCGAGACGCGCGTGCGTGGCCTCATGCACAATGGCACCAGCCACCTCCTCGATCGAGATGTGTTCGCCCATCACGAATCGTTCATCGAGTTCGCAGGTCGATGTCGACCCCACGAACTGCCCGGCGGCGCCGGGAATGGTTGTGATCCAGATTTGTTTGAGGTCTCGGACTATCCGCCGGTATCGAGCAGGATCAACGGCTTGTATCAACTGCAGTGCGGCGGCAACCTTGTCCACATCCTTGCCGCCCTTGTCGGCGTCATAAATAATCAGCATTCCGCCGACTGTTTTCTTGTCGCTGGACCTTACGGCCAGCCTGTCCAAGAAAATGCGAAACGATATCCTCGGACCCCGTCGCTGCTCAGCTTTCCGGGTTCGGGACAAAGTTCTCTCGGAACTCAGTTGCGGTCGTCCGGGAACACCGGGATCGGCATGAAATCGACGCCGTCGTCCGCCAGGCCCTTGGCCTCTTCCAGCGTCGCCTCGCCATAGATGCCGCGCGCATCGGTTTCGCCGAAATGGATCTTGCGCGCTTCCTCGGCGAACTTGTCGCCGACATAGTCGGCGTTCTCGCGCACCTTCTCGGCCATCGCCTTCAGTTGCGCCAAGGCCTGCTTCTGCGCCTCGCCCATGGCCAGCGCGATTGTTTCCTGCTTGCGAGCCGTGGAGACAGCCGGCGCCATCAGGGCCTTCTCAACCTTGTGAGAGCCGCAGCTCGGGCAATCGACAAAGCCGCGCTTCTTCTGGGTGTCGAAATCGTCATTGCTGCGGAACCAGCCCTCGAACTGGTGCTCGTTCTCGCAGATCAGGGAAAAGCGGATCAAGAGGCTGCACCCCTAAGAAGCGGCGCGTC
The DNA here is from genome assembly GCF_014189455.1 of Mesorhizobium huakuii. Taxonomy (NCBI): domain Bacteria; kingdom Pseudomonadati; phylum Pseudomonadota; class Alphaproteobacteria; order Hyphomicrobiales; family Phyllobacteriaceae; genus Mesorhizobium; species Mesorhizobium huakuii. The sequence continues at coordinate 2,006,846 of NZ_CP050296.1, forward strand.
CACCGCGCCGGCATTGATGGTGAAATCCCGCGCATTCTTCAAATTGGGGATCTTCTTGCGCGCAGCAAGCGACTGCGCCGGGTCGATCTCGGCGACGATCACCGCCGGCTCGTCATGCGCGGCTTCGGCGATGATGCGGCCCCACGGATCGACGATCAGCGAATGCCCAAAAGTCTCGCGGCCGTCCTCGTGCACGCCGCCTTGCGCGGCGGCGACGACAAAGGCGCCGTTCTCGATGGCGCGGGCTCTGAGCAGCACATGCCAGTGCGCTTCGCCGGTCTGGCGGGTGAAGGCGGCAGGCACGGTCAAAACATCGGCGCCGGCCAGCGCCTCGGCACGGAACAGTTGCGGGAACCGCAGGTCGTAGCAGACCGCAAAGCCAAGCCTGGCGCCCGCAACCCCGGTCACGACGGCCTCGGTGCCCGGTTCGTAGGCGGCGGATTCGCGCCAGCTTTCGCCATTGTCGAGATCGACGTCGAACATATGGATCTTGTCATAGGTGGCGAGCACAGCGCCGTCCGGGCCAAACAGCAGCGCCCGGTTGGCGAGCTTGCCGTCGGCGCGCAGGATGGCGGTCGAGCCGATGTGCAGGAAGACGCCGAGTTCGCGCGCCAATCTGCGCGCGGTCGCGACGATGATATCCTTGTCTTCGGAGGTGAACGAGGCTGCCCGCGCTTCCTTGTCGCGGATCAGCGCCCCGGTCATTTCCGGCGTCTGGATGTAGGTCGCGCCCTGGGCCGCCGCTTCACGCACCAGCCGTTCGAGATCGACCGCGTTGCGCTCGGGGCTTTCGCCTGAACGCATCTGGACCGCCGCAGCCTTGAAAACACCCATCATCATACCCTCAAATCGTCGCGCCGTTGGCGAGCAGTCTGTCCAGCCGGCCTTCGGCCTCCAGCTCGTGGAGGTCATCGCAGCCGCCGACATGCGTGTCGCCGATGAAAATCTGCGGAAAGGTCGTGCGGCCGTGAGCGCGCGAAATCATCTCCTGGCGCAATTCCGGCGAGAACGAAGCGTCGTGCTCGGTATAGGCGACGCCCTTGCGCTCCAGCAGCCGCTTGGCCGCCGTGCAGTAGCCGCACATCATGCGCGTATAGATCGTGACATCGACCATGACGAATTTCCGCTTTCGTTGCCGACTTATATAGTCGCGGACTCGTCCGCCCGGAAGTCCCCCCGGCAACACACGCGCAAAGGTCAGCACGTCGACGGCGGCCGCACCTCCCCTTTTCAGCGCCTTGGTGGCCGCGCGCACGGTGGCGCCTGTGGTGTAGACGTCGTCGATCAGAAGCACCCTGCGGCCGGCGATCTCGATTTCCGCCTCGGCCGGCACACGAAAGGCGGCCCGCACATTCTCCTCGCGCTCCTGCCGCTCCAGCCCGACCTGCTGGCGGGTGAGTTTCACGCGCCGCATGGCGGAAGGCGCGAAAGACAGGCCGCTGAGCTCGCAAACCCCGCGCGCCAAGTCCGCCGACTGGTTGAACCGCCGCCTGAAAAAACGCCGCCAGTGCAGCGGCACCGGCACCACCACATCGGCCTCGGCGATGAGATCGGCACCGGCGCGCACCATCCAGCGCGCCATCCAAGGGGCCAGATCGGTGCGGTCCTGGTATTTCAGCCCTTGCACCATCTGGCGGGCAACGCCGGAATAGGCGACGGCCGCCCGCGCCCGTTCGAAGGGCGGCGGATCGGCGATCGCCTCGGCCGATAGAAAGCCCTCGCCCATATGGTGGGTGAACGGCGTGCCCATCACCGGACACCAGGGGCGTTCCAAGAGCCGCAGCTTCGGCCAGCAGGCGCCGCACAGCACGCCGGGCTGCGAGACATGCCGGCGGCAACCGGCGCAGACCGGCGGAAACAGCATGCGCGCCGGCCAGCCGAATGCCGATCGGGTGAGGTTCCTGATCCCGATGGACTTGATCTTGGACATGGGATCGGCCACGTGGTTGGTCCTGCGCACCGTGTATACCAAGTGTATCAGGGCGTGGACAAACAAGGATCCGCCCGTTGCACCCGATAATGGATACCGATCTCTGGCTGGCGCACAAGCGGCGCGCGCTCACCCATCCGGTCGACGGCGCCGATTTCCTCATGAACCGCGCCGCCGAGGATCTTGCCGACCGGCTGGGCGCCGTCGAGCGCCGGTTCGGCAAGGCGGCGGTGCTGTTTTGCCAAACGCCGGCAGCGGCCGATGTGCTCGCCGCGAGCGGCAAGGTGGCCGAGATCGCCCGTGTCGAGACGGACTCGGCTTTCCTGGATGGTGCCGCCGGCCTGGTCGCACCGCTGGAAACCGTGCCGTTCGAACCGGCAAGCCTCGATCTGGCGGTGTCGCTTCTGTCGCTGCAGGCGATGAACGACATTCCCGGCATGCTGATCCAGATCCGCCGCGCGCTGCGGCCGGACGGGCTTTTCCTCGGCGCCTTTGCCGGCGCCGGCACGCTCAGCGAGTTGCGCGAGAGCCTGCTTGCGGCCGAGACCGAGCTTTACGGCGGCGCCAGCCCGCGCGTCATCCCCTTCACCGATGTGCGCGACGCCGGCGCGCTTTTGCAGCGTGCCGGTCTCGCTTTGCCGGTCGCCGATGTCGAAACGGTGACGGTGCGCTACGCCAATCTGTTTGCCCTGATGGCCGATCTGCGCGCCATGGGCGAAACCAGCGCGCTTGCCGATCGCAGCCGGCGGCCGGGCACGCGCCAGCTGTTTGCCCGTGCCGCGGAAATCTATGCCGAGCGGTTTTCCGACCCCGACGGCCGGATCCGGGCAAGCTTCTCGATGGTCTGGATGTCAGGTTGGGCGCCCGATGCGTCGCAGCAAAAACCACTGAAGCCGGGCTCAGCCAAGGTCTCGCTGAAAGCTATACTGGAGGGTTCCGGCGAATCCTGATGCGGCCGTCGCGATTGCGGTCAAGGCGATGCAAAGGCGTTCGCAAGCCTGCTGGTGTTGTCGCTGAACAGCCAGGTGATCGAGTTGAAGACCTGGCCGATGCCGCCGATGATGGTCAATGACAGCACACAGACGATCAGGGCGTATTCGACGGCAGTAGCGCCGGTCTCATCCGTCAGAAAACGCAGCAGCACTGTTTTCATCACCTCGATCCCCGTTGCCTGGACCTTACCGCCGATCTGTTAAGAAAGGTTAACGTCAAAGGCTTAACAGGCGGTGAAACCGCCCCCTTTTCGAAAATATCTTAACCATATCAGCAGTCGCCGCTGGTCCTGCCGTCGGAGCCGATGATGCAGACTGACTCGGGCTGCGGCTGCAGCACGCTGCGGCGCACCGTATAGGTGCTGCGATGGCTGATCGAGCCGGTGGCCGTCATGTCGAGACCGGGAAAATCATCGCGCGCCGATTGCGAGCGCGTCTGGCTGTCGAGGAAAGGGGTCGCTATCAGCGCCAGCGCCACCGCGGCCGAGCCGAACAGCAGCGTGACGCGCAGAATGCCCATGCCCGCATCGGCGGCACGGAAGCTGCGGTCGGGCCGGATCGAATCCCAGTCCCTGTCCAGGCTCATACCATTGCTCCCCAGCGAATTAGCGACGCGGCCGCAAGGACACGGCCATGCATCAATTTTTCATGATGAGATAAATCTTCCATTAACGCTGGCTGATATGGACCGTGGTCCCGATCCATCCGCTTCTCAAAGCAGGTCGATGAGGAACGGTATCAGCGGCGCGTCGGCCGGCGGCATCGGATAGTCGCGCATCTGCTTGGGCCGCACCCATTTCAGCACCTGCCCTTCCCTCGGCTGGGCAATGCCGCGGAAGCGGCGGCAGACGAACAGCGGCATCAACAGATGGAAGTCGTCGTAGGAGTGGCTGGCGAAGGTGAGCGGCGCCAGGCACGGGATCTCGGTCTCGATGCCGATCTCCTCATGCAGTTCACGGATGATGCATTGTTCCGGCGTCTCGCCGGGCTCGACCTTGCCGCCGGGAAATTCCCACAGGCCCGCAAGCTGCTTGCCTTCAGGCCGCTGCGCCAGGAGCACGCGGCCGTCGGCGTCGACCAGCGCGCAGGCGGCGACCAGCAGCAGGCGCTTGCCGCTATTCGCTGGATTATTCATGCCCAACTTCACTCATGACCAGGCGGCCGGCGATAGTGGTAGCGGTAGACTTCCTCGAAGCCGAGCGACCGATAGAGCGCCAGCGCCGGCACATTGCCGGCCTCGACCTGCAGCCAGGCTTCCCGCGCGCCGCGCAGCCGCGCCCATTTCAGCGCCGACAGGATCAGGTTGCGGCCATGGCCCTTGTTGCGCGCCGATCTGTCGGTCGCAACCTCGAACAGGCCGGCGAGATCGCCATCATGCACGCAGATCAGCGTCGCCAGCGGTTCGGTTCCATCCTCGAGCGCGAACAGACCGGCCTCGGGCTGGATGGCGCCGATGATCTCCGACAGGCCGGGCCGCAGCGAAACATCCGAGCCGCTAACCTTGATCGAGGCGCCGATGAAGCGGCTGATGTCCTTGAGCGGAATCTGGTCCATGGCGGCATCGAGCTGCGCGTCGGCCAGCGGCAGCCGCATGACCAGCGATTCGTCGAACCGGCTCCAGCCCTCCTTGTCGAGATGGCTGGCCAGATCAGGCCCCGACAGCGGCGACATGCGGAACGTCAGCGGCCTGCCATAGGCATCGAAACGGCGGCTGGCCCGACCGATGCGGTCGGCGATGTGCTGGGTGTCGCCGGGATCGAGCGGATTGACCGAATTCAGCCGTTTGGCCGGATGGCCGGCGGTCAGCCGCACCACCCAGGTGCCGTCATAATGGACAGCGGCCGCCGGCCAGGCGCGAAAGCCGGCCGCCTCGTAGCGGCGCACGATCGCGAGCATGCTTGCCGGATGCCTGGAAGCCAAAACCGTCAGCTCCGATAGTCGCCGTTGATAGCGACGTATTCCTTGGTGAGGTCGCAGGTCCACACCGTCGCCTTGCCGCGGCCAATGCCGATATCGGCGCGGATGCGGATATCGTCGCGTTTCATGTAGGCCGAGGTCTTTTCTTCCGAATAGGCCGGATCACGCTCGCCCTCATGCGCCAGCCGGTTGTCGCCGAACCAGATCGACAGCCGGTCGCGGTCGGCGGGTTCGCCGGCCTTGCCGACGGCCATGACCACACGGCCCCAATTGGCGTCCTCGCCGGCGACCGCCGTCTTGACCAGCGGCGAATTGGCGATCGACAGCGCGATGCGCTTGGCCGAGCGGGCCGATTTCGCGCCGGTGACGGTGACTTCGACCTGCTTGCGGGCGCCCTCGCCGTCGCGCACCACTTGCAGCGCCAGCGACTTCAGCACTTTCCTGAGGGCCCGGCGGAACTGGCCGAGCCGGGCATCCTTGGGGTCGGTGATCTCGGGCGCGCCGCGCTTGGCGGCCTTGCCGGTGGCAAATATCAACAACGTGTCGCTGGTCGAGGTGTCGCTGTCGACGGTGACCGCGTTGAAGGTCTTGGCCGTGCCGCGCGACAACAGGTCCTGCAGCACGGGTGCCGCGATCGGCGCATCGGTGGCGATGAAGGACAGCATCGTCGCCATGTCGGGGGCGATCATGCCGGCGCCCTTGGAGATGCCGTTGATGGTGACGTCGGCGTCCCCGAGCTTGACCGTCTGCGTCGCCACTTTCGGATAGGTGTCCGTGGTCATGATGGCCTTCGCCGCCTCGGTCCACAGGTCGGGCTTGCCGTCGCTGACCAGTCCGGCAAGCAGATGGCTGAACTTGGTTGTGTCGAGCGGCTCGCCGATCACACCGGTCGAGGCCAAAAAAACCTCATTTGCCGAGCAGCCGGCCGCCTTGGCCGCCGCCTCGCCGGTCAGCGCGGTGGATTCGCGGCCTTTCTTGCCGGTGAAGGCGTTGGCATTGCCAGAATTGACGACCAGCACCCGGGCCTTGCCGGCGGCAAGGTTCTGGCGGCAGAAATCGACCGGCGCCGAAGGGCATTTCGACTTGGTGAACACGCCGGCGACCGCGGTGCCGGCGTCGAACACCATGGCCAGCAGGTCGGTGCGGTTCTTGTACTTTATCCCCGCTTCGGCGGTGGCGATGCGCACCCCTTCGATGACCGGCATCTTGGGGTATTTCTTCGGCGCGAGCGGCGAAATCGTCGTGGACATGGGGACCTCGGGCGGGAAAATCGCAAGGGAAGGCCGGTTTGCCCGATACGGCGCGCGGGCGCAAGGGCGTTTTCGCCGCGCCTGCCGGGACGGCCAACCCGCCGGATTAAGCCTGCATTTCAAATCTGTTGGCGTCGCCGGGGCCTGTGACGCTATGATCGCGCCCCATGGGCAGGCTTGCGATCCTCGCTTGGGCATTTCTGGGACTGTTGCTGCTGAGCGCCGACGCTGAGCCGGCGCGGCGCGTGGCGCTCGTCATCGGCAACGGCACCTATGCCGAGGCCGGCACGCTGGCCAATCCGGTCAACGACGCGCTCGACATCGCCGACAAGCTGCGCTCCATCGGTTTCGAGGTCATCGAAGGCAACGATCTCGGCAAGCGCGAGCTCGAACGCAGCATCGGCGAATTCTCCGACGCGCTCGAAGGCGCGGGCGTCGGGCTTTTCTACTATGCCGGCCACGGCCTGCAGGTCGACGGCCGCAATTACATCGTGCCTGTCGACGCCCGGCTCGACATGCCGGTGAAGCTGCAGCTCGAAGCGGTGCCGATCGACGAAGTCCTCGACATCATGGAACAGCAGACCAAGGTCAGCCTGGTGTTTCTCGATGCCTGCCGCAACAACCCGTTTGCCCGCAGCTTGAGCCGCACCGCCACCACCCGCTCGGCGACGGTACTGGCGGGACTGGCGCAGTTCGATTCGACGCGCGGCTCCTTCATCGCCTTCTCGACGGCGCCGGGTGCGGTCGCCATGGACGGCACCGGGCGCAACTCGCCCTTTGCATCAGCCCTTTTGCGGCACATCGCCGAGCCCGGCCAAAGCATCAACGACATGATGATCGCGGTGCGCCGCGACGTGGTTTCGCAAACCCGCGAAGGCCAGCGCCCCTGGGAACAGGGATCGCTGCTCGAACGCTTCGAATTCGTCCCGGGTGAAGGGCCCGCCCCGGAACCCAAACCGGCGGCTGAGCCGGCGCCGGCCTCGCAGGTCGCGGCGCTGGAGCGCTCGGTGGGCGACGACAAGGCCTCGATCGAACAATTCCTGCGCCGGGACTATCTGACGCCCGACATCAGGACGATGAGCGAAACGGTCAAGCGGATCTACGGCCCGTCCGCCACCATTTTCGGCACACGCTACGACGCCGATGCCATCGTCAAGGTGAAGACCGACTGGTTCGCGCAATGGGCCTCGTGGTCGCTCGGGCTGGAACCCGGCAGCCTGGAAGTTGTCCCGCATGGCGAGGATCGCGCCGATGCCGCCTTTGCCATGCGCTACGACTATGTGCCGAAGGACAAGTCCACGGCGCGGCTGACCGGCAAGGCGCGCGTCACGCTCGGGCTGGTCAAGGCCGAAGGCGGATGGCGCATCGAATCCGAAACCTCGCAAGCGATGCAATGATGGCCTGATCCGGGTGCGAATTCACGCGCTTTGGCGCGACATGAATTCGCTGGCGAAACAGAGCAGTGCCGCAACCGGCAGCGCCAGGCCGATCCAGGACACCAGCGGCCAGCCGCCTTGCGCATACGCCCAACCGCCGACGGCCGAGCCGATTGCGCCGGCGATGAAGAACGTCGCCATATAAAGCCCGTTCAGACGGCTGCGATGTGCGGCGCCGAGCGCGAACAGGTCGCGATAGCCGAGGACGAGGTTGGTCTGCACACCGAAGTCGAGCACGATGGCGGCGGCGACCAGCAGCGCCAATGAAAGCGTCGAGCCGCTGCGGGCGATGTGGGTTACGAGAAACGCCACGGCGACGCACAGCATGGCAAAGGCGGTTGCCGGCCGGCCCCATCCGTGGTCGGCAACCCTTCCAGCGAGCGGCGCGGCGATCGCGCCGGCGACGCCGGCCAACGCGAACAGGCCGATGCCGCGCTGCGTCAGCCCAAAGTCAGGCCCGGCCAGCAGCAGCGGCGTTGTCGTCCAGAACAGGCTGAAAGCCGCGAACAGGAACGCCTGGTAGAGAGCCCGCCGCCGCAGCACCGGCGTCGTGCGCGCAATATGCACCATGGACGCCAACAGCGCGCCGTAGCTCAGACGCGCCGTCGGCACGCGCCTGGGCAGCGCGAACCGCAGCACTGCGATCAGCACGATCATGACGGCGCAAGAGGTGAAGTAGACCACATGCCAGGACGACAGCGCGGTGATGAAGCTGGAGAGCGGCCGCGACAGCATGATGCCCAGCAGCAATCCCACCGAGACATTGCCGACCACGCGGCCACGCCTGGCTTCCGGCGCCAGGTGCGCCGCATAGGGGATAAGCGCCTGCACCGCGACCGAGCCAAGGCCGACAAACAGCATCGCGGCCAGAAAAGTCGCCGGCTGTGTTGAAATCGCCGCGCCCAGCAAGGCGAGCGTTGCAACGGCGAGTATGCCGAGCACGAGCCTGCGGTTCTCGATGAGGTCGCCAAGCGGCACGATAAACAGCAGGCCAACCCCGTAGCCGATCTGGGCCATCGTGACGATCAGGCCCGCCGCATGTGGCGGCAGGCCAAGTTCAGCGCCGATCGGGCCGATCAGTGGCTGCGCATAGTAGATATTGGCGACAATCAGCCCGCAGGCGGCAGCCAGCAAAAAGGTCATCCAGTTCGAAATCGTCGTCTCGGCGGGTGCGGAGCCGGGTGAGATAACAGCCGTCATGACGATCTCCATCGGAACGAAACGTTTCGTTGAATAGAACGAACCGTTCCGTTTCGTCAAGCGATGATGTATGAACATCTCTTGGCATCAGCGCATTGTGCGGCCAGATGGCTTCCTTTGCCGTCCGCAAGTGCTGCAAGGAAAACGAGTGCTTTTACCCCGGATGGTTCCTATCTGGGCAAAAGCGCGGGCGAGGCAAGCGATTGCCGGCGGGTTATTGTTTCAGCCGAGACGAGAAACCGCTTCAGGAGGGACGGCTCATGGGCGAAATCGCCGATCCGGCACGCAAATCGATTGGCGCCAGGCGCAATCCCGACAGCGCCGAAGCGATTTTGGAGGCTGCCGAAGCCGTGCTGATCGAGGCCGGTTATGCCGGTTTCTCGATCGAGGCGGTGGCGCGGCGTGCGCGCGCCGGCAAGCCGACCATCTATCGCTGGTGGCCGAGCAAGGCTGCCCTGCTGCTCGAAGTCTACCAGCGCCAGAAGCGCGTCGACCTTCCCGATACCGGAAGCCTGGAGGAGGATCTCGTCGGCTTCCTGATCAATCTGTTCACGCACTGGCGCGAGACATCGTCGGGCAGTGTCTTCAAGTCGCTGATCGCCGAGGCCCAATCGGATGAAACCGCGGCCGCGGCGCTTGCCGGCTATGCCGGAGGGCGCCGCACCCACACCGGCCAGATCATCGAGCGCGCCAAGGCACGCGGCGAGATCGCCGGGGATATCGATCCGGGTGTGGTCGCCGACCTCGTCGCCTCCTATGCCTGGCGGCATCTCCTGATCAACCGGCTCGACGAGCCTGAGGCGACGATACGCAAGATGGTCCGCTATCTCCTGCAAGGCATAGAAGCGCCCGGCAGATAACGGCGGCCAATAAAAAAGGGCGCGGCAACCCTCGGCTGCCGCGCCCTTTGAAAAAATCGTTCAGGCTTACTTGCCGGCTTCCATCGTGTCGACAGCCTGCTTCAGCTTGGCGTCGGGGATCTCGACCTTGGCGCCGGCGCGCAGCGACTTGACCAGCGCGAAATACTTGTCGCGGATGACCGCCTGCTTGGCCTGGTCCTTGACCTCGTCGAAGGCCGGCGGCTGCTTGGCGCGCTTGTCCTCGAGCTTGATGACATGCCAGCCGAACTGCGACTGCACCGGCTGCTCGGTGTATTTGCCGACCTCGAGCGCGAACGCCGCCTTGTCGAACTCCGGCACCATCTGGCCAGGTCCGAACCAGCCGAGGTCGCCGCCATTGGACTTGCCCGAGGGATCGCTCGTGTGCTCGTTGGCGAGCTTCTGGAAATCGGCGCCGCCGTCGAGCTGCTTGATGATGGCCTCGGCCTCTTCCTTCGTCTTCACGAGGATGTGACGGGCATGCACCTCGTTGACCGGCGGCGTGTTGGCGATTTCCTGGTCGTAGCGGGCGCGGATCTCGGCATCGGTGACCTTGTCGACGACGCCCTTCTCGACCATTTCGCCATGCAGCGCGCGCTGCTGCAGGAACGCCATGCGGCGCTGGAAGTCGGGATCCTTGTCGAGACCGTCGGTCACGGCCTTGGCGGCCATGACGCGGATCTCGATGGCCGCCGAAAGGGCCGCGGCGCGGCGCTGTTCGGGCGGCAGCTGCGCGAATTGCTGCGACAGCTCGCCTTCGGCAAGCACCAGATCGGCTTCCGTCAGGGGCTGGCCGTTGACCGTGGCGACGACGGCGTTCGGGTCGACCGGTGCCGCGGGTGCCGCAGCGGCATCGGCCGGAGCAGCGGGAGCGGCCTCCTGCGCCACGACAGGCGACAGGCAAAGAGCCGACAGGCCGAAGGCCAGGCCAAGGCTGGCAAGCGACGCACGGCGGAACAACAAGGGCATAAGGATGACTCCGGGGAAGGATTGTAAGGAGGGGTGGCTTCCAGATCAGCCAGATTGTGGCGGAATTTGGCGCGACCGGCAGGGCCAGCGCGGCGTTGACATCAGTTGAGCCCCCTCTTATCTGTCCAACGACTTTGCGTCCAGAACCGTTTTCCGGGCGCTTTTTGTGTTTGCCCGTATTCAGGCGGTGCGTTCACGCGGATGTGATGGGGCCGGCCGGCGCTCGTCTGAAGATTGAGAATTCTATCGAAAGGACCATTGTATGGTCAGTCTCGGCGGTCTCGCCCGTAAGGTTTTCGGTTCCTCCAACGACCGTCGGGTCAAATCGACCCGGCCTCGTGTCGAGGCGATCAACGCCATGGAAAACGAGATGCGGGCGCTCTCCGACGCCGAACTCGCCGGGCGTACGCAAAAATTCCGCCAGGATATCGCCAATGGCGCCAGCCTTGACGACCTTCTGGTCCCGGCCTTCGCCACTGCCCGCGAGGCGGCGCGCCGCGTGCTCGGCATGCGCCCCTTCGACGTCCAGCTGATCGGCGGCATGGTGCTGCACAATGGCGGCATTGCCGAGATGCGCACCGGCGAGGGCAAGACCCTGGTCGCGACGCTGCCGGTCTACCTCAACGCACTCGCCGGCAACGGCGTCCATGTCGTCACCGTCAACGACTATCTCGCCACACGCGACTCCGAATGGATGGGCCGCGTCTACAAATTCCTCGGCCTCTCGGTCGGCGTCATCGTCCATGGCCTCTCGGACGAGGAACGCCGCGTCGCCTACGCCGCTGACGTCACCTACGCCACCAACAACGAGCTCGGCTTCGACTATCTGCGCGACAACATGAAGTACGAGCGCGCCCAGATGGTGCAGCGCGGCCACAATTACGCGATCGTCGACGAAGTCGATTCCATCCTGGTCGACGAGGCGCGCACGCCGCTGATCATTTCCGGTCCGCTCGAGGACCGTTCGGAAATGTACAACACCATCGACACCTTCATCATCCAGCTGCAGCCGCAGGATTATGAGATCGACGAGAAGCAGAAGACCTCGATCTTCACCGAGGAAGGCACCGAGAAGCTGGAGAACATGCTGCGCGATGCCGACCTGTTGAAGGGCGAGTCGCTCTACGACGTCGAGAACGTCGCCATCGTCCACCACGTCAACAACGCGCTGAAGGCGCACCGGCTGTTCCAGCGCGACAAGGACTATATCGTTCGCAACGACGAGATCGTCATCATCGACGAGTTCACCGGCCGCATGATGCCCGGCCGCCGCTATTCGGAAGGCCTGCACCAGGCGCTGGAAGCCAAGGAGCATGTGGCGATCCAGCCGGAGAACCAGACGCTCGCCTCCGTCACCTTCCAGAACTACTTCCGCCTCTACAAGAAGCTGTCCGGCATGACCGGCACGGCGCTGACCGAGGCCGAGGAATTCGGCAACATCTACGGCCTCGAAGTTACCGAGATCCCGACCAATCTGCCGGTCATCCGCAAGGACGAGGACGACGAGGTCTACCGGACGGTCGAGGAGAAATACAAGGCGATCGTCAAGGAGATCCGCGAGGCGAGCGCCAAGGGCCAGCCGACGCTGGTCGGCACCACCTCGATCGAGAAGTCCGAACAGCTGGCCGAGCGCCTGCGCAAGGAGGGCTTCAAGGATTTCGAGGTGCTGAACGCCCGCCACCACGAGCGCGAGGCGGCGATCGTCGCCCAGGCCGGCAAGCCCGGCGCCATCACCATCGCCACAAACATGGCCGGCCGCGCACCGACATCAAGCTCGGCGGCAATGCCGAAATGCGCATCGCCGACGAATTGGGCGACATGCCCGAAGGCCCCGACCGCGAGGCGCGCGAAAAGGAGATCAACGCCGACGTCGAGCGCCTGAAGGAAAAGGCGCTGGCTGCCGGCGGCCTCTACGTGCTCGCCACCGAGCGCCATGAATCGCGCCGCATCGACAACCAGTTGCGTGGCCGTTCCGGCCGCCAGGGCGACCCCGGCCGTTCGAAATTCTTCCTGTCGCTGCAGGACGACCTGATGCGCATCTTCGGTTCCGAGCGCATGGACGGCATGCTGCAGAAGCTCGGCCTCAAGGAAGACGAGGCGATCATCCACCCCTGGATCAACAAGGCGCTGGAAAAGGCGCAGAAGAAGGTCGAGGCACGCAACTTCGACATCCGCAAGAACCTGTTGAAATATGACGACGTCTCCAACGACCAGCGCAAGGTGGTGTTCGAACAGCGCATCGAGCTGATGGACGGCGAAGGCCTGACCGAGATCATCGCCGAGATGCGCGAGGGCGTCATCGACGAGATCGTCGCCAAGGCCATTCCCGAAAACGCCTATGCCGAGCAGTGGGATGTTGGCGGACTGAAGGCCGAGGTCGCCGAATTCCTCAATCTCGACCTGCCCGTCGACGAGTGGGCCAAGGAAGAAGGCATCGCCGAGGACGACATTCGCGAGCGCATCACTGCCGCCGCCGACGCCGCCGCCAAGGAGCGCTCCGAGCGCTTCGGCCCCGAAGTAATGACCTATGTCGAGCGCTCCGTGGTGCTGCAGACGCTCGACCATCTGTGGCGCGAGCACATCGTCAACCTCGACCATCTGCGTTCGGTCGTCGGCTTCCGCGGTTACGCCCAGCGCGATCCGCTGCAGGAGTACAAGGGCGAGGCGTTCGAGCTGTTCCAGGCGATGCTGGGCAACCTGCGCCAGGCCGTCACCGCGCAGCTGATGCGCGTCGAACTGGTCCGCCAGGCCGCCGAAGCCCCGCCCCCGGAAGCCCCCGACATGTTCGGCACCCATATTGACGGCACCACCGGCGAGAACGATTTCGAAGGCGGCGAAACCGCCCTGCTGGTGCGCCAGGAGCAGAACGCCATCGTCGCCCCCGAAGACCGCGACCCGAAGAACCAGGCCACCTGGGGCAAGGTCGGCCGCAACGAAGCCTGCCCCTGCGGCTCCGGCAAGAAGTACAAGCACTGCCACGGGGCGTTCGCGTAAGGACGCGCTCTTCCTTCTCCCCGTTCACGGGGGAGAAGGTGCCCGAAGGGCGGATGAGGGGCAGCGCTGACTTCCAAGATTTGGCCTATTTCCTCTAGCCGTATCGCCGTCGGTGTTCCGAAACACGGCGCATCTCGAAAACCGGATTCTGGGCTTCACCTACTTAGGCGGTCGCCGGCCCCTTCGCTATGGCTCCCTGCCCTTCGGGCGTTCAGCCCCTTCAAAAGGTCCACTGGACCTTTTGATCCGCCCGAAGGCGGACCGGGTCTTCACCGTTCGTCGCTCGAAAAGCCAAATCGTTGGCTTTTCGTCCGCTGCGCGGACCGCTCCTCACCCAACCGTTTCTTAATGTGTCTCCGCTACACCAAAGCCTGAAAAAGAGGCGGAAAACGGAGAGAGATCGGGGTGCGCTTTTCCGCGGCCACGACTGCCGGGCGGTTCTTGCCGCAGCGTTTGGCGCTGCGCGTCGAACCGTTGCTTGGCCGCATCGACGCCGTGCTGTTCACCGCCGATGAACGCGGCGAAGCCGGCCGCATGTCGGTCATCGCCTTCTCCATCCGCATCGTCAGCGCCGTCATCGCCTTCATCAGCCAGGTGCTGATGGCGCGCTGGATGGGCTCGTTCGAATACGGCATCTTCGTGCTCGTCTGGGTGACGATGGTCATCGTCGGCAACCTCGCCTGCCTCGGCTTCCACACCTCCGTCATCCGCTTCATCCCCGAATACCGCGAGCGCGGAATGATGGACGAACTGCGCGGCATCGTCGTCGCCAGCCGCCTGTTCGTGCTGATCGCCTCCACCATCATCGCCGGGCTCGGCGCCCTCGGCGTCTGGCTGGCGGCACCGTGGATCGAAAACTACTATGTGATCCCGTTCATCCTCGGCGTCATCTGCTTGCCGATGATCGCGGTGTCGGATCTGCTGCAAGGCCAGGCCAGGGCGAACAGCTGGGCGCTTTTCGCTTTGTCGCCGACCTATCTGATACGGCCGGTGCTGATCCTGCTGTTCATGGCGCTGATGCTTTTCGCCGGCTACGCCGCCGACGCCAGGACCGCGATCTTCGCCTCGATCGCCGCCACCTACGTCACCACGCTCGCGCAGCTGATCGGCGTCACGCACCGCATGGAAAGGCAGATCCCGGCCGGACCGATGAAGGTGCATTTCGCGCAATGGTTCATCGTCTCGCTGCCGATCTTCCTGGTCGAAAGCTTCTTCTTCCTGCTCACCAATGCCGATGTGCTGATGGTCGGCGCCTATATGGATCCCAACGACGTCGCCGTCTATTTCGCCACGGTCAAGACGCTGGCGCTGGTGCATTTCGTCTATTTCGCCGTCAAGGCCGGTGTTGCCCAGCGCTATGCGCAGTTCACCCATGGCGAGCCGGACAAGCTCGCCGCCTTCGCCCGCGAGACGGTGTCATGGACCTTCTGGCCCTCGCTCTTGATGGCACTGCTGGTGCTGGCGCTGGGTGAACCCATGCTGGTGCTGTTCGGCCCCGAATTCACATCGGGCTATCCGCTGCTGTTCCTGCTCGTCTTCGGCGTCGTGGCGCGCGCCGCCGTGGGGCCATGCGAAAGCCTGCTCACCATGAGCGGCAACCAGAACATCTGCGCCGCCGTCTATGCCATGACGCTCGCCTTCAACATCGGCCTCAACGTGGTGCTGATCCCGCTTTTCGGCTTGTGGGGTGCAGCCATGGCCACCGCCTTTGCCATGATCTTCGAGGCCAGCGCGCTGTCCTTCACGGTCTGGCGCAAGCTCGGCATCGTCATGGCGATCTTCGTGCCTGCCAAAGGAGCCGCCTGATGGCCGCCATCCCGTTGCTCGAGGAAACCAGCGGCGGCACCGCCGGCGCCATGGTGTCCGGCCTTGCCGGGCTGGCGCGCGACCCCGACCCCGCCCATATCGAAATCCTTGCCAACAACCGGCCCGAGCGCAAGCTTGCCATCTATCCGGCGTCCGCCGGCTTCGACCTGGTCGAGGAGCTGGATTATCTCTGCGCCCGCACGATCGAGCCGAACGTCTTCTTCAACCCACGCTTCCTGGCGCCCGCAATGCCTCGGCTGGAGGATCGCGAGGTGCGGCTGGCGGTGATCCGCGACGGCGACGAATACCGCAACCGGCTGCGCCTTCTGGTGCCGCTCTCGGTGGAACGGCCCGTGGTGCCGCTCGGCGTTCCGGTGATGCGCACCTGGGCGAGCCCCTTCGGTCCGCTCGGCACGCCGCTGATCGACCGCGACGATCCGATCGGCGTCGTCGAGGATTTCTTCTCGATGCTGTCGCGCCCGCATCTCAAGCTGCCGAAAGTCCTCGTGCTGCCCGACATCAGGCTCGACGGTCCGGTGGCAAGCCTGCTTGACTCCGTTGCCGAGACGCGCGGCCTGACGCTGGTCACCACCGGTCAGACCTCGCGACCCGTGCTGCAGAGCGAACTCGACGGCGACGACTATCTGAAGGCATCGCTGCGTTCGCACCATTATCGCGAGTTCCGCCGCCTGAAGCGGCGCCTTGCCGACCTCGGCAGGCTGGAGCATGTGGTGGCGCGCGGCCCCGAGGAAATCCGCCACGCCATCGAAAGCTTCCTGACGCTGGAAGCGTCCGGCTGGAAGGGCCGCGAGCGCACCGCCATGGCGATCGACCGCTTCCGCGCCGCCTTTGCCCGCGAGGCCGTCCACCGGCTCGCCGAACAGGACATGTGCCGCATCCATTCGCTGACACTCGACGGCCGGACCATCGCCTGCCTGATCGTCTTCGTCGAGGCCGGCGTCGCCTACACCTGGAAGACGGCCTATGACGAGACGCTATCAGCCTATTCGCCCGGCACGCTGCTGATGATCGAGGTCACCAGGCAGCATCTCGACGATCCCAACATCATGATGACCGATTCCTGCGCGGTGCCGGACCATCCGGTGATGAGCAGGCTGTGGACCGAGCGCAAGCCGATCGGCACGCTGGTGATCGGGTTGACACCGGATGCCGACCGTCTCGCCCGCCAGGCCGCCTCGCAGCTGCATCTCTACCGCGAGACCCGCAACATGGCCCGCCTGTTGCGCAACCGCATGAAGAGCTTGTTGCGACGGCGGTAGACCATGATCCCGAATTTTTGCGGCTGCAGGCGCCTTGCCGAGCCCCCTGTCCCTCACACAAACAGCGCAACAACGGACGGGCGTCCGCGGCCCAACCCGATCGCACGGTTCGCAGGCACCGTCATCGGCCTATGGTTTCTGTCAGGTCTTGCCTCAGTGGCGAACGCCACCAACGCATCGGTCTTCCTCGAGGACCAGACCTGGACCGAACTGCGCGATCGGATCGGCGCCGGGACGACGACGATCATCATCCCGATAGGCGGCACCGAACAAAGCGGCCCCGCCATGGCGCTGGGCAAGCACAATGTGCGGGTCAAGTTCCTGGCGGAGAAGATTGCCGGCCAACTGGGCAACGCCTTGGTCGCGCCCGTGATCTCCTATGTTCCGGAAGGGACCATCGACCCACCGACCGCCCATATGCGGTTTCCCGGCACGATCACCATCAGCGACAAGACTTTCGAGGAGTTGCTCGAATCCGCGGCCCGCAGCTTCAAGCTGCATGGCTTCAAGACCATCGTGCTGATCGGCGACCATGGCGGCTATCAGGCCGACGAGCGCCATGTCGCCGATCGCCTGAATGCCGAATGGCGCAAAACCCCGGTCCGGGTGTTTGCGGCGCTCGAATACTATCAGATCACCCAGGGCGCCTATGTCGACAAGCTCCTGTCGGCCGGCGCGACGCGGCCGGAGATCGGAACCCACGCCGGATTGGCCGACACATCGCTCATGCTCGCCATCGATCCTTCCATGGTGCGCAAGGATCGCCTTGTGGCCTCGCCGAAGCTTGATGCCGGCGACGGCGTCTATGGTGGCGATCCGACACGATCGTCAGCCGCGTTTGGCCAGCTCGGCGTAGACCTGATCGTCAACGGAACGACCGAGGCGATCCGCAGCTTCATCGAAAAGCAGCAGCCCAAATGACCAAGGCATATTGGTGGTTCACGAGCCTGTGCGCGCCGCTCGTGTTGTTGATCGCGCTGGCCCCGGCATCGGCTTCAGCCGGCTCGTGCCCGGAAGATTGCAGCGAGCCGCCGCCCCGAGCTCCGATCAATATCTACAGCCAGACAAGCTCTGACCATTTGAGCCCGGCGACGGCAGGCGCGCTGCCGCGTGTCTATGTTCCGAACCGCTCGTCCAACAGCGTATCGGTCATCGACCCCGTGACCCTCAAGGAGGTCGACAGGTTCCTTGTCGGGAGCAAGCCGCAGCACGTCGTTCCGTCCTGGGATTTGAAGACGCTCTGGGTCGCCAACAACGCCAGCAGCACCAGCAAGGGCAGCGTGACGCCCATCGACCCCAAGACCGCCAAGCCGGGCCACGATATTTCGGTCGATGACCCCTACAACATGTATTTCATGCCGGACGGAAGTTCGGCCGTCATCGTTGATGAAGCCTACCAGCGGCTCGACCTGCGCGATCCGCAGACCATGGCGCTGAAATCGACGATACCGACACCAACCTGCCCCGGTATCAACCATGCCGATTTTTCCGCCGACAATGCCTACGCCATCTTCACCTGCGAATATGGTGATGGCGGCCTGTTGAAGGTGGACCTGAAAAACCAGAAGGTGCTCGGCCACCTCGCTCTGTCGAAAATGGGCATGCCGCAGGACGTCAGGCTCTCCCCCGACGGCAAGGTCTTCTACGTCGCCGACATGATGAACGACGGCGTGTTCCTGATCGACGGAGACAGCTTTTCCGAGATCGGCTTCATCGCCACCGGCATCGGAACGCACGGATTTGTCGTCAGCCGCGACGGGACGAAGCTCTATGTTTCAAACCGCGGCTCGCACAAGATGGAGCAAGGCCGTGCAAAGGGGCCGGGCAGCGTGACCGTCATCGATTTCGCCACCCGATCGGTCGTCGCGCAATGGCCTATACCGGGTGGCGGCAGCCCCGACATGGGCAATGTCAGCGCCGACGGCAGGCAATTGTGGCTGTCCGGCCGCTTCGACAGCGAGGTCTACATGATCGACACCACCTCGGGGGCCGTGACGAAAATCCGGGTCGGCGTCGAGCCTCACGGCCTGACGGTCTGGCCGCAGCCCGGCAGATACTCGCAGGGCCACACCGGTAACATGCGATAGGCATCTCGACCGCGAAGACGCGCGACACAACCGCCTGATGCCGCTCCGTCGTCCAAGGCAATAAAACCGTTCTCATCGAAGAGGTTCTTGCCGCCACAGCCTCGCGGGTGTGGCCAAACTGCACCGCCGATTTCCGGCCGCGAGCCGTTCGGACAAAGCGGCCCGCACGAATGACACATCGTCACATAACTGTAATAGCGCGCGCCTAGCTAAATCGCCGCCACACCCCAACGCGCCGCTCGATGCGCCGCCACATCTCGAGGAAAGACCATGCTTTTGCGCACCATCATCGCCCCATTGGGCGTTTGCTTGTCCATGGCCACATCGGCCCTTGCAGCCGACCTGGTCGAAGCCCCGCCACCGGCAGCGCCGACCTGGACGATTGCAATCGAAGGCGACCCGGAATTCTATGCCATCGACAATGGCAGCAACACCGCCCGGTCGCTTGCCGACACCTACTTCAAACTCAGCGTCTCGCACAATTTCGACAATAATTTCGTCGGCGGCATCTTTATCCAGCCGACCTTCAAGACCGGTGGAAAGTCGCAGTACTACGCCGAAGCGAGCCTCGGCTACAAAATCAAGATCTCGGATGCCTTCACCCTGACCCCCAGCCTGGGGCTCGGCTACACCTGGCACGATACAGGCATCATCAAGGATACCGATGCCAACGCGAATGTTCCCTACTACGCCCTGTATCTCGCGGGCGATTGGAAGCTGTCCCGGCAGTGGACCTGGAACGTCTTCAACTTCCGCTACCGAAATGCCTTCAGCACCACCTGGGAGACGCCGAAACTGGCCACCGGCGTGACCTACAACATCGACTCCACCAACGCGGTCTATGCCAGCGTCGGTTATTCCTGGAAGAAGACCGACACGACCTCGGCGCCCTACAACGATCTCGCCGGCGACAAATGGAACATCGGGATCGGCTATAAGCACTCGCTCTGAGCGCGCCAGCAAGAGTTAAGGCTGGCTTTAGCACAGGCCTTCATTCATCTGTCAGTTGCATCCGCGGCGGCGAAATCCACCGCTCCGGATAGCCCGAACCGGCAACGCGCAGTTCAGACGGTGCACCTCGGCGGCGCTGACCCGAAATCTATGCCAGCCCTCTTCGCCAAGTCAGAGGACACTCCTTCGTCTAACAAGCCTTGGATGGCCTGCCATCCGAAGCTCGAAGAGCGAAGGATGGTGCTCCTAGCCGGGCCGCCAGATTTGGCCGAAATCAACAACTTGCAAAAAAGTGGGGCAAGTCGACGTGGCCATGATTT
Source organism: Mesorhizobium huakuii (assembly GCF_014189455.1). Taxonomy (NCBI): domain Bacteria; kingdom Pseudomonadati; phylum Pseudomonadota; class Alphaproteobacteria; order Hyphomicrobiales; family Phyllobacteriaceae; genus Mesorhizobium; species Mesorhizobium huakuii. The sequence goes on from NZ_CP050296.1 coordinate 2,026,856, forward strand.
GTTATGTTTTTTCTCCCGCCAGTCCCACAAAATTGAGGCGCATCCGGCGCGGCTGAGAGCAAAATGGGCTTGCGCGCTTACCCCTGTCGCGCCATCCTCCGGGTCAAGGCACCGGTCCTGTGCCGCCACCTAGCTACCAGCCGAAGCGGACTATCTGGGAAAGGTCCGCAATGTCGCCATAGATCATCGAACCTTTCACGAGAATGCATTTGTTGCCGAGAACTTTGAAAAGCGGGCTCGACGCAGCGCAAACCGGTCGGTCTTTGTCCTTGGCTTCGGCATAGCCGATGCTGATAGCTAGGACAGCGATAGCAACGAGTGTCGTCTTGCTCATATTTGGCCACCCAAGCCAGCGAGGCTCCGCAGACCGGGAGGTAAGTCGCGAGCCATGCGTCCAAATAGCACTGACGCGTGTTGGGCTTCATCCATCAATTGGATGAGGCGGGCTCATCGATGATCCCGCGCTGGACCAGTCCCATTCCATCGAATGAACGGCGCGTCGTCGCCGGTGAAGTTGTCCCACCGGATTCAGGACTTGAAAAAATGGGGCAAAAACAGGCGAAAAACTGAACAAAATCAGTGCCTGAAAAATAGGGTGGTGCCCCTAGCCGGGATCGAACCAGCACTCCTTGCGGAACTCGATTTTGAGACTAGCGATGCCACTGGCGGCAGTGAGGGATTTCAAGGACTTAGCCGGAGGGGCATCTGCCACTGGTGGCGGACTAGACCAAGAGGCCGAAGCCTATCAGGGCGAACACGAAGAGGGCCAGGAGGAGGAGCTGGAAGGAGAGAGGCCAGGCCTCGTGTTCCTCCAGGCGCTTGTCCATCTGGCGGGCGAAGTGGGCCAGCTCCTCGGCGCGATCTCGGTCTGTGGTTGACTGCATGATGAGGTCTCCGTTATAGCCCGTGATGGTAATGCCCCTTTGGCGGAATTGGTAGACGCGCCGGACTCAAAATCCGGTTCCTCACGGAGTTCCGGTTCGACCCCGGAAGGGGGCACCACCGACCTTCCGAAGTCCCATCCCGTAGCAGATGCCGTAGGCGATCCGCTTCCACTTGGGGTCATCCCAGTTGGCCCTGGCGTGGTCCAGGATGCGGTCCATGAGGTGGTTCCGCATGGCGGCGGCATCGGACCAGTACCGCCTGGGCAGCTTCTCCATCATACAGATGAAGTCGATGAGGTCTGCGAACATGGCGTCTGTGTAGGAAGACAGCGGGTCACGCAGCCAGGTGCTCACCCGGTCCTGGTCCTCGGGGCGCAGCCACCACTTCTCCACTATGCGGGTTGCCTCACGCGGTATCGATAGGACGATCTTGCAGAGGGGAGGCGTCTGCTTGTGGGCGATCTCATTGACCACGTGGAAGTGGGAGAGCTGCTGGTTGATGAAGGAGGGTGAGTTGTCGGCCTCGCGCAGCCGCTTGACGTAGGCATGGAGGTCGGCGCTGGTGATCAGGTCCAGGTCGTACTTCCCCAGGCTCTCCAGGAAGTAGACCATGCGCCAGAGGCAGGGCTCGACAGACTTGGCCGATCTCATGCCATGCCAATGGGTCTCCAGCGCGATGCGGGCTGCCTCGCGGAGGGTACCTGTCCGGTGCTTGGGCTGCCGGTATTCCTGGGTGTCGGCGTGACGGTAGGCTTCGAGGGGTTCGGCCAGGGGGTCCTGGTTTGCGGGCACGGGCCACATGCCATACGCGGAGAGAGCTGCCTCGATCTCCTGCTCCAGGGCTTCAGCCGCTTCCCGTGTGGTCGCGGCCTTTCTGATGCGGTGTGCTCGTAGCTGGAGCCTCTGACCATCCAGCTTCGTCTCGATCCGGTACTCCTCCTCCGTGGCGTAGAAGTGCCTGACGTAGAAGCCAGCCGGTGTCCACCATGCCAGGGCCTTCCCACTCCTCGACGCAATGGCGCAGTTGTGCTGTATCCAGTGCATCACCTCGACCGCCCTGACGACTACCGCCTTGACCGCCTTGAGGAGGAGGTCCACCAGGAGGTTGAGTGCGTCCTTGCGTTGGTCCCTGGGGATCACGGCACCATCCTTGTCGTGCTTCTTGAGCCACGCCAGGGTGTACCGATAGTAGGCGCTCCTGGTCCCCCCCGTAAGGCAGGATCATGACCGGCCTCTTGGCTACCTCCCGAGGTACCTTGTCCCCGAAGAGGCGGCCCCACATGCGGACGAAGGGGTTGAGGGGCTGATCGTCCAGGGCTTGCTGCACGATGTTGCCCACGTCCATGTAGATATCCCTGGGCCGGTTACCCGGTACCAGGTTCACGGCGCGGCCACCCTCCTCGTCCCGCACCATGGCGGAGAGATGCTGAATGCCGTTGCATGTGCCATCCACCCGGATAGGCAGCGAGGAGATCATCCCAGGACCTTCATCCAGGTAGCGGACCCACTCGAAGATGGCAGCCAGGCATTGCCACGGGTCCTCCTCCTCGGCCCATAGGCGATTGTCCAGGGGGTCCGCCGCGATCTGCCGCCAGCGGGCCTCCCGGTCCTTCACCCACTTGATGCGGTCGTAGAAGTTCTCCTTGTCCACCCCGTGGACGTTGGCCAGGTGGATTGCCAGCCATTGCTCGTCGTCCTCCTCGACGGGCTTCCCCTTGGCGAAGGTGAGGAGACCCCGGTCCAGGTCCCGGCCCTGGGGCGATAGGTCGGACACGATGGAGTACATGCGGCCACGGAAGTCCAGGTGATGCGGGAAGAAGAACTCCGGCTCGTCTGCCAGCCTCCGGGCCAGCTTGAGGGTGCGGCGCTGGGCCAGGAACTTGGAGACCCTGGTGGCATTGTCCGCATGGATGTCGCTGGCGATCTTGGCCCACTCCCGGTACTCGTCGGTCCCCTTGATGGCACCCTCTGGCATGTCTGGAGGGTCGATCTTCTCCTGGCGGATGATGCCGGCGATGGCGAGGTCCTTGTCCCAGATGGTCTCGGCCACTTCGAGTACCCTGGTGTTGATCGCCCAGGGTGACCGCTGCACGTAGTTGACCGCCGAGTAGACCTCCGGCATGTCCAGGGCTTCGAACTCCTCTAGGGCGACCTGGCGCTGCTCCTCGTGGTTGGCCTTGAAGCGGATGAGGACGGGCGACTTGACGAAGGGCGTATGGTAGCCCCCTCCCCGAGGACCCTCCCAGTCGAGCGGAGGGATGAGGGTCGGGGCGAATGCCGGCATGTGGAGAAGCTCATCGTCCATCGCGTTGGCGATCCACTCCGCCAGCTCGTTGTCTTCCATGAGGACGGCGGGGCGCTGTGCCCAGGCACCACCCTTGATCCGGTAGGGCTCCCAGGCAGGGTCCGGTACGATATGGAAGCGCTGGGTGCTCTCGATCACCAGGTCCAGCATCGTGAGGCCTACGCGCTCCCGCTCGGTGGTCGTCCAGTCCAGCCAGCCCAGCTCGTCGTGCTTGGACTTGTTGAAGATGGCGATGGTGGCGCGGCGCTGGTGGATGCTGGTGGACTTCCTGGCCTGGAAGCGGGCCTGGAGTTCCTGCCAGTCCTTGGGGTCGCTCTCCTTCCAGTGCTGCATCCGCGCCTCATGCTCGCAGTTGGTGCCGATCTCCATGGCAATGGACAGGATGTTCCGGCGCTCCATTCCCAGCATACGGAGGACCGCCTTGAGGGCGACCATGGCGGCGGTGTCCGGGTGCAATTGCTGTAGGGGTCCCAATGCAATAGACTTCGGTCCACGGCGGGGGGTGTTGATCCACTTCTGGAGGGCCTCGGACAGGGGGAGGACCCATTCATGGAGGAGGCTGCGGTGGGGTCGCATACCACCCAGGTTATGCCGCTCGCGGGCCTTCGTTATGCGGTCCCTCATCCGCTCCTTACCGGTCTCCATCATCTCTTCCTCGAAGGCGACCTGGGCGTCCCAGCGGTCATGAAGGTATGCCGGTTGGTTCATGCGTACTCCTTGGAAAGCTCGTTGTACTCGACCTGGGTGAGGCTATGGATGCGGTACCTGGTCGGCCCGATGCGGGCATAGAGGACGCACTGGTCCGGTATCCTGGTCTCCGCTCCTGACAGTGCTGGCACCAGGTCGATCTCAATAAGCCCCCGCGAGAGGGCGTCGTTGATGAGGGTCGTGAAGAGGGATGTCATTGGACCACCTTCTCCTTGCCGTTCGGCTGGAAGTGCTCCGCAAAGACCCGGACCAGCTTGACCGATAGGTCGGCCATGATGGCTCGCTGGTGGGGTTTCTGGCTGCGGAGCTTACGCAGTAGTGCTGCTTCGGTCTCACGGTCGAACTGCTCGATGAACGATGGCTTTTCCATTAGTCGCTGATCCTCGTCTGTTCGCGGATGATGGTCCCCGTGAAGGGACACTGGCGGGTCTCGATCCTCCACCATCTCCCCAGGTCATCGACCCCGTGGAAGCGGTAGAGGAGCTTCATGGTCTTGAAGTTCTCGGCGGTTGTCCGGTGGGCTGCCGGCCACTGCTTTTTGGTGCCTGCCACTGGTGGCGCGGAGGGGGCACATTTACTCGACACTCTGTGCAGAAGCGTAGTGATGGCGGAAAGCATGAAGCCTTGCCTTTCATGGTGTTGAGAGGTGGACTGTGTGCTGGGAGGTAGGTTGGGTAGTCGCTTTTGAGTCGAGCGCGTCTACCAATTCCGCCATAGGGGCTCAGGCCGGGCGGCCTGGATGGGCGCGGACTATACGGTTGGAGGCCTGTTCGTCAACTGGCCAATTCTCGGGATCACCGGGATGCGACCAATCTTCGCCTTTTGATTTCGTGGCCGTGCTGCCATTGTGCAGCGCGGAAAATCTTTCTAGACAGGCGGCGCATGCAGCGTGGCGCATCTGAAGGGATGGCCGCGCACGCTTTGGGTCTTGTTTTCATCCCTGCCTTTGCCCCAAGCATCCCAGCACTTTTGGGCGACACGCATAGGAGAGCCGATGCTTCGCGGACTGTACGACTGGACCTTGTCTCTCGCGGCACGCAAATCCGCCGAATGGTGGCTGGCCTTCATCGCTTTCGTCGAAAGCTCGGTGTTCTTCATTCCGGCCGACGTACTTTTCCTGCCCATGGCGTTGGCGCGGCCCGAACGCGCCTATCGCTACGCGCTGACCGCCACCGTTGCGTCCGTGCTGGGCGGCATTGCCGGCTGGCTGATCGGCTACTATGCCTATGACACGATAGCACGGCCGATCCTGGAACACTTCGGCGGCCTTGCCACGTTCGAGAAGTGGCAGTCGTCCGGCACCGGGCTAATGCTGATGCTGCTCGTCACATCCGGCGTTGCGCACCTGCCGCCGATCAAGGTGGTCACTATTCTGGCCGGGGCGCTTCACATCAATCTTGTTGTCTTCATCGTCTCGGCGATCTTGGCGCGCGGCGCCCGTTTCCTGTTGCTGGCGTGGCTTTTGCGCCGCTACGGCGAGTCGATCCGCGAGTTCATCGAAAAGCGCCTTGGCCTGATCGTCGGCGCCGCCGCGGCTGCCCTGATTTTGCTCTATATCGTCGTCAAATACGCCCTCTGAGGCCTCGGCCTCAAAAACCGGGGTAACGGTTTTGAGAGGGGCAAGCGGACCTGGCGGGCGGCGAACTCAACGGACGAAAGACCCATGACAGCGACCATGAATGCCGATACCGGACGCCAGCGCACGCGGACCGCCCTGTTTCTCGCCGTCGCCATGGCCGCGACCGTCGGCTCGGCGCTCGGCTTCCAATACATTGGCGGCTATATCCCCTGCCACCTCTGCCTGGAACAGCGCACCCCCTACTATATCGGCGCGCCGCTGATGGTGCTGGCGGTGATTGCATCGATGCTGCGCGCACCGGCCTGGCTGACACGCGGCCTGCTGGGCGTCGGCGGCCTGCTGATGCTCTACGGCCTCTATCTCGGCGTCTACCATTCCGGCGTCGAATGGCAGTGGTGGGCAGGCCCGACCGATTGCACGGCGGGCGCCGGCCCGGTCGACACCGGCGGCAAGGGCGTGCTCGACGCGCTCGACAAATTCGTGCCGCCCTCCTGCGACAAGGCCGCACTGCGCATCCTCGGCCTGTCGCTGGCCGGCTGGAACGCCATCGCCAGCCTTGTCCTGGCCGCCGTCGCCTTCCGCGGCGCGCTGGCTCGCGACTGAACCAATTCGATTGAGTCCACGGCACACGATTCGAGCAAAAGAACCCGGCAGGCTGAGTCGCGTGACGCGGCTTTCGACGTCCGGGTCAGGTCGACCCCCACTCCGTCTCGGCTTCGCCGAGCCACCTCTCCCCCGATCGACGGGGTAGAGGAAGGGCGCGATCCTGTTGTAGCCAGCGTTCCTCCGGCAGGCTCCCTTCTCCTCCCTCCGGAGGGGGAGAGGTGGCGCTGCGAAGCAGCGACGGAGTGGGGGAAGCCGGTCCTAAACGCGAAGCCGCTGATAAGTGAGCGCGGCCGAGTTGGTCCGATAACGGCGAGTTTCAGATTATCATGGCCTGATAGGCGTGTGAGCACCGGCCTACGCCGGCCGTAGCCTGAACTGTCACGACCACCCATGAGTCTTCGGCCGGCGAAGGCCGGAAGCGCAGAAAATCGCTCCAGACGGCCAGCCTCCCGAATTCTCGAACGATCTCAGGGTTCCAGTTCGACATCCCAGTAGAGATAATCCATCCAGCTTTCATGCAGATGGTTGGGCGGGAACAGGCGGCCATTGTTGTGCAAATCATGCACCGTCGGCTGATAAGGCTTCTGCAGCGGCCACATCTTGGCATGCGCCGGCATCATGCCGCCCTTCCGGAGATTGCAGGGCGAGCATGCGGCGACGACATTCTCCCAGGTCGTCGCACCACCACGATGGCGGGGAATGACGTGGTCGAAGGTCAGGTCGTCAGGCGTGCCGCAATACTGGCACTGGAAGCGGTCGCGCAGGAAAACGTTGAAGCGGGTGAAGGCCGGATGCCTGGACGGCTTCACATAGGCCTTCAGGCTGACCACGCTCGGCAGCTTCATCGAGAAGGTCGGCGAGGACACCGCGTGCTCATATTCGGCGACGATGTTCACCCGGTCGAGGAATACCGCCTTGATGGCATCCTGCCAGGACCAGAGCGACAAGGGGTAATAGCTGAGCGGACGGTAATCCGCATTCAGCACCAGCGCTGGAAGCCCATCCGGAGATACGGCAACCGTCACCTTGTTTACCTCCTTGGTTCTAGACCCGAACGGCGCGGATACTGTAAGCCCGACATGACAGGGATGTGAAGCGGATTGTGGTTCGCGCGACGTGCCAAAAAAAGCGTGATTTTTATGCTTTTTTGCGGATTCAGGCGGGCGGTGCGGCGTCCCTGCCCCTGGTTTCGCGATAATAGGACCAGAAAAGCCGCGATGCGACACCTCGCCACGGGCTCCATGATTCGGCCAATGCGATCAGCGTTTTCTCCGGCGGACGCGGGTCGATGCCGAGCGCATGGCCAACCGCGCTCTGCAAAGCAACGTCACGCGCGGGAAAGATGTCGGGGTGCCCGGCGGCAAACAGAAGGTACACTTCCGCCGTCCACGGACCGATGCCGGGCACCGCCGTCATCGTTGTGATCGCCTCCTGAGCGTCGAGCGAACAGAGGTGATTGAGGTCGAGCCCGTCCGCCACGGCCCGGGCAATTGCGATCAAGCCGCGCTGCTTGGGCCGCGACAGGCCGGCCTCGCGAAACATATCCTCTCCGGCAGCCAGGATCGCCTGCGGCGTCAGCGGATCGACGAGCTTCGTCAGCCGGCCGAAGATGGCGTCGGCGCTCGCCCGCGACACTTGCTGCGAGACGATGATCGAGGCCAGGCTCCTGAAGCCCGGCTCGGAGAGCCTGAGCGGCACCTCGCCGGCCATGCCGCGCACCTTTTCCAGGCGCGGGTCGATGATGCAAAGCGCATCGAGCCCGCGCGCAATGTCGTCCAGTGTCACGATGCGCTGCATGGTATCCTTGTCCGCCAATGTGCAGCAAAGTAGCAACGGCCGAAACCGCCGCACAACCCGATTGCCGCCTGAGACATGACGCTCCTGACATTCCGCTTCGCGCCCAGCCCCAACGGCGACCTGCATCTCGGCCATGCCTATTCGGCGCTGCTCAACCAGAAGCTCGCAGAGGCCAGCAGCGGTCGCCTGCTGCTGCGCATCGAGGATATCGACACCACACGCTGCACGCCGCAATTCGAGGCCGGCGTGCTTGCCGATTTGAAATGGCTGGGCCTTGGCTGGGAAGAGCCGGTGCGCCGCCAGTCCGAGCATTTCGCCGAGTATCAGGCGGTGCTCGACCGGCTGATCCGCGAGGAGCTCGTCTATCCCGCCTTCATGAGCCGTGGCGAGATCAGGGCCTTCATCGCCGACAGCGAAAAGCGCGGGCGTGACTGGCCGCGCGATCCTGACGGCGTGCCGCTCTATCCCCCCGCCGACAAGACGCTGACCGTGAAGGAACGCAAGCGGCGGATCGCTGAAAACGAGCCCTTCGCCTGGCGGCTGGATGTCGATGCCGCCACAGCGCGTGTCGGCAAGGACCTCGCATGGGCAGAATTCAGCGATGAGACGCTATCGGCGACCCGTTCGGTCGAAGCCCGACCGCAGGACTGGGGCGACGTGATCGTGGCGCGCCGCGACATCCCGACGAGCTATCACCTGGCCGTCGTCATGGATGACGCGCTGCAAGGCATCAGCCATGTCGTGCGCGGACAGGATCTGTTTTCCGCAACCGGTGTGCAGCGCCTGCTGCAGGACTTGCTTGGGCTGCCACAACCCGCCTATTTCCACCATCGGCTCATCCTTGGGCCGGACGGGCGAAAACTGTCGAAGAGCCTTGGCGACACCGGCCTTGCCAAGCTGCGCGGGGCCGCCGCGACAGTTGACGACATCAGGCGGATGATTGGACTTTGACCTCTGCGAGGTCGGGAGAACCGGACGTCGGGCGCACCGCCAATTGAAATTCCGTGATGCATGGATCAATCGTTTCGTTTTGCACGCCGGGTTGAACGGGACTAGAGCAGCGCCACGGTCAGTTTCTCACCAGCGTACGGTCTCCGGAAAATGCAGAGCATCAAGCGGTTCATCCCCGCCACCTTCGTCGTCCTGTGGGCGACCGGCTTTATCGGCGCCCGCTACGCCATGCCGTGGGCGGAGCCGTTCACCTTCCTCGCCGCGCGCTTCGTCATAGCGGCGATCCTGCTGGCTGCCCTGATGCCCCTGTTGGGTTCGAAACGTGCCACCCGCAAGGAGGCGCTGCACGCCACCGGCGCCGGCGTGCTGATGCATGGCGTCTATCTCGGCGCCGTCTTCTGGGCCATCCACAGGGGCATGCCGGCCGGGTTTTCGGCCCTGATCGTCGGCCTGCAGCCGCTGATCACCGCGGTGCTTGCCGGCAAGTTCCTTGGCGAGGCGATCTTGCCGCGCCATTGGCTTGGCCTTGGCATCGGCCTGATCGGCATCGTCATCGTGCTGTGGCCAAAACTCGGCGCGCTCGGTGGCGGCGTGACGGCGGCGACGCTGACCGCCTCGCTGGTCTCGGTGCTCGGCATGAGCGCCGGCACCATCTGGCAGAAGCGCTTTGCTTCCGGCGGCGACCTCGTGGCGGCGACCATGTGGCAATATGTCGGCGGCGCTTCGCTGATGATCCTGGCCGCGCTCGCCTTCGAGACACACACCGTCATCATCAACGGCGAACTGATCTTCGCCATGGCCTGGCTGGTGCTGGTGCTGTCGCTCGGCGCCATTTTCCTGCTGATGGTGATGATCCGCGACGGCGAAATGTCGAAAGTTGCCTCGCTGTTCTACCTGGTGCCGGCGGTGACGGCGATTATCGCCTGGGCGCTGTTCGACGAGCAGCTCAACGCACTGCAGATCGTCGGCATGGCGATCACCACCTTCGGCGTCGGCCTGGCAACGGCGCGGCCGGCCAAGGGGAGAGCTGTGGGGCTGGGAACTGAGGAACTGAGGAACTGAGGAACTGAGGAACTGAGGAACTGAGGAACTGAGGAACTGAGGAACTGAGGAACGAGCACGCGGCGCCAGAAATGGCCGCTTTTTTCTTCAATTCCTCAATTCTTCAGTTCCTCAATTCTCCAGTTCTTCATTTCCTCATCCAACCCGCGCCCGCGCCTCCAGATAGCGGCTAATCGCGGCATTGAGCTCGCCGCCGAGGATGAAGATCGCCGAGACGATGTAGAGGAAGACCACCGCGATCATGATCGAGGCCAGCCCTGCATAGGTCGTCACATAGGACGAGAAATGGTCGAGATAGGTGGCAAACATCGTCGAGCCGATGAGCCATGCCGCCAGCGTGAAGACGATGCCCGGCACCAGCGAGACGAAGCGGCGCTTGCCGGCCGGCAGCCAGTAGTGCACCGAAAACAGCCCACCGATGATGACGGCTGAGGCGATGACGTAGCGCCACAGCGTGATCGTGCCGGTATAGGGCTTTATCCACTCGAAATGGGCTTCCGCGAGTCGCGCCAGCAGAGGCGCGAACACCAGAAGCACGCTGATCGCCAGGAACCCGGCCGTCGCGATCAGCACGAAGAACAGGCTCTGCACGCGGCGATAGATGATCCCACGCGTCTCGGTGACGCGATAGGCGCGGTTGAGCGACGTGCGCAGCGCCTCGATGCCGTTCGAGGCAAAGTAGGCGGCAAGCAGCACGCCGTAGGTCAACAGATCGGTGCGCCGGACGGTCAGCACGTTCAGCACTTCATGCGCGATCGGCTTGGCGATCTGATCCGGCCAGGTGTCGAAGACCAGATGCACGGCCGTGTCGGCAAAGGCCTGGGCGCCGAGGAAGCTGCCCAGCGTCGTGGCGAAGATCAGGAACGGAAACAGCGCCATCAGCGAGGTGATCGCCAGATGGCTGGCCATCGCCCAGCCGTCATCGGTGTTGAAATGGCCGAGCGCGTCGTAGAGCACGCGGCGCAGGGCGACAATATTCCGCAACAAGAACCCGCGTCCCCTTCGATTGTCTCGACGCCGCGAATATGGGAAGTGAATGCGGCAAATGGCAACCCTTGGCGAAACCACGAGTCCGACAGCGCAGGAATTGCGCACCATCATCGTCACCGGCGCCTCGTCCGGCATAGGTGCATATTGCGCCCGGGCACTCAAGGCGGAAGGCTGGCGGGTCTTTGCAACGGCCCGGAAACCCGAGGACATCGCCGCCCTCGAAAGCGACGGCATCGAGGCCTTCTACCTCGATTACAGCGAACCGGACTCGATCGCTGCCTTGGTGACTTCAGTGCTCGACCGCACCGGCGGCCGGCTGGACGCGCTCTTCAACAACGGCGCCTACGCCCAGGCCGGCGCGGTCGAGGACCTGTCGGTGGCCGCGCTGAAGGAACAGTTCGAGGTCAATTTCTTCGGCTGGCACAACCTGACCAGCCGTCTCGTGCCGGTGATGCGCCGCCAGGGCCATGGCCGTATCGTCCATTGCTCGTCGATCCTCGGTCTCGTGCCGGTGCGCTTTCGCGGCGCCTATTCGGCATCCAAACATGCGCTCGAGGCCCTGATGCTCTGCCAGCGCCAGGAACTGCAAGGCAGCGGCGTCCATGTTTCGCTGATCGAACCAGGGCCGGTGAAATCGAAGATCGCCAGCAATGGCCTGCCCTGGTTTCTGAAAAACATCGACATCGAGAATTCCGTGCACAGCGCGGACTATGCGGCGCAATTAGAGCGACTGCGCGCCGGCGGCAGCCAGTCGGCGCTGAAGCCTGGGCCGGAAGTGGTCCACAAGGTTCTGCGCCATGCACTTCTGTCGCGGCGCCCGCGCCCGCACTATGTGGTAACAGTGCCGGCTAAGATCGGCGCCGCCCTCAAACGCGTCCTGCCGGCATCGACACTCTACCGCCTGATGGCCAAACGCGCCTGAGCGCGAAACAACTGGAAACGCAACAATGGCAACCGTCTTCAACATCCTCGCCATTCTGGTCATGGCCGCCGTGGTGATCGTGCTGATCCGTGGCCTCATCAACATGATGCGCGGCGGTTCCGGCGTCACCTCGAACAAGCTGATGCAGGCGCGCGTCATGCTGCAGGCCGTGGCGCTGGTGCTGATTCTGCTGGCGGTGTATTTCACCCGCAAGTGAGGGTATCGGCAGCGGGGGAGACGACGTGGTCAAGCTCAACAAGATCTACACCCGCACCGGCGATGACGGCACGACGGGTCTCGGCACCGGTGAGCGGCGGCTGAAATCCGATCTGCGGGTGGAGGCCTACGGCACGGTCGACGAAGCCAATGCCTGCATCGGCATCGCGCGGGTTCACACAGTAGCTAGCCACCCGGCGATCGATGCCATGCTGTCGCGTATCCAGAATGATCTCTTCGACCTCGGCGCCGACCTTGCCGTACCCGACGACGGCAAGCCGCTTGGCTACGAGCCGCTGCGCATCGTGGCGACGCAGACCGACCGCGTCGAAAAGGACATCGATCTTCTCAACAAGGATCTGCAGCCGCTCAAATCCTTCGTGCTCAACGGCGGCACGCCGGCTGCGGCGGCGCTTCATCTCGCCCGCACCGTGGCGCGGCGGGCCGAACGGCTGATGGTGGCGCTGGCGCAAGACCCGGGCGAGCACGTCAACCGCGACGGGCTGAAATACATCAACCGCGTCTCGGATTTCCTGTTTGTCGCCGCCCGGGCGGTCAATGACAATGGAAATGCCGACGTGCTATGGGTTCCCGGCAAGAACCGCTGAACGGACCATAAAGCGGGAGGGGGCCAGGCACGCATGTTCATCCCGCTTTACGACACCAACAGGCTGCGTCATATCCGGCTGCAATATGTGACGATCGGCCTGATCGTGGCCAACGCGCTGGTCTATTGCGCCACGGCACTCGGCGGCGAGAACTTCACCAATGCGGCGGTGCTTGGCCTTGGTTTCATTCCGTCCGTCGTTCACGACACGGCCGAACTCGACCCTCGCTTTGTCATCATCCCGGAAAGCCTGAGCTACCTCACCTATTCCTTCCTGCACGCCGATATCTTCCACCTTGGCGGCAACATGCTGTTCCTGTGGGTGTTCGGCGACAATGTCGAGGACGCGCTCGGCCACATCCGCTACCTGATCTTCTATCTCCTGTGCGCCATCGCCGGCGCCGCCTTCCAGGGCCTCGTCGCGTGGAATTCGCAGGCGCCGCTGATCGGCGCCTCCGGTGCCATCGCCGGCGTGGTCGTTGCCTATTTGATCCTCTATCCCCGGGTAAAGGTCTGGGTGCTGGCCTTTGCCCGCATCCCCTTGCGTATTCCAGCCTTCATCCCGCTCATCCTGTGGGTGCTGTTCCAGGTCTTCATGTTCGCCGCCGGTGGCGAGGACCAGATTTCCTGGGCGTGCCACATCGGCGGCATCATCGCCGGCGCCGTGCTGGTGCTGGTCCTGCGCAGCCGCGGCGTGCCGCTTTTTGCCGGCGCGGACGAGGATACCGAGGCTCCCGCTCCCGACCAGCCGCCGGTTGCTGCCGAACCCGCGGCGCGTGAACCGCCGGCGACCACGACGCGCTGGGGCCGAGGAAACCCTTCTAGCCCAAACTGAACCGATTTGAGCCGCTTTCAGCGTATTGACGGCGGGGGTTGGCCAAACTACGGAAACGTCTCCGTCTGAGCCCCAAGGCTGTTAAGGAGCAGTCCAAGACGGGCAAAGACCAGAATTTCCATCCGGCCAGAATTCCGTCTGGCCGGAATTCAGTCAGGAATGTCGGCTTTCGACAACTCAGAAGGGGCGCAAGCTGTTATAGCGCGCCCAACTAGCGTGAAGAGGTGACAGGCAAATGAAGATCCTTGTGCCCGTGAAGCGGGTTGTGGATGCGAACGTCAAGGTTCGCGTGAAGGCCGACGGTTCGGCGGTGGAACTCGCCAACGTCAAGATGGCGATGAACCCGTTCGACGAGATCGCGGTGGAAGAGGCGATCCGGCTGAAGGAAGCCGGCAAGGCCGAAGAAATCATCGTCGTCTCGATCGGCCCGCAGCAGGCGCAGGAAACCTTGCGCACCGCGCTCGCCATGGGCGCCGACCGCGCCATCCTGGTCAAGACCGACGAGCAGACCGAGCCGCTCGGCGTCGCCAAGGTACTGAAGGGTGTCGTCGACGCCGAACAGCCCGGCCTCGTCATCCTCGGCAAGCAGGCGATCGACGACGACTCGAACCAGACCGGCCAGATGCTGGCGGCCCTGCTCGGCTGGGCGCAAGGCACGTTTGCCTCCAAGGTGGTGCTCGACGGCGACAAGGCCAAGGTAACCCGCGAAGTCGACGGCGGCCTGCAGACGGTTGAGCTGAAGATGCCGGCGATCATCACCGCCGATCTTCGCCTCAACCAGCCGCGCTATGCCTCCCTGCCCAACATCATGAAGGCCAAGAAGAAGCAGCTCGACGAAAAGACCCCGGCGGACTACGGCGCCGACGTCAAGCCGCGCCTCAAGGTCATCAAGACCGAAGAGCCAAGCGGCCGCAAGGCAGGCGTCAAGGTCAAGAGCGTCGCCGAACTGGTCGACAAGCTCAAGAACGAAGCCGGCGTGCTCTGAGATCGGAAGGAACAGATAAAATGACCATTCTCCTCATCGCAGAACACGACAACGCCACCCTTTCCGACCAGACCGCCAAGGCGCTCTCGGCGGCCCTGCAGATAGGCTCGGACGTGCATGTGCTGGTGGCCGGCAAGGGCGCCAAGGGTGCGGCCGACGCCGCGCCAAGCTCAAGGGCGTCAGCAAGGTGCTGCTGGCCGAAGCCGACGAACTCGCCGAGCGCCTCGCCGAACCGACGGCCGCACTGGTCGTGTCGCTCGCCGGCGGCTACGACACCATCATCGCCCCGGCGACCTCGTCGGGCAAGAACGTCGCACCGCGCGTGGCGGCCCTGCTCGATGTCGCGCAGGTGTCCGAGATCATCGAAGTGGTTTCGCCGGACACGTTCAAGCGGCCGATCTATGCCGGCAACGCCATCCAGACCGTGCAGTCGACCGACGCCAAGAAGGTCATCACGGTGCGCACCGCCTCTTTCCAGGCAGCGCCCGAGGGCGGCTCGGCCGCTGTCGAGACCGTCAAGGCGGCGGCCAATCCCGGCCTCTCCACCTTCGTCGAGAACAAGCTTTCGGACACTGACCGTCCGGAACTGACCTCGGCCAAGATCATCATTTCGGGCGGCCGTGCTCTCGGCTCCTCGGAAAAATTCCAGGAGGTCATTCTGCCCGTCGCCGACAAGCTCGGTGCCGCCGTTGGCGCGTCCCGCGCCGCGGTCGATGCCGGCTATGCGCCGAACGACTGGCAGGTCGGCCAGACCGGCAAGGTCGTCGCTCCCGATCTCTACATCGCGGTCGGCATCTCCGGCGCCATTCAGCACCTTGCCGGCATGAAGGATTCCAAGGTTATCGTCGCCATCAACAAGGACGAAGAGGCGCCGATCTTCCAGGTTGCCGACTACGGCCTCGTCGGCGATCTCTTCGTCATTCTGCCGGAGTTGCAGAAGGCGCTTTGACGCTCTCTGGCAAAGCGTATTAAATGCTGGGGGTGGGGTAGACGAAGTCGCCCCGCCCTTTTAGTTTGCACCGCACAAAAAGCAGGCTGCAAAAGCCTTTGGACGGGATCGGTGTAATGAGCAAGATCGAGACGATCGGCATCATCGGCGCAGGCCAGATGGGCGGGGGTATCGCCCATGTCTCCGCGCTTTCGGGCTACAAGGTGCTGATCTACGACATATCGCCCGACCGCATCGAGAAGGGCATCGCCACCATCAGCGGCAACATGGCCCGCCAGGTGGGCTCCGGCAAGCTCGACGAGAAGCTGCGCAACCAGGCGATGGCGCGCATTGCCTCGGCACCGGCTATGGCCGATCTTGCCGGCGCCGATCTGGTGATCGAGGCGGCAACCGAGGACGAGACGGTCAAGCGCAAGATCTACGCCCAGCTCTGTCCGCAGCTCAACCCCGAAGCCATATTGGCGACCAACACCTCGTCGATCTCGATCACGCGGCTTGCCGCGCAGACCGACCGGCCGGAGCGCTTCATCGGCATACATTTCATGAACCCGGTGCCGCTGATGAAGCTGGTCGAGCTGGTGCGTGGCATCGCCACCGAGGACCAGACCTTCGAAGCGGCGAAGACCTATGTGAAGCAGCTCGACAAGACGATCACGGTCTCGGAGGATTTCCCGGCCTTCATCGTCAACCGCATCCTGCTGCCGATGATCAACGAAGCGATCTACACGCTCTATGAGGGTGTCGGCTCGGTCGATGCCATCGACACCGCCATGCGGCTTGGCGCCAACCATCCGATGGGACCGCTGCAGCTGGCCGACTTCATCGGCCTCGACACCTGCCTGTCGATCATGCAGGTGCTGCATGACGGGCTGTCGGATTCGAAATACCGCCCCTGCCCGTTGCTGGTGAAGTATGTCGAAGCCGGCTGGCTCGGCCGCAAGACCGGACGCGGCTTCTACGACTATCGCGGCGAGCACCCCGTTCCGACGCGCTGACGCGTCGGTTCACGACGCTGCGGCAAGCGGCGCGGGCGGTTCTGACCTGTCGTCGGTGATCCTGTCATCCGGCGCCACCGAAACGCACCCACGGCCGGCGGCCTTGGCCGCATAGCAGGCGGCGTCGGCCTTTGCGATGATCTCGTCGACTTCACCGCAATTGGCGCAGATTGCCGCCAGGCCGATGCTGGCGCCGATCGCATGCGGCCGGCCGTCCCAGGTGAAGTTCAGCCCGGCTATCGCATCGATGATGGAGCGCGCCGCGATCCTGGCACCGGCGGTCGAACCCGATTTCAGGATGACAGCGAATTCGTCGCCACCCAGCCGCGCGACAATGTCCTCGGGCCCAAGCACTTCGCGCACGGCCTCGGCGACCCGCTTCAGCAAGGCGTCGCCGGCGGCGTGACCACCGGTGTCATTGACCAGTTTGAAATGGTCGAGGTCGATGAACATGAACTGATGGCCGCTCCCGGCCGTCGTGCCGTCCTTGCGCGCCTGATCGACCAATCCCTCCATGGTGCGGATGAAGCTCGAGCGATTGGCAAGGCCGGTCAGCGCATCATGCGCCGCGGCGTGGGCAAGCTGGCGCTGCAGGGCGCGCGCGTCGGTGAAGTCCTGGAAGACGATGACCAGCCCGCAGAATTCGTGGCGCTCATTCATGATCGGCGACACGACCTGGCGGATGCTGCAGCGTGTGTCGTCGCGGCGGATCAGCACGGCGCGGCTGTTCTGGTCGGAGGGCGCCTCCGCGCCGATCGCCGGCCGCGTCACCCCGATCCTGTGACCTGTCTCCTCGTCAACCGCCCAATAGACATGGCCGAGCGTCTTGCCGAGCGCCGCCTCGCCGGAAACGCCGGTCAGCTTCTCGGCAACCGGGTTCATGAAGGTGACGCGGTTGGCCGCATCGGTGCAGATGACGGCATCACCGATCGACTGCAGCGTCACCCTCAGCCGCTCCTTCTCGTCGGCCAGCATTGCCGCCGACAGGGTCAGGCGCTCTTCGGCCTCCTTGCGCCGGGTGATGTCGGTCAGGCTGCCGATGGCCCTGATCAGGCGCCCGTCACCGTCGCGCTCGATGGCCTTGCCGCGGTCGAGGATCCAGACCCAGCGGCCATCCTTGTGGCGCATCCTGAACTCGGCCTCGAAAAACTCCGTCTTGCCGGCAAGATGCTCGCGATCCGCATCGGCGACAGTCTCGCGGTCGTCGGGATGGATCATGGTCAGCCAGCGGTCCGGATCGCCGTCGAGTTCGCCATCCGCATAACCCAGCATCTTAACCCAGGTCGACGAGTAAGTCGTGCCGCCCTTGCGCACGTCAAGATCCCAGACGCCCTGGCCGGCGCCGGCCAGCGCGAAATTCCAGCGCGTTTCGGCTTCGGCAATGCGCGCCTCGGCCAGCTTGCGCGCGTCGATGTCCTCGATCTGTGAGACGAGATAGAGCGGGCGCCCGTTTTTCTCGTCGCGAATGACGGAGCCGGCGAGATGCGCCCAGACAGCTGTGCCGTCCTTCTTGAGGTAACGCTTTTCGAACTGGAAGGCGTTGACCGTGCCCGCTTTGATGCCCTCCATGGTTTCCCGCCCGATATGCTGGTCGTCAGGATGGGTGATCTGGAAAAAGGTCAGCGCCTCGATCTCTTCGCTGCTGTAGCCAAGCATCGAGGCGAAGGCCGGATTGGTTTCGAGTATACGCCCGTTCAGCCCGACAATGGCGATGCCGATAGCCGAATCCTGCATGGCCCGGCGAAAGCGCTGCTCGCTTTGCGCGATCTGCCGCCGGTCGGCGGAGATGCGAACGACAAACAGCCCGGCGAGGAAAAGCGCGCCGCCCGCAATGGCGACCGATATCTGAAGACAGAGCCTGAGTGCCTCGGCGCCAAGGTCCAGCCGCGACAGCATGACCGAGGCCACCGCAACAGCGAGGCCAGCCACAAGCAACGCCGGCGCTGCATGTTTGTGGAGCCTGATGGGTCCTGGTAATCTCACGATCCGTGCCACCCCCGTGGGCAATCGCTTTTTCCCGTTAAAACCTTGAAGGATCGATTTTAAGGAAAGGTTGCGTCTGGGGTACTGGTGACATGGACAACCGGCAAACAATTGCCGGCATGATTAAGGATCGGTATTCGCGGGTGTAGCCGCCGGTATCCTGCTACCAGCGCACGAACAACCGCCCGCCCAGCGCACCAAGCAAGGCAAGCGCTGCGATCGCGATCGTGTACCAGGTGGCGACGAAAAGCGGCGAATCGTCGAAACAATGCGCGGCATAGAAGGTCGCCGCCAGCCCGCCGGCGAGCAGGCCCGCGACCGCGCCGGCAAGCACCGGCCGCGTCGGCGCGCCATAGCGCAGCATCCACAGGAAGACGGCCAGCGGGCCGATGCCGATCAGCGGGATGAAGCCCATGCAGATCATCATGTTGGAACCGACCATGCGCGTGCCCCACAACGCCTCCGGCACCATGAAGAGTTCCAGCACCACCGCCACGGCCACCAGCACGGGCGCGGCCAGCATCCCTGCCATCGCCCAACGTGTCGAGGCCCCCGGCGTTGACAAAGCGCGGATCAGGGCGAAGGCGCTGACGGCCAGCACGATGGTGAAAACGAACTTGGAGAGGAAGCGCATCGTGTGCGCGGCCACCATGAAGTCCGGGCGCGGGCCGATCGTCAGCAGGAAAACGACTGCCGCGATGACAATGGCCGCGCCGGCAGCCAGCCACCAGGCCGAGCGCAATGGCATCGCCTTGCTGCTTGCATCGGCGTCGAGCGCCTTGATGAGATCCTCGGTCCTCATGTCATTCCCGCCCAAATCGGCCCTGCCCGAATCGCTTGGCTATGGCGGCAAGCCCACGATGCAGCGACACACGCACCGCCGTCTCGCTGATGCCGAACTTCGCTGCCGTTTCGCCGATCGAGCGGCCTTCCACCGATACGGCCGACACCACCGAGCGCTGCGCCGGCGGCAACCCGTCCAGGGCCCGGTTGATGTCGCGCTCGCTGACGGTTTCGGTCTCCGGCTCGGCGAAGGTCTCGGCGATATCGTCGACATCGATTTCGATGCGTCGTCCACGCCGCCGGAACGCATCGATCAGCTTGAAGCGGGCAATGGCATAGATCCACGGCAGCACCGGCGCGTCCTGGCGCCAAGTATGCCGTTTCACATGAATGGCCAGCAAGGTTTCCTGCACGACATCCTCGGGATCGACCCCGCTCTGCACGATCTTGCGCCGGACAAAACCGCGCACCAGCGCGGCAATCCGGTGCAGAAAGTCGGCGTAGGCCCTTTCATCTCCCGCGATCGCGGCCCGCAACAGCCGGGAAAGCTCGGCCTCGTCCTTGCCGCTCACAAGAGTTCACTCCCCCGATTTTCGTGTCTCGGCACTGATTTGTTACGTGGCCGTCGAAATAATGTCCAAGCCAAACTACGGGCAAGTCACGAAAGTTTGCGGGTTCCTGAAGGCGCCGCCGCATATCGGGTCACCTTACAGGCCTTGCGATCCCGTTTCGCGAGAAACCGTCGGTTCAGACCGCCATCACATGGAATTGTCCGCTTTGCGTTGACCTTTGCGCCTCAGCGACCGATTGAAGCAGACCAACAATGTTGACTATGCCTGTCAGGTATCGATAGGTGCAACGTGCAAAGACCAACGATATCGAGGATGACGCCATGAAATTCACCCTTTCCGCCCTTGCTGGTGCCGCCGCACTTGCAATCAGCCTGGCTGCCGGTCCGGCGATGGCCGAGGACGCCGGCATCATCGTCTACAACGCCCAGCACGAAAGCTTGGCCAAGGAATGGGCCGAAGGCTTCACCAAGGAAACCGGCATCAAGGTCACGCTGCGCAATGGCGGCGACAGCGACTTCTCCAACCAGATCGTCGCCGAAGGAGCCGCCTCGCCCGCCGACGTGTTCCTGACCGAAAACTCGCCAGCCATGGTGCTGGTCGAGAATGCCGGCCTGTTCGCGCCGGTCGATGCAGACACGCTGGCCCAGGTACCGCAGGACTACCAGGCCGTCAGCGGCAAATGGGTGGGCGTGGCCGCGCGCAGCACCGTCTTTGTCTACAACACGACCAAGCTCAAGGCCGACCAGTTGCCCAAGTCGCTGCTCGACCTCGCCGATCCGAGCTGGAAGGGCCGTTGGGCGGCCTCGCCCTCGGGCGCCGATTTCCAGGCCATCGTCAGCGCGTTGCTGCAGCTCAAGGGTGAGGCCGCCACGGCGGACTGGCTGAAGGCCATGAAGACAAACTTCACCGCCTACAAGGGCAACAGTACCGTGATGAAGGCGGTCAACGCCGGCGAGATCGAAGGCGGGGTGATCTACCACTATTACTACTTTGGCGATCAGGCCAAGACCGGCGAGAACAGCAAGCACGTTGCGCTGCACTATTTCAAGAACCAGGATCCGGGCGCATTCGTCTCGGTCTCGGGTGGCGGCGTGCTCGCCTCGAGCAAGCATCCGAAGGAGGCCCAGGCCTTCCTGAAGTGGGTGACCGGCAAGGGCGGCCAGGACGTGCTGAAGAACGGAAACTCCTTCGAATACGCCGTCGGCAAGGGTGCCGGGTCCAACCCGAAGCTGGTGCCGCTGGTCGATCTGCAGGCACCGAAGGTCGACCCCACGACGCTGAACTCCAAGAAGGTCACCGACCTGATGACGGCAGCCGGCTTGCTTTAGTTGCTGTTCGTCCTGATAAGGACGTCAGACCGTGCTCCCGCGGGACTTCCGCGGGAGCGTTTTGTTTTCGAGATGGCATTCGTCGATGACGACACGCTGCGTTCCTGACCGCGATCGCGGTTCTTCAATTGCTGCCGCTGGACGGCAGCGGCACGGCGTCTGACCTGATGCAGTCCGCCGTCGATCTCACGCGCTCGGGCCTGCCGCCGAAGATGCGCAGAAGGCCGCAGCGGCGCGCGGCGCCCTGGCTTGTCACTGCCGCTGTTCTCGTCTCGCTGCTCGCCCTTGTGCCGCTCGCCTTCATCATCTGGATCGCGGTGCAGACCGGTTGGGAGACTGTCTCCGCACTGGTCTTCCGGCCGCGCGTCGGCGAACTGCTGGTCAACACCACCTTGCTGGAGCTGCTGGCCGTGCCGATCGCCATCGTGCTGTCGGTCGCACTGGCCTGGCTGACCGAGCGCAGCGACCTGCCCGGCGCCAGGCTGTGGGCCTGGCTGTGCGTGGCGCCGCTCGCCATTCCCGCCTTCGTCCACTCCTATGCCTGGATCACCATGGTGCCGGGGCTGCACGGACTGTGGACCGGCGTGCTGGTGTCCGTGATCGCCTATTTCCCCTTCCTCTATCTGCCCATATCGGCGGCGCTGCGCCGTCTCGATCCGGCCCTGGAGGACGCGGCCGCCGCCCTTGGCCTTGGGCCTTGGCGCGTGTTCTGGCGTGTCGTGGTGCCGCAGCTCAGGCTCGCCATCTGCGGCGGCTCGCTGCTGGTCGGACTGCATCTGCTCGCCGAATACGGCCTCTACGTCTTCATCCGCTTCGACACCTTTACCACCGCGATCGTCGACCAGTTCCAGTCGACCTTCAACGGACCGGCAGCCAACATGTTGGCCGGCGTGCTGGTGACCTGCTGCTTCGTCCTTCTGGGCCTCGAAGTGCTGGTGCGCGGCGAGGAGCGTTATGCCCGTGTCGGCTCCGGCGCGGCGCGCTACCAGCAACGCACAAACCTCGGCCGCGCCACCGTTCCGAGCCTGGCCTTGCTTGTCGTCACCACGCTGCTGGCGCTTGGCGTGCCATTCGCGACCATCGGCCGCTGGCTCGTCGCCGGCGGCGCCGAGGTCTGGCGTCTCGACGAGATCGGCCTTGCGCTCGGCCAAACGCTGTTCCTGGCGCTCGCCGGAGCACTGCTCGCCACTGTCGCCGCCATGCCGATGGCGTGGATCTCGATCCGCGCGCCGGGACCGTTGCAGCGCCTGCTGGAGGGTTGCAACTACATCGTCGGCTCGCTACCGGGTGTCGTCATCGCGCTGGCGCTGGTCACCATCACCGTGCGCATTGCCCTGCCGCTCTATCAGACGCTGTTCACCATCCTGGTCGCCTATGCACTCATGTTCCTGCCGCGAGCCCTGGTCAGCCTGCGCGCCTCGATCGCCCAGGCCCCGGTCGAACTTGAGCGCGCCGCGTCCAGCCTTGGCCGGCGTCCGCTCAACGCGCTGTGGTCGACGACCATCCGCCTGTCGGCGCCGGGCGCCGCGGCCGGCATGGCGCTGGTGGCGCTCGGCATCATGAACGAACTGACCGCGACCCAGATGCTGGCGCCGAACGGCACCCGCACGCTGGCGATGGCGTTCTGGTCGTACAGCGGCGAGATCGACTACGCCTCGGCGGCGCCTTACGCCTTCATCATGGTGGCGATGTCGCTGCCGCTGACCTGGCTGCTCTATATCCAGTCGAAACGGATGGCTGGACGATGAGCTTTCTCGAAATCAGCGGCCTGCACAAGCATTACGGCCCGGTCGCAGCCCTTGCCGGCGTCGACCTCAATGTCGCCAGCGGCAGCCGGACCGCAATTGTCGGCCCCTCCGGCTGCGGCAAGACGACCTTATTGCGGCTGATCGCCGGCTTCGAGGCACCTGACCAGGGCCGCATCGTGCTCGACGGCGAGGTGCTGGCCAATGGCGGCGCCGCTGTCCCGGCACATCGCCGCGGCATCGGTGTGGTGGCGCAGGACGGCGCCCTGTTCCCGCATCTGACCATCGCGGACAATATCGGTTTCGGCCTGGGCCGCGGCGAGGACAAGCGCACCGAGCGTATCGTCGAACTCGCCTATATCGTCGGGCTGGACAAGGCGATCCTCAAGCGCCGCCCGCACGAACTCTCCGGCGGCCAGCAGCAGCGCGTGGCGCTCGCCCGGGCGATGGCGATGAAACCGAGGCTGATGCTGCTCGACGAGCCGTTCTCGGCCTTGGATACCGGCCTGCGCGCCTCGATGCGCAAGGCCGTGGCCGAACTTCTGGAGGCGGCCGGCATCACCACCATCCTGGTGACGCATGACCAGGCCGAGGCGCTGTCCTTCGCTGCCCAGGTGGCGGTGATGCGCGACGGCATATTCTCGCAGGTCGGCACGCCGCGCGATCTCTACCTCAAGCCGAAGGACAGGATGATCGCCGAGTTCCTCGGTGATGCCATCATCCTGCCGGCGAGCATCTCTGGCGGCTTCGCCAGTTCGCCGCTCGGCCGCATCGCCGTCGACACCAATGACAGCCGCGATATCGCCCGCATCATGCTGCGGCCGGAGCAGATCGGGCTGAAACGGACATCGCGCGAGGGCATGTCGGGCACCCCCGACATGCTGTTCGGCGAGGTGACGGAATCGGAATTCGCCGGCGCGACATGCACGGTCGCGGTGCGGCTCCTGAACAATGCCGATCCGCCGGACGCGGCCGCGATCGGCAACACGCCGCTGATCCTGCGCAAATCCGGCATGGATGCGCCGGCGGTCGGCGAGATCGTGCGGCTCACCGTGTCCGGAAAGGCGCATGTGTTCGCTTGAAGGTCCGACGGCGCTGCGCCCGGCATGCAGTGGCGAGATCACGCGATGATGCGTTTTCCGGATTCGGCCGAGTAGATCGGCCACTGCTCAGCGAGGCTTGAGAATCAGAGCGCCGGCTCGGGTACGGACGCCTTGAAGACATCGAGGCGGCTTCCCGTTTCCGACGAGAAGAAATGCATGTCCTGCGGCGAAAACTTCAGGCCGACCGGGCTGCCGGGCTCGGCGTGGATGGCCTCCGACGTCATCACCGAAAACGGTGCGCCGTCGAGATCGACATAGATGACCCGGCCCGCGCCCAGTTCCTCGACCAGGTCGACAGTCGCATTGAGCGCGCCCGCCGTGTTCGGCGCCACCAGGCGGACGGCTTCCGGCCGGATGCCCATCGCGACCTTGGTGCCGACCGGCAGGCCGGCGCGTGTCATGGCCAGGCGCCGGCTGCCGCCGAGCAGCGACAGCCCGTCGAGTTCGACCGTGCCTTCGAGAATGTTCATGGCCGGCGCGCCGACGAAGGTGGCGACGAAGCGGCTGGCAGGCCGGGTATAGATCTCACCTGGTGTGCCAACCTGCTCGACCCGGCCGCCATTCATCACCACCAGCCGGTCGGCGAGCGTCATCGCCTCGACCTGGTCGTGGGTGACGAAGACGGACGTGGCGTTCAGCCGGCGGTGCAGCTTGCGGATTTCCGAGCGCATCTGCACGCGCAGTTTGGCATCGAGGTTGGACAGCGGCTCGTCGAACAGGAACACCTTCGGCTCGCGGATCATGGCGCGGCCCATGGCGACGCGCTGTCTTTGCCCGCCGGAAAGCGCCATCGGCTTGCGGTCGAGCAGGTGTTCGAGCTCAAGCGTACGCGCGACCGCCTGGATGCGCTGGGTGCGCTCGGCCGAGGGAACGCCGGCGACCTTGAGCGAATAGCCGATGTTCTGTGCCACGCTCATATGCGGGTAAAGCGCGTAGTTCTGGAACACCATGGCGCAGCCGCGCTCGCGTGGTTCCAGCTTGTTGACTACCGTGCCGTCGATGGCGATCGTGCCGCCGGAAATGTCCTCAAGCCCGGCGATCATGCGCAGCAGCGTGGACTTGCCGCAGCCCGACGGTCCCAGGATGACGACGAATTCGCCCGAGGCGAAGTCGAGGTCGACGCCGTGCACGACCTGCGTCTTGGCGTAATTCTTCTTGACGCCGCGAATGGTGATGGAGGCCATTTTTTGTCTCCTGTTATTTCTCGGTGGCGATCAGGCCACGCACGATCCAGCGTTGCATGAGCACCACGACAAGCAGTGGCGGCAGCATGACGATCAGCGTGCCGGCCATGGCAATGTGCCATTCGGGAGTGCCGCCGACATTGGGGATCAGCTGTTTGAGCTCGGTGACCGCCATCGCATGCGACTGGTCGGTGGTGATGAGCAGCGGCCACAGATACTGGTTCCAGGCCCACAGGAACATGATGGTGCCGAGCGCCGCCATGTTGTTGCGTGAGAGCGGCAAAAGCACATCGATGAAGAAACGCAGTGGCCCTGCACCGTCCATGCGTGCGGCCTCGGTCAGTTCATCCGGCACGGTGAGGAAGAACTGCCGGTATAGGAACGTGCCGGTGGCAGTGGCGACCAATGGCAGTATCAGGCCGGGGTAGGAATTGAGCAGCCCGAGGCTGAGCGAGACCTGCACGCCCGACAGCTTCTCGATCAGCCAGCTCAAGCCTGTCACGTCGAGAATGGCCTGATAGGGCGACAGCACATTGGCGACGACCGCGTAGGTCGGCACGATGCGCACTTCCAGCGGCAGCATCAGGGTGACGAAGATCAGCCAGAAGATGAACATCCGGCCGGGAAAGCGGAAATAGACGATCGAGAAGGCGGTGAGCGCCGAAATGATCACTTTGCCCGCCGCCACGCCGCCGGCGACGATGAAGCTGTTGAGCAGCTTGGGGCCGAGACCGGCCGTCACCCACGCAGTCTTGATGTTGACCCAGAAGTCGCTGCCCGGCAGCAGCGACATCGGCACATCGTTGACATCCCTCAAATTGTGCGACGCGGCGATGGCGACGACCACGAACGGCGCGACGCAGAAGACAAAACCGACGAACAGGATCAGATGCGTGAAGAAATTGAGGAATGGGGTACGCTCTACCATGTCATCCTCACCCGTAATGCACGCGCCGCTCGATGAAGCGGAACTGGAAGATGGTGAGCACGATGATGAGCAGCATCAGGATGATGCTCTGCGCGGCGGCACCCGAATAATCCAAACCTTTGAAGCCGTCGGAATAGATCTTGTAGACCATCAGATTGGTCGCGTTCGCCGGGCCGCCTGATGTCATGATGTCGACGATGCCGAAGGAATCCTGGAAGCTTTCGGTGATGTTGATGACCAAAAGGAAGAAGATCGTCGGCGTGATCAGCGGAAACTGGATGTCCCAGAAACGCCTGATGACGCCGGAACCGTCCATCGCCGCCGCCTCGATCAGCGAACGCGGGATGGCCTGGAATGCGGCCAGGAAGAAGATGAAGTTGTAGCCGACATATTTCCAGGAGAAGGCGACGATAATCGACGCCATGGCATCCGCGCCATCGAGACCCGGATCCCAGATCCCCGGCCACATCCGGTTGATGGCGGAAAGGAACCCCGCCTCCGGCGCCAGGATGAAGCGGAACGCCAGCGCCAGCGCCGGTGCGGCGATGCCGTAGGGCCAGATCAGCACCACGCGATAGAGACGCGAGCCGGCGAGCTGCCGATCGGTCAGGGCGGCGAGCACCAGCGCGATGAACATCGCAAGCCCGGTACTGATGCCGGCAAAGACAAGACTGGCGGTAATCGAATTCCAGTAGTCGGCGTTGGCCAGGATCGAGCGGAAATTGTCGAGCCCGACCCAGATGTTGCCGCCGCCCCAGGGCTGCTGCAGCGTCAGCGACCAGTACACGGCCTGGCCGGCCGGCCAGTAGAAGAACGTGAAGATCAGGAGGAGCTGCGGCACCGCGAAAAGGATGCCGATTGTCCAACTGCTGAAGGTGACGCGTTTTTCCATCGGTCCGCCGATGCCGCTGAACGGCCAGTCACGTTTGCATTAAATACACGAAACAACTGCCCGTCGACTCGAAGCATGAGTCGACGGGCAGCCTGAAAATTCAAGCGATCAGGGCAGGGTCTTGCCCGGATAGGTCTGCTGGAAGCGGTCGAGGATGGCGTCGCCATTCTTGACCAGCGTGTCGAGGCCTTCCTGGACGCTGACCTTGTTGGCGAAGATCGCCTGCATCTGCGTGCCGAACTCGGCGCGGATCTGGGTGAAGTTGCCCAGGCGCACACCGCGGGTGATTTCGGTCGGCTCGGAAGCGGTCAGGCTGGCGATGGCGGTTTCACGTCCCTTGTAGGGCGCCTTGTCGTAGAAGCCGTTGGACTTCATGTAGTCGAAGCCCGACTTGGTCACCGGGATGTAGCCGGTGTTGGTCGACCAGAACAATGCGGTCTTGGGATCGTGGATGAAGTTGAGGAACGCCGCGGCGCCCTTGTATTCCGCATCCGACTTGCCGGAGAGAACCCAAAGCGAAGCGCCGCCGACGAGCGAATTCTTGCGCTCGGTGCCGGCATAGACCGGCAGTTCGGCAACATCCCAATTCATGCCTTCCTTATGCGTCTTGCCGACGGTGCCGTGGTCGCCGACCGAGGTCATGATGACCTGGCAGGTGCCCGAGGCGAAGGCCTGGACCATATCCTGGCCAAGGTCCTTGGATTTGATCTTGATCAGGCCGGCATCATACCATTTCTTGAGATCGGTGACGTACTGGACGAACTTGGTCTTGTTGACTTCCAGGCGCGCGTCGAGGCCGTCATAGCCGTTGTTCTTGGTGGCGATCGGCTGATTGTGGATGGCCGAGAACTGCTCCATCAGCTGCCAGCTCTCATTGGCCGAGATGTTGATGGCCATCGGGCATTCATAGCCGGCATCCTTCATCGCCTTGAGGTCGGCGCCGACATCTTCCCAGGTCTTCGGCGCTTCGGTTTTGCCGATCTTGGCGAAGGCGTCCTTGTTCCAGTACAGCAGCGCGGTCGAGGAATTGAACGGGAAGGACAGCATTTCGCCCTTCGACGTCGCGTAGTAGCGCGCGATACCGGGGAAATAGTCGGCGTAGTCGATCTTGTAGCCGTTTTCTTCCATCAGCTTGTCGGCGGGCTTGTAGGCGCCCGACAGCATCATGGTGGCGGTGCCGACATCATAGACCTGGACGACGGCAGGCTGCTTGCCGGCGCGGAAGGCGGCGATCGTGTTCTGCAGCGTGGCGTCGTAATTGCCCTGGCTGGTGCAGACGACTTCATAGTCGGTCTGCGAGGCGTTGAAGTTCTTGCACAGCGTGTCGACGACGCGGGCGAGATCGCCCGAAAGGCCGAACCAGAAATCGAATTTTACCGGCTCTGCAAAGGCAGGCATCGCCAGCGCGGTGCTGAGCGCGCCAGCGGCAAGGGCAGCAAAGCCCCGCTTGATCATGGTCATGGTTTTCCCTCTTGAGTGGCTGGTGACAAGGGTCTTGCGCAAGTCCTTGCCCGCTCTCTTAGAGAAGGTATGTGACAGTTCTGTTGTGGGCCTCCGGCCTTTGCACAGCTGCTCGCTCCTCTCCCTCGGCGGCCTGGCCGGCATCAAAACGTCACACCGGCGTCCTAGGTAGCTAGGGCGACGGTCTGGGACGTAAGGACCACGATCGGCCGCTATGATTATCCGGCTAAAGGAATGACAAAATGCTGGTGCAACAGCTGACGCATGTGTCCATCGCCGACAGACAGGCGATGCGCGAGGGCCCGCGCGACAGCGCCACCCATTTGCGCCATGCCGCCGCCATTCCGGCTCTCGGCCAGATCGAAATCGGCGGCATGGCATCGCGCGGGAGCGCTGGCGAGAGCCTGAAGGTGGTGACCTGGAACGTCGAGCGGCTCCGTCATGTCGACGCCATCGCGGCAACGCTGGCCGCGCAGGCTCCCGACATCGTGCTGTTGTCCGAAGTCGACCAGGGCATGGCGCGCTCCGGCAATGGCCATCCGCTGCGCACCCTGGCCGACCGGCTCGGCCATGCCTTTGCCTATGGCGTCGAGTTCGTCGAACTCGGCGGCGGCAACGAGGCCGAGCGTTCGGTGACCGGCGAGGCGGCCAATGCGGAAGGCTTTCACGGCAATGCCGTGACCAGTGCCGTCCCGCTGCTCCGTCCTTTCCTGGTGCGCCTCGACGCCGCCGGCGGCTGGTTCCGGCCGGAACGCGGCCAGCCGCGCATCGGCGGGCGCATGGCGATCGGTGGCCAGGTGCAGATCGCCAACCGCAGGGTGACGGTCGTCTCGGTGCATCTGGAAAATCGTACCGATCCGGCCGGCAGGGCCATCCAGACGCGCCACCTTCTCGACGCCATCGACAAATATGATCCGGAAGCGCCGGTGCTGCTTGGCGGCGATTTCAACACGCTGACCGCAAGCCATGAGGAACGCCATGGCGATCCGGCGGCCTGGCTGGCGCGGGTCGCGGCCGAACCGGGCCGGCTGATCGATGTTGAACGCCACGAGCCGCTGTTTGCGGTCCTCGCCGGGAGCGGCTTTGATTGGCAGGCCGCCAACAACCTCGACCTGCCCACCCAGCGGCGTGAGGCCGGGACGCCGGTCGGCCGCATCGACTGGTTCTTCACCCGCGGCCTCCTGGCCAGCGCGCCTGCCGTTATCGCCGCCATATTGCCGGACGGCAGTCCGAGTTCGGATCATGAAGCCCTGGCGGTGACCATTCGCCTGAAATAGCCGGCTTCAGCCCCCAAAAAGCCTGTCGTCCCCGCAGCCATATTGCGCCGGGAAAGCACGCTATGGTTGCAGCCGACTTCATCGATCCTTCAACAGCCAAGCATTATTCAGTCATATTTCGTTTTTTATTTCCGATGGGCTTGGGGAAATAAGATGTTGACTGTCTACAATTGCATCGTGAACCAGCACGATCTGAGACTGGTCGCACTTGCCGCGCTGATCTGCGGGATTTCCTGTTTCTCTGCTGTCAGCCTGCTTCGCCACATCAGCCGCTCTACAGACCGGAATCGGCTGGCCTGGCTGATGATCGCGGCCACTTCCACCGGCTTCGGCATCTGGGCAACGCATTTCATCGCCATGCTTGCGTTCACGCCGGGCATACCCAGTGCCTATGATCCGTGGCTCTCCGTGCTCTCGCTCGCTGCCTCGGTCGCGCTGACGGCGGCCGGCATGTGGATCGCCACCTTGCGGGACGAGTTCGAGTATCGTCTCGTCGGCGGCGCCGTTCTGGGCGGCGGTATCGCGGCCATGCACTATATCGGCATGGCGGCATTCGAGGTCCAGGGCCGGATCGAATGGAACCTGTTGCTTGTCGCCGTTTCCTTGCTGGCGGGCGTAACGCTTGCGGCGCTGGCGCTGCATGTCGTTCTGCGCCGTCCCTCCTTGGCAGCAACATCCGTCGGCGCGGTGCTGCTGACGCTGGCGATCTGCACCTTGCATTTCATCGCCATGGGGGCCGTCTCCATCTTTCCCGATTCCTCGATCGTTATATCCGAATACACGATCGAGCCGACCTCACAGGCTTTCGCGGCGGCCGCCGCCACGCTGGTGATCCTGGTGCTGTCGGCATCGGCGCTGTGGATCGATTTGCGCTTCCGTCGCCAAAAACTCGAGGTCGACCGCATGCACGGCCTGGCCAATGCCGCCGTGGAGGGCCTGATTGTCTGTGACCGCGACCGCATCGTCAGCGCCAATGACAGCATGGGCAAGCTGACCGGCACGCTGGCCGCGACGTTGAACGGCATGGAGCTGGGCGAGATCTTCGACGAACGCACCGCAAGCGAAGCGGCGAGCGTTGAAGGCCAGCCGTGGGAGGCGGAGTTGAGGAACCGCGACGGAACGCGAATTCCCGTCGAACTGATCGCCCGAAGCATCGACTATTGCGGCAAGCCCCACAACGTCATCGCCGTCCGCGACATCCGCGAACGCAAGAAGGCGGAAGAGGAGATCCTTCGCCTCGCCCATTTCGACCCGCTGACAGGACTTGCCAACCGCCGCTCCTTTTCCAGCCGTCTCGACGCGGAAATCGCATCGATGAACCGGAACGCCAATGCCGACAAGGGCGCCAAACCCCGGCATCTCGCGCTCCTTTTGTTCGACCTCGACCGTTTCAAGGAGGTGAACGACCTTTACGGGCATGGCGCCGGCGATGCGATGCTGCAGAAGGTGGCGACCTGCGCTGCCGGCGTTCTGCGCCACGGCCAGATGCTTGCGCGCCTCGGCGGCGACGAATTCGCCATCATTGCCCCCAACCTGCCCGACCCGCAGGCAGCGGGCCGCATCGCGGGGGCGCTGCTCGCCGCCATGCGCGAGGAGAACCGGGCCGCGGCTGGCGGCGGGCTGGTCTCGGCCAGCATCGGCATCGCGGTCTATCCGCTCGATGCCGAGGACCAGACCAGCCTGATCAGCCACGCCGACACGGCGCTCTACCGCGCCAAGACCGAAGGCCGGGACACGTATCGCTATTTCGAGACGTCGATGGGCGCCGAAGCCCGCGACAAGCGCATTATGGAGCACGAATTGCGCCAGGCCGTCGTGCGCGGCGAATTCTACCTTGTCTACCAGCCGCAGAAGGAGATCAGCAGCGGCAAGATGGTTGGCTTCGAAGCCCTGATCCGCTGGCGCCATCCCGAACGCGGCGACGTCTCCCCGGCAATATTCATCCCGGTGGCCGAAGACAGCGGCGCCATCGGGCAGATCGGCGACTGGGTGCTCGACGCCGCCTGTGAGGAAGCCGCCCGCTGGGAAAATCCGCTGACGGTCGCCGTCAACGTCTCCGCGGTCCAGCTTCACAATCCCAATTTCAGCCGCAAGGTCCACGAGACCTTGCTAAGAACAGGTCTTGCCCCGACAAGGCTGGAACTCGAGATCACCGAAACCGCGCTGGTGAAGGACATGCCGCGTGCGCTGGCAACCCTGCGGCAGGTCAAGTCGCTTGGCGTGCGGGTGGCCATGGACGATTTTGGAACCGGCTATTCCTCGCTCTCCAACCTGCGCGCCTTCCCCTTCGACAAGATCAAGATCGACTCCTCCTTCATCAAGGCGGTCGACACCAACGGCCAGGTCGCCGCGATCGTGCGCGCCGTGCTGGGCCTGGGGCGCGGCCTTGGCCTGCCGGTTCTTGCCGAAGGCGTCGAGACGCTTGGAGAGCTGAAGTTCCTGGATGCGGAAGCTTGTGAGATCGGCCAGGGCTACTATCTCGGCAAGCCGGCGCCGATCGAGGCGTTCGACGACCTGACCGGCAACGGCAAGCGCACTCCGGCGCGCGTCGACCGTCGGGATGGCAGCCTCGTATTGCTCAAGCCAAGCGTGCGCTCAGCCTGATGTCAGCAGCCCAATACCGAATTCGGTTTTGGGCGACAGGCTGCCGAATACAGGCATGAGGTTCACGAACCGAGTGCCGTCTCGACCAGCCGCCTGGCGTCAGGCCCCGACCATTCGGCCGGGCCGTTCATATGCGCGATCAGGCAGCCTTCGCCGTCGATCAGCATGGTGACGGGAAGGCCGAGCGCCAGGCCGCGCGCCTTGAGGTCGTTGAACAGCGCCACCGTCGAATCCCGGTAGTAGCCGAGCGCCTTGACGCCTGTGTCCTTGAGAAACTTCTTCGGCTTCACATCGTCGCCGGCGTCGACATTGACGGCAACGACCTGAAAGGTATCGCTGCCTTTCTCCTTCTGCAGCGCATCGAGCGCCGGCATTTCGGCACGGCACGGCGCGCACCATGTCGCCCAGAGGTTGAGCAGCACCGTCTTGCCGGCATGGTCGGCGATCGTCATCGGCTTGCCGTCCGGACCATTAAAGGCAAGGCTCTTCATCGACTGCGGCGGATCGGCGGGCAAAAGCGCAGCGACCTCGCCGGTGGCAGCGGCCGCGATCTTCTTGGCGCGGTCGCTCTTGGCGGCGCAGGCGACATCGTCCTTGCTGTCGCCGACCGCCACCTGGGCCGGTGCATTGTTGCCAGACCGGCTCTCGCTGACATATACCGCGACCGCGCCGGCCAGCGCTCCCGCCACCAGGGCGGCGAGGATCAGGCGCGGGGCCGGGAAAAATCTGTTTCCGTCTGCCATTTTCTCAAAACTGCTCCGAAGCACGGGTTTTATAGCGATGAGCGACAAGAAGACCAGCAACCAGATGTGGGGCGGACGATTTGCCTCGGGTCCGGCCGCGATCATGGAAGCGATCAACGCGTCGATCTCGTTCGACCGCAAACTCTACGCGCAGGACATACGCGGCTCGATCGCCCATAGCGAGATGCTGGCGCAAACGGGCATTATTTCGGCGGCCGATCAAGAAAAAATCGCTCACGGCCTGAACACGATCCTGAAAGAGATCGAGGCCGGCAGCTTCGAGTTTTCGACCAGGCTTGAAGACATCCACATGAATGTCGAGGCCCGCCTCGCCGACCTGATCGGCCCGGCGGCCGGCCGCCTGCACACCGCGCGTTCGCGCAACGATCAAGTGGCGGTCGATCTGCGGCTCTGGGTCAAGGACGAGTGCTTCCGCGTCGCCGAGGCGCTGAAGGGGCTCATCACAGCACTGCTGGAGCGGGCCGAGGAGCACGCGGCAACGGTGATGCCGGGCTTTACCCATATGCAGGCGGCGCAGCCGGTGACCTTCGGCCACCACTGCATGGCCTATGTCGAGATGTTTTCGCGCGACCTGTCGCGCGTGCGCGACGCGATCGAGCGCATGGACGAGAGCCCGCTGGGTGCGGCCGCGCTTGCCGGCACCAGCTTCCCGATCGACCGCCACCAGACCGCCAAGGCGCTCGGCTTCCGCGAGCCGATGCGCAATTCGCTGGACAGCGTTTCCGACCGCGATTTCGCGCTGGAGTTCCTCGCCATGGCGGCGATCTGCGGCACGCATCTGTCGCGTCTGGCGGAAGAGATCATCATCTGGTCGACGCCGCAATTCGGCTTCATCAGGCTGTCGGACTCGTTTTCCACCGGCTCCTCGATCATGCCGCAGAAGAAGAACCCGGACGCCGCCGAACTGGTGCGCGGCAAGACCGGCCGCGTCAACGGCCATCTGGTCGGCCTGCTGACGGTGATGAAGGGCATGCCTTTGACCTATGGCAAGGACATGCAGGAAGACAAGGAATCGGTCTTCGACGCCGCCGAGACGCTCGACCTGATGCTGGCGGCGATGACCGGCATGGTCTCGGACATGACGGTCAACGCGGCCGCGATGAAGAAGGCCGCCGGTTCCGGCCACGCGACCGCGACCGACCTCGCCGACTGGCTGGTGCGCACGCTCGGCCTGCCCTTCCGCGAGGCGCATCATGTCACCGGCCGCGCCGTGGCGCTGGCCGAGGAGAAGAAGGTGAGCCTGGAAAAGCTTTCGCTGGAGGACCTGCAGTCGATCAACCCCGGCATCACATCGGATATTTTCTCGGTGCTGGCAGTGCAGAACTCGGTCAAGAGCCGCACCAGTTTCGGCGGCACCGCGCCGTCGGAAGTGAGGAAGCAGATTCGCTACTGGAAAAAGCGACTGGCGAAAGGCTGAGCCAGGGGTGCAATACGCCGAGAACTCGGCTAAAAGCGGCGGCTGACAAAACGTTTCGGACGGATGGATCGATGACCGGAAGCAGGATTTTGGTGACGCTGACGCTGCTGGTGGCGATGGCCGCCGTGACCGCCTGCGGCCGCAAGGCCGGTCTCGACACGCCCTATGAAGCCGCCGAACAGGCGCGCAAGGATGCCGAGAGGGCCAAGCAGCCGCTGCCGCCGGAGCCGGAAAAACCGGTCAAGGACAAGAAGTTCATCCTCGACCCGCTGATCTAGAACCGATCAGACCGGGTTATCTGAACCCGATCTCATCGTGCTCCAACTTCCGGAACCACTCTCGTGAACCATTTCGACTACCGCGACGGCGTGCTGCATGCCGAGGACGTGGCAATCCCCGATATCGCCGCTCAGGTCGGCACGCCGTTCTACTGCTACTCGACCGCCACGCTGACCAGGCACTACCGGGTGTTCGCCCAGGCCTTTGCCGGCCTCGACACGCTGGTCTGCTACGCCATGAAGGCCAATTCCAACCAGGCCGTGCTGCGCACCCTGGCCAAGCTCGGCGCCGGCGCCGACGTGGTCTCGGAAGGCGAGTTGCGCCGGGCGCTGGCCGCCGGCGTCCCGGCCGGCAAGATACTGTTCTCGGGCGTCGGCAAGACCGCGCGCGAAATGGACTTTGCGCTGGAAGCCGGCATCCTGTGCTTCAACGTCGAATCCGAGCCGGAGCTTGAGCTGCTTTCGGCCCGCGCCGTGGCTCTCGGCAAGGTGGCGCCGATCTCGCTGCGCATCAATCCCGATGTCGACGCCAAGACCCACAAGAAGATCTCGACCGGCAAGGCCGAGAACAAGTTCGGTATTGCGTGGCAGCGGGCGCGGCAGGTCTATGCCCGGGCGGCGACGCTTCCGGGCATCAAGATCACCGGCATCGATACCCATATCGGCAGCCAGATCACCGAGTTGCAGCCCTTCGACGACGCCTTCGCCCTGCTGGTCGATCTGGTCGGTGCGCTGCGCGCCGATGGCCATGCCATCGACCATGTCGATCTCGGCGGTGGCCTCGGCATCCCCTACCGCGTCGACAACAACCCGCCGCCTTTGCCCGATGCCTATGCCCAGATCGTCAGGAAGCATGTCACCAAGCTCGGGTTGAAGGTGATGTTCGAGCCGGGCCGGCTGATCGTTGGCAATGCCGGTATCCTCGTCTCCGAAGTGATCTTCGTGAAGGAAGGCGACGCCAAGAATTTCCTCGTCGTCGACGCCGCCATGAACGATTTGATCCGGCCGACGCTCTACGATGCCTTCCACGATATCAGGCCGGTCGTGCAGCCGCCGGCCGACACGCCGCGCATGATGGTCGACGTGGTCGGCCAGGTCTGCGAGACCGGTGACTATCTCGGCCTCGATCGTGACTTGCCCAGGCTGAAGGCCGGCGATCTCGTGGCCGTTTCCACTGCCGGTGCCTATGGCGCGGTGCAGGCCGGCACCTACAACACCCGCCTGCTGGTGCCCGAGGTTCTGGTCGACGGCGACCGTTTCCATGTCGTGCGCCCGCGCCTGACCTATGACGATTTGATCGGGCTGGATTCGGTGCCCGACTGGCTGGCATAGAAGCCGTCTCGCCGGCGGCGCTACAGCCGGTTCTGGATGAGCACTCTGGTGTCGGCGATCCTGTCTTCGTCGCGGCGGTAGAACGTCCATTGCTTGATGCGCTTGGGCCGCAGCAGGCCGGCCTGGGTGAGCACGCGCATATGCTCGGAGAGCGTCGCCTGCGTGATGCCGAGCTTCTCGGCGATCAGCAGCGCGCAAACGCCGTCCTCGACCAGATCGCCGTCGGCCTGGGCTGGGAAATGCGCACGCGGATCCTTGAGCCAGTCGAGGATCTGCAGCCTGCGTTCGTTGGCGATCGCCTTGAAGACATCAACCTCTTGCATTTAGCCATTTTGCCAAGTTACTAATTACTGTCAATCCCGAGGAGATCGCCATGTCGCAGGGCAGCACCGTCACACGCGAACGCATTGCCGCGATGGAACCGCGCATCCGCCCCTATATCAGGCATACACCGGTGCTGCGCGTCGACATGGCCGACTTCGACCGGCCGCCGCTGGCGGTCGATCTCAAGCTCGAATGCCTGCAGCATTCCGGTTCGTTCAAGGCGCGCGGCGCCTTCACCAACCTGCTCGAACGGCCGGTTCCCAAGGTCGGTGTCGTAGCCGCTTCGGGCGGCAACCACGGCGCAGCCGTCGCCTACGCCGCCATGCGGCTTGGCCACAAGGCGACCATCTTCGTTCCCGAGGTCAGCCCGCAGGCCAAGCTGGACCGCATTCGCTTCTATGGCGCCGACCTCGTCGTCGGCGGTGCCCGCTATGCCGAGGCGCTGGCCGCCAGCGAACGTTTCGCAGAGCAAACCGGCGCCTTGCAGATCCACGCCTTCAACCAGGAGGAGACGCTGGTCGGCCAGGGCACGCTCGGGCTCGAGATCGAGAACGACTTGCCTGAGATCGACACGCTGCTCGTCGCCGTCGGCGGTGGCGGCCTGATCGGCGGCATCGCCGCCTGGTATGCCGGCCGCATTCGCATCATCGCCATCGAGCCGGAGGGCGCGCCGACGCTTCATCGCGCCTTCGAGGCCGGCCATCCCGTCGACGCCCCGGCGGAAGGCATCGCCGCCGATTCGCTGGCGCCGAAGCGCGTCGGCGAAATGATGTTCCCGATCGCCGAAGCCTTCGTCGAACGCTCCATCCTGATCAGCGACGACGACATCATCGCCGCGCAGAAGGCGTTGTGGAACCGGGTGCGCATCATCTCCGAGCCGGGCGGAGCTGCCGCCTTCGCCGCGATCCTGTCCGGCCGCTACACGCCGACACCGGGTGAACGCGTCGCCGTACTGGTCTGTGGCGCCAACGCAAACCCCGCCAATTTCTGATTGCAACCACAGCGGCGGGCTTCACGTTTTTTGAAAGCGCCTCGCCTTTGCCGTGTTTGCTGGTATTCTTCGAGTCGTGAGGATCGGGCTATCCCGCCTGATTCCAGGAAGGGCCGATGACGCAACGACCCACCTCTAGCGATCGCGGTCTCGCCGGGCGCCTTGCGCTCAGCCGGCTGGCGACGCGGGTCTCGATGATGGTCGAGCGCGGCTGGCCGTTGCTGCTGCCGCTGATCATTGTCGCCAGCCTGTTCCTGAGCCTCTCCTGGTTCGGCGTTTTCTCGCGGCTGCCTGATGTCGCGCGCATCGGTCTTGTCGCGGCATTCGGCGTGGCAGCGTTGGCGGCGCTCTATCCGTTGCGTTTCTTCCGCTTGCCTGGGGCCGCCGAGGTCGACCGCCGCATCGAGGCCGCCAACAAGCTGCTGCACAGCCCCGTGCTGGTGCAGGCCGACCGCCCTAGCGGCCGGGAAAGCAGCTTCTCGCAGGCGCTGTGGCGCGAACACCAGAAGCGCATGGCCGCCAGGCTCGACAGCCTCGGCGCCGACCTGCCGCGCACCCGCGTGCCGGAGCGCGACCCCTGGGGGGCTGCGCGCCGTGGCGGCGCTGCTGCTCGTCACCGCCTTTGCCTTCTCCTTCGGGCCGACCGGCGGCAGGATAAGCGACGGCTTCAACGCCCACGGCGCGCACGATGCCGTGGCGCCGCGTATCGATGCGTGGGTGACGCCGCCCGCCTACACCGGCAAGCCGCCGATCTTCCTGACCGCCGACGCCAACCAAGCGACGCCAACGTTTCATGTCCCCGAGGGCAGCGACGTCTCCTTGCGCGTCACCGGCGGCTCGGGCGAGGAAACGCTCGCCTATGCCGACAAGGATGGCAATGCACGCACCATCGATCCGGCCGGACCGCAGGCGACCACCGCCAAGCCAGCCGCAAGCCCGGCGGCGCCAACCAAGATACGCCAGTTCACCGGCAAGCTGACCGGCGACGGCACGCTGACGCTGAAATCGGGCGAGGACCAGCTTGGCCGCTGGGCCTTCGCGGTGATCGCGGACAAGCCGCCGCAGATCCGCTTCGTCGGCGAGCCCAAGCGCGCCGCCAACGGCGCCTTTGAACTCAACTACCAGATCGACGACGATTACGGCGCCGCCACCGCCAAGGCGGTCTTCGAACTGGCCGATCCGCTGGCGCCGGGCGCGCATCCACTCTACGGCCCGCCCGAAATGCCGCTGGCGCTGCCGCGCCGCGGCGGTAAGTCGAATGCCGCCAAGACCACCAAGGACCTGACCGAGCATGTCTGGGCCGGCAGCAGCATCAAGCTGACGCTGGTCGCCACCGACGACGCCGGCCACACCGCGTCGAGCGAAACCAAGACGCTGGTGATGCCCGAGCGGCCGTTCGCCAATCCGCTGGCGCGGGCGGTGATCGAACAGCGCCGCCTGTTGGCGCTCGACGCCAATGCCAAGCCCCGCGTGGTTGACCTGATCGACGCCATCACGCTGCGGCCCGAAGACACGTTCGACAACATGTCCCACTACCTCGCCATCATGAGCGCGCGCAGCCGGCTGAAGCTGGCCGGCAACGACGATCAGCTGCGCAGCGAGGTCGCCTATCTCTGGGAAATCGCGCTCGGCATCGAGGAGGGCAACCTCTCGGCCGCCGAGAAGCGGCTGCGCCAGGCGCAGCAGGCCCTGCAGGACGCCATCAAGAACGGCGCCAGCGACCAGGAAATCGAAAAGGCGATGAAGGAACTGCGCGAGGCGATGAACCAGTTCCTGCAGGAATTCGCCGAACGCGCCAAGCAGAACCCGAATGCGCCGCAGATGCAGCAGAACGGCCAGGAACTGCGCCAGAGCGACATCGACCGGATGATGGACCAGATCGAGAATCTGGCGAAATCGGGCGATCGCGACAAGGCGCAGCAATTGCTGTCGCAGCTGCAGGACATGATGAACAATCTCCAGGCCGGCCGTCAGCAGCAGGGCGGTGAGCAGGACAGCCAGATGCGCCAGCAGATGGACAAGCTCGGCGAAATCCTGCGGCGCCAGCAGGAGATGATGAACGACACCTTCCGCATGGACCAGATGCAGCGCGGTGAGCGCCAGCGCGGGGAGAACCGCGACGAGCAACTTGGCCAGGGCGGTGGCGAAGACCAGGACAAGCCAGGCGTTGGCCAGGACCGCGATCCGCTGGCGAGGCCGAAGCCGATGACGCCGCAGGAATTCGCCGATGCGCTGAAGCAGCTGCAGGAAGGCCAGGGCCAGCTGAAAAGCGATCTCGATAAGCTGAAGAAGAGCCTCGAAGGCATGGGCATGGAGCCCAATGAAGGATTTGGCGAGGCCGGCAAGTCCATGGGCAGCGCCGAGCAGGCGCTTGGCGAGGGCCAGGGCGACGAGGCCGTCGGGCACCAGGGCCGGGCGCTCGAGGCGCTGCGCAAGGGCGCCAAGGACATGATGAAGCAGATGCAGGCCATGCAGGGCGACCAGGGCGGCAGCCAGGAAGGCGGGCGTCAGCAGAATGCCGACCGCGACCCGCTCGGCCGGCCGCGCGCCAGCCAGGGTCCGGATTTCGGCGATTCGGTGAAGGTCCCCGACGAGATCGACGTCCAGCGCGCGCGCCAGATCCTGGAAGCGATCCGCAAGCGGCTCGGCAACGCGCTCAGCCCCGATATCGAGCGCAGCTATCTCGAACGGCTGCTTGAGCTGAAATAGAGACCGCCGCCCCCAAGCCCTGCCCCGACCCCCTCTCGAACGGTTGCAACACCATGCCGAAGCTCGGTACCGTCACGCCCATCCTGCGCATCTTCGATGTTGCCAAGGCGCATGAATTCTACCTCGATTTTCTCGGTTTCGAAGTGCAGTTCGAACACCGCTACGAAGACAACACGCCGCTTTACACAGGCATTTATCGCGACGGCTGCGTCTTGCATCTGAGCGAACATCATGGCGACGGCGCGCCGGGTTCTCATC
The DNA here is from genome assembly GCF_014189455.1 of Mesorhizobium huakuii. NCBI lineage: Bacteria > Pseudomonadati > Pseudomonadota > Alphaproteobacteria > Hyphomicrobiales > Phyllobacteriaceae > Mesorhizobium > Mesorhizobium huakuii. The sequence continues at coordinate 2,067,180 of NZ_CP050296.1, forward strand.
TCCGGATCGAGACGACCGACATTGCGGGACTCCACCACGAGTTGACCGAAAGAAAGTACCGCTTTGCCAGGCCGGGGTTGGAGGAGACGCCTTGGAAGACGAAGGAGGTCACGGTCGCCGACCCGTTCGGCAACCGCCTGACCTTCTATGAGGATGTGAGGGGCTAACCTGACCGGTTGACGAACGCCTCGCGGATCGCCTCCTGCATGCCGTCGATCGCCTCGCCTGACGCGTTCGGGCTGCGATGCATCACCACATTGGAGGAATCGATGTCGCCGAACCCGTCTGCCGACGTCAGTTCGCGGCAGCCGTCCGGGATGTTGCTGCGCGAGATCGGCGCGATCGCCAGCCCGGAGGTGACGGCAAGCTTCAGGCCGCCGGTGGTGTCGCTGGTATAGGCGACACGGTAGGCAAGACCGCGCTGCTCCAGCGATTTTATGGCAAAGTCCTTGCACCAGCTGACCCGGTTGTAGAGCGCGATCGGCACCGGCCGTTCCTCGTGCATGTGATGCAGCGTCGACGTCACCCAGACCGTCGGGTCGTGCATCAGCACTTCGCCGCCGGCCGGATCCTGCCATTCGAACACCACGCACAGATCAAGCTCCCCGGCGGCGAGCGCCGCCAGCTGCGCCTCCGAATGCGCGTAGCGCACGGTGACCTCGACCTTGGTGTGGCGTTTCGAGAATGCGCCCAGCGCGCGCGACAGGATGGCGTGGCCATATTCCTCCGGAATGCCGATACGCACCGGTCCGCCGAGCGGCGGCGCCGCCATCGACGCCGCCGTTTCGTCGAGCAGCGAGACGATGCGGCGGGCGTTGACGATGAGTTCGCCGCCACGCCGCGTCAGCGCGACACCGCGCGAGCCGCGCTCGAACAGGCTGTCGCCGACCAGCTCTTCGAGTTTCTTCATCTGCATCGATACGGCCGACTGTGTGCGGCCGGCCTGCTCGGCCGCCCTGGTGAAATTGCCGGCCTCGGCGATGGCGACAAAGGTACGCAGCAGATCGCTGTCGAGGGTTGGGCGCATGAAAATCCATCATAAGCAGATTTGATTGCTGGCATCATTCCAATTCGTTTGCAACATGTCAAACGGGGGACGATAGTCGCCATACCCATTGGATATGCGGCTGCGAAATCAGCCGCGGACCAATCAAAGAGTCCTCACTCGTGCCCGCTGCCCGAAACGGTGGCGGGTTCTTTTTGATCCGAATGCGCTTCGGGTCACACGCGCAGGAGCCGGTACGCAGATGCAGAATAGGATGGTGCGCGGCATCCTGAGCCTATGTCTGGGCGTGCTGGTCTTCTCGCTGCAGGACCCGCTCGTCAAGGCCGTATCGAGCGGTTACCCGGTGACCGAGGTGATGGCGATCCGCTCGATCATCGCCTTACCGATCCTGATCGTTCTCGTCCATGCCGATGTCGGGCTGCGGGCAATCCTATCGAAGCGGTTCGGCCTGCTGACGATCCGCGCCTTCATTCAGTTCACCTCCTACACGGTGTATTATCTGGCCATCGCCGCGCTGCCGCTGGCCGATGCGGTGGCGCTCTATTTCATGGCGCCGCTGTTCATCATGGCGCTGGCCGGCCCCTATCTCGGCGAACGCGTCTCCTGGCAGACGCTGGCGACGGTGCTGATCGGACTGCTTGGCGTCGTCGTGATGGTGCGCCCCGGCGCCGGCCTGTTCGACTGGGCGGCACTCCTGTCGCTAGGCTCGGCGGCGCTTTACGGCTTCTCGCAGCTGATGGCGCGTAAGATCGGCGATACAGAATCGTCCACCGTCATGGCCTTCTATCAGAACGGCGCCTATCTCGTCGGCGCCGCGGTCGTTGCCGGCACATTCCATCTGGCCGGAATAACCCACGCCATTCACCCCAGCGTCGAATTCCTGGTGCGGCCGTGGATATGGCCGACGCTGCCGGATTTCCTCAAGATGGCCGCCTGCGGTTTCGTCGCCTCCGCCGGCATGATCCTTCTCTCGCAGGGCTACAGGCTGGCGCCGGCCAATCGCGTCGCCACCTTCGAATACACCGGCATTCTGTGGTCGCCGCTCTGGGGTTTCCTGGTCTTCGCCGAAGTGCCCAGGTCAACGACCGTCATCGGCGCGGCCCTGATCATCGGCGCGGGCCTGCTGGCACTGAACATCGGACGGCGCGTGAGTACAGCGCCGGTGCTTGCCGTCAGAGATCCAGCCTGATCAAGCGAAACAGATCAGCGCCCGTTCAACGCGCGATCGGATTTCGGCCAGCGTGAACGGCTTTTGCACGACATCGAGGATGATGCCGTCCAACTCCTCGGCGCGCTCGCGCTGGTCGGCGTAACCGGTCATCAGCATGATCTTCATCGCCGGGAAAAGGGCTGCCGCCGCGATCGCCATCTCGATGCCGTCCATCTCCGGCATGCGGATGTCGGAGACGACGAGATCGTAACCGCCATGCGCGGCGCGGATCAGCGCCAGGCCTTGGGCGCCGTCGGCGGCGATATCGATTGCGTGGCCGGCGCGTTCAAGCGCACGGGCAGCGAGGGTACGGACGGATTCATCGTCCTCGACGATCAGAAGCTTTGCCATGGCCGGCAATTTGGCCGCGAAAAGTTGACTTTTTCTGAAAGGACCCAGCACCTGACCGGGCTAATTTTTCCGGCGCCGTTAAGGCCTTTTTCAGAACTTGCCGGAGCGAGGCAGTGGCCTCACGCATCGCCCTTGACGACACCCACGAACGGCAGTTCGCGGAAGGCGTGCGCGACGTCCATGCCGTAACCGACGACGAAATAGTCGGGGCAATCGAAGCCGACATAGTCGGCGGTGAGCGCGGTCTGGCGGCGCATGCGCTTGTCGAGCAGCACGGCGATGGAACAGCTTTTTGCGCCGCGCGACAGCATCAGGTCGCGGGTGAAGGTCAGTGTCTTGCCCGATTCCAGAATGTCGTCGATCAGCAGCACGTCGCGGCCGGCGACCTCATTGTCGATGTCGCGCAACACCCTGACCTCGCCGCTGGTGGTGCCGGCGCCGTAGCTGGAAATGAAGATGAACTCGACCTCCGGCGACAGACCGACATCGTGCATAGCGCGGATCAGGTCGGCGGCGAAAATGAACGAGCCCTTCAGCACCGAAATCACCAGCAGATCATGGTAATCGTGCTCGGCAATCTCCTTGGCGAGTTCGAGATTGCGGCGCGCGATCGCCGATGCCGAAAACAGGACTTCGATGTCCTTGTCGCGTACGATTGGCATTTTTCGCCCCTCAAGTTTTTACCCAGACGCCTTCACACCGAGCGTGTGTTGAGATTCAGGTCAGGCCGAGCCGAAAACGGTGGTTCGCGAGAACCGGAGCGGAGCGTACTTTTCGTACGTGAGCACCGGAAGCGCAGGGAACCGCCGTTTGCAGGCCGGCCTCACCTGAATATCGACGCACGCTATTCGGCGAAGGTGACCAACACAGTCCTTACGCCGTTCTTAGGCAGGTCGAGCCGGCTGGCAAAGCCGAATCTTTCGCCCGATGCCAGCGAATGGCCGGATGTCCCCAACGTATAACGGGTTGTGCGTCCGTCATTGCCGGTAACCCGGATTTCGAGCGGCGGCATTGTCGCCGGCCCCGTCCCGTCATTGGCTGCCTCGCCATCGACGAACAGCACCGGATTGGCCCCCGAGGCGTCGACGTGCGAGGTGACGCCTGAAATGGTCAGCGCCGACGCTTGAGCGCCGGACAGGAACGGCGCCTGGCGCACCAGCGCATGGCCGCCGGAGACCCAGAAGGCGGCCAAGGCGGCACCAATGCCGGCGATCCAGAAAATCGGCCCGCCGCGCGCGGCCGGCGGCCGTTCCGCCGGTGGTTCCGGCTTGCGCAGCATGTCCATGCCCTCGATGGACGGCGTGACAATCAGGCGCGGCGGCGGTGAAACGCTTTCCACGGTAGGGGCAAGGCGCGGCATCACTTCATAGTCGGCATCGACGATATCGGCCGCCGGGCCGCGCACGATCCGGTCCACCATGGCAATTGCCGGTGGATCGGTCATGATTTCGCCGGAAACCGGGCGCGCGGTTCGTTCGTCAGCCATCATGGCCCCGTATTGCGCGTGTTCGCTTTTCGTTTCTTTTGCGTAAACAAAAATGGTTAACGCTTCCCCACCGGAGCCCTCGTGACGCGCCGAAACAACCCAGAAATTAACCGCCGGTTAACCATGCCGGCCGATGGTCTTTTTCTCAGAACAGGCAGGCTCTGTGCTGCCAGGAATTTCAGGTCGTCGAAATTGATTCGCTTCGAAAATGTCGGCCTCCGCTATGGCATGGGTCCGGAAATCCTCCGCGACATCTCCCTGCATATACCGGAGCGCTCCTTCCAGTTCCTGAGCGGCCCTTCGGGCGCCGGCAAAACGACGTTGCTGCGCCTTTTGTTCATGTCACTGAAGCCGACACGCGGGCTGATCACTATTTTCGGCAAGGACCGCTCGCGCATCTCGCGCACCGAACTGCCGCACCTGCGCCGCCGCATCGGCGTGGTGTTCCAGGATTTTCGCCTGCTCGACCACATGACCACCTATGAGAATGTCGCGCTGCCGCTGCGCGTGCGCGGGCGCGAGGAAGCAAGCTACCGCACCGATGTCACCGAGCTGTTGAAATGGGTGGGGCTGGGCGAGCGCATGCATGTGCTGCCGCCGGTGCTTTCGGGCGGCGAGAAGCAACGCGCCGCCATCGCCCGTGCCCTGATCGAACAGCCGGAGATCCTGCTCGCCGACGAACCGACCGGCAATGTCGACCCGCCGCTGGCGCGGCGCCTGCTCAGGCTGTTCATCGAACTCAATCGACTGGGCACCGCCGTGGTGATTGCCACCCATGATCTTGGCCTGATGGAACAGGTCGACGCGCGCCGCATGATCCTGGCCGGCGGAAGGCTGGACATCTATGACTGACCTGTCCGCCGAACATCTTGAAGAGCATGAGCAGGACGCCGAGGCGGCCGAGGCAAGGCCGCGCGCTCAGCGTCGGATGGCGCCGATCGTGCCGGCGCAGAACATCGCCGGCCGGGCGCTCGTCCTGGTCATCGCCATCATGACCTTCCTGTCTTGCCTGACTTTCGGCGCGGTGACGCTGGTGCGTGACACCGCTTCGGTCTGGGAGAACCAGATCTCGCGCGAGGCGACGATCCAGATCAAGCCGGCGGACGGCCTCGATATGGAGGCCGCCCTTGCCCAGGCCTCGCAGATTGCTGGCGAATTCCCTGGCGTGAAGTCGACAAGGATCATCGACCGCGAGGCGACCGCCAGGCTGCTGGAGCCATGGCTCGGCTCTGGTCTCAACATCGACGAGCTGCCGGTGCCGCGCCTGATCATCGTCACCATCGACGAGAACAGCCCGCCCGACTTCGCCGCCATGCGCGCCGCGATCACGCCGAAACTGCCGAGCGCGTCGCTCGACGATCACCGCACCTGGGTCGACCGGCTGGTGGCCATGGCTCGCACCACGGTGACCATCGGCATTGCCGTGCTGGCCCTGATGCTGTCGGCGACCGTGCTGACCGTTGTCTTCGCGACCCGCGGTGCCATGGCCGGCAATGGCCACATCATCGAGGTGCTGCATTTCGTCGGCGCCGAGGCGGCCTTCATCGCGCGCGAATTCCGCCGCCATTTCCTGGTCACCGGCATGAAGGGCGCGGCTGCCGGCGGTGCGGCGGCGGTCCTCGTTTTCATCGTCTTTTCCTGGTGGTCGTCGCGCAACATGGCGACGCCGCAGGCCGACCAGGCAACCGCTTTGTTCGGCAATTTCGCCATCGGTTCGGCGGGCTATCTCGGCGTCGTCCTGATGGTTCTGGTGATCGGCGCGCTGACGGCGGCGACCTCGCATGCCACCGTCGTCACCTATCTCAGCGATATCGACGTTCGCCAACCCGAAGCATGAAAAGGGGGCCTGCCTTGGCGGGGATGGAAGCAAAGTGATCACGGATGGAGAACCGGCGTAACGCAAATTGCGTCTTTTACCTACCAAAGGCCGCATTTCGGGATTAACCATATGGCCATGGACGTGCGGGATTCGACCGGGACGGTTGGACAGATGCCAGTGGTGGTTGCGCGTCTGCGTGACCACAGCGCGATTAGCCGTTTAAAGACCGCACTGCGGATATCCGCGCTCTCCCTCCTCGTCCTTGCAACATTGTTTGCCGGCGGTTTCGGCTGGTTCGCCAACAAGGTCGCCCATCTGACAACGCCCGCCAATCCGGAGAAGGCCGATGCCATCATCGTGCTCACCGGTGGCCAGTCGCGCCTCGACGCCGCGATGGATCTGCTGGCGTCCGGCAAGGGCGAGCGGCTGTTGATCAGCGGCGTGCATCCTTCCGCCAGCCGTCGCCAGCTTCAGGTCGCGACCGGCGGCGACAAGAAGCTGTTTTCCTGCTGCGTCGACATCGACCGGGCCGCGCTCGACACGATCGGCAATGCCGAGGAAAGTGCCAAATGGGTCGAAAGCCATGCGTATGGCACCGTGATCCTCGTCACCAACAACTACCACATGCCGCGCAGCCTGCTGGAAATGGGCCGCCTGCTGCATGGCGCCAAGCTGGAACCCTATCCAGTGGTCAATTCCAACCTCGACAATGGCGGCTGGCTGACCAAGCCGCGGGCGCTGCGCGTGCTGTTCACCGAATACACCAAATATCTGCTGGCGCTGGCGCGCGGCATCGTGCCGGTGAAGCAGACGCCCGACGGGCTGGCACTGGCCGAGACCGCGGCCGGCGGCTGAACCCCTCGCCGCATCATCATTCCTTGTCGGCCTGCTTTGACGCCGCCTTCAGCCGCATGACCTCCTGCTCGAGCTGTTGAATGCGCCTGTCCCGCTCGCCAAGCGCTGCAGCCACGTCAGCCGCCTCGAAGCGCTGCGGGATGTGTTGCGGGCAGTTGGAATCCCAGGCCGAGACGGTGAACAGGATGACCTGTTCAGGCCGCGCCTTGTAATCCCCAGGCATCAGCTTCGCCATCAACTCAGCATCGCCTTCGACGACGCGCGCCGTACCCCAGATCTTGATGCGCTGGCGCAGCATGTAGTCGATCAGAAACAGGAAGGCGCGTGGATTGTCCGCCAGATTGCCCTGCGTGATGAACTGCCTGTTACCGGAAAAATCGGCGAAGCCGATGGTCTTTCCGTCCAGCACCTTGAGAAAGCCGGCCGGACCGCCGCGATGCTGGATATAGGGCTGGCCATCGCCATTGGCCGTCGACAGGAAGATGCTGGTCTGCATCTCGATGAAGGCGGCAAGGTCCGGTGTGATGACGGCCTGCCAGCCACCACGCTCCTCGACGCGGGCGTAAGACTGGCGCGAACCCTTGCGCGCCTGGATCGCCTTGACGGTCGGCGTGAAGGCGACGTCACTGGTGAAAGCATGCGCGTTCATCGAAACCTCCTTGCTCGGCGCCGGTTTTTCCAGTTTTAAAGCCCGAGCTCCGACAATGTTGGATGGTCATCCGGGCGGCGCCCGAGCGGCCAATGGTACTTGCGGTCAGCCTCGCTGATCGGCAGGTCGTTGATGCTGGCGATGCGCAGGCGCATCAGCCCGTGCTCGTCGAACTCCCAGTTCTCGTTGCCATAGCTGCGGAACCAGGAGCCGCTGTCGTCGTGCCATTCATAGGCGAAGCGCACGGCGATGCGATTGCCGTGAAACGCCCAGACCTCCTTGATCAGCCGGTAGTCGAGTTCGCGGCTCCATTTGCGTGTCAGGAAGGCCTGGATGGCATCGCGGCCTTGCAGGAATTCGGCACGGTTGCGCCAGCGGCTGTCGGTCGTATAGGCGAGCGCGACCCGTGCCGGATCACGCGAATTCCAAGCATCCTCGGCCATCCGCGCCTTCTGCGCTGCGGTCTCGGCGGTGAAAGGCGGAAGCGGCGGGCGGCTTTCAGACATAGGAACTCCTTTGATTGGCCATGCTGCAGACCAAGGCCGTGCTCGAGATATAAATCCTTCCATTCCTGAAATGCAGATGACATATTTGCAACCAGTCCTTCCATTTTCCGGAAGAAGCTATGGATCGTCTTGAAGCCATGTCGCTCTTTGTCGCCGCGGTGGAGGCTGGCAGCCTTTCCGCCGCGGCCCGCCGTTTCGGCATTCCGCTCGCGACGGTCAGCCGCAAGATTTCGGATCTGGAACGCCATCTCAACACCCGGCTGCTGAACCGCTCGACGCGCCGGCTGACGCCGACCGATGCCGGCGAGGCTTATCTTGCCGCCTGCCGCCGCATCCTCGATGACGTTGGCGAGGCTGAACGCGCGGCGGCGGGCGAATACAGCGCTCCGACCGGTGAATTGGCCATCACCGCGCCGGTCGTGTTCGGTCGTCTCCATGTGCTGCCGGTCGTCACCGGCTTCCTCGCGGCCTATCCCGACGTGGACATCCGCCTGACCCTGGCGGACCGCATCACCCAGCTTGTCGAGGACCATTTCGATCTTGCACTGCGCATCGGCCACTTGCCCGATTCCAGCCTTGTCGCCATTGGCGTCGGCTCGATCCGCCGCGTCGTCTGCGCCAGTCCGGCCTATCTGGCCGAACACGGCACGCCCACCACCCCCGATGATCTAAGCACCCACAATTGCATCACCTTCGAGGGACTTTCCTCCGCCGCCCCATGGGGCTTTACCAGAGGCAAGACGGAAGTCACGGTTCAGGTCCGCTCGCGGCTTCAGGTCAACACCGCCGAGGCGGCGATCGATGCCGCGATTGCCGGCGTCGGGCTGACAAAAGTGCTTTCCTATCAGGTCGATGCCGCCGTGCGGTCCGGCATGCTGCGCATCCTGCTGCAAGAGTTCGAGCCGGAACCGTGGCCGGTGAGCCTGGTGCGTGCGGGCCACGGCCTGCTGCCGGTCAAGCTGCGCGCCTTCCTCGATTTCGCGGCACCGCGCCTGAAGGAGCGGCTGGCGCAATTGGGCTAGCGTGCCTGCGATGGCGTGGGCCGTGCTTCAGCATCGGTCGGAACGCGCTTCGGCCATTTCCTTTTTCCCCGCGCTTGGTGTAACCAACGCACACTTCCTCACCGGACCTCCCCCATGCTCTATGTCAGATCGCTGGCGTTCAACTTCGTCTTCTACGTCAATCTGATCGTCCAGATGATCCTCTGGACCCCGTATTATTTCCTGTCGCCCCGCCACCGTGCCTGGTTCGTGCCGAAATTCTGGTCGCGCAGCTGCATGTGGCTCTATGACAAGATCGCCGGAACCAAGAACGACATCACCGGGCAGGAGAATCTCCCCGAGGGCTCCTTCATCCTGGCGCCCAAGCACCAGTCGTTCTGGGACGCGATCGCCTTCTTCCCTTTCCTTGAGGACCCGCTCTACATCCTCAAGCGCGAACTGACCTGGATCCCGTTCTTCGGCTGGTACATCATGAAGATGCGCATGATCCCGGTGGATCGCGGCAGCCGCTCCAAGGCCTTGAAGGCTGTGGTCACGGCGACCAAGGCAGAGATGGCGCGCAACCCACGCCAGCTGATCATCTATCCCGAGGGCACACGCCGGGCGCCGGGCGACGAGCCGGCCTACAAATACGGTATCGTCGAGATCTACGCACAGCTTGGCGTTCCGGTGGTGCCGGTCGCCCATGTCGCCGGCCTCTATTGGCCGCGCCGCAAGTTCCTGCGCTACCCCGGCACGATCAAGGCGCGTTTCCTGCCGCCTATCCCACCAGGCCTCGGCAAGGACGAGTTCATGGCGCGGCTGATCGGCGAGACGGAAGCCGCTTGCGACCAGATGCTCGTCGAGGCATCCCGCGCCCCCAACCCTCCGGCCTTCCCGCCGACCGCGGTGAAGCGGCTGCGGGAGCTCGGCGCGAAGGCCTGAAGGCCCTCAGGCCGAGCAATCAGCCGTAGACAGCCAGCACCGTGGTCAGCACCAGCGTCGCGGCGAAGACCAGATTGATGATGCGCGAGGCGACAGGCCTGCGCAGGAAGCGCGCGAACGCCGCACCGGCAAGCAGCCACACGGCATGGATGACAACGATCATTCCTGCCAGAACCGTCAGCTTCAGCCATAGGCCGAGGTCAGCACCGCCCTGGTTCGACGAGGCGCCGGCAAAGACGGCGGCGATCGCTACATAGGCTTTCGGGTTGGCGACCGCCAGCAGAAATCCGGCCAGCCAGGTCGGGCGCGAAGCCTCGGCCGTGCGCGCGGCCAGCGGCGGCGCCGTGGCGATCCTGAAAGCGAGATAGAGGATGTAGGCGGCGGACGCGACAACCAGCACCGGCGCCAGCCTCGGCATTGAGGAAAGCACCGCCATGATCCCGGTCGCCACGACCAGCAAGACGGCGGTCGTGCCAACAACGATCCCGCAGGTATAGCGCAGCGAATCGCGCAGGCCGAAGGCGGCGCCGACAGCGGTGACGCTTATCGTTGCCGGACCTGGACTGCCCATGACCACCGTGGCGGCAAGCACCAGGGCGAGCAGCGGTCGCCAAAGCTCCGGCTGCGAAAGAAGCGGCTCCGTCATTGCACCCTCTGTCTTGCCTCGAGCGCAGGACGCTATGGCAAGACAGGAGGGTGGTCTTGGACGTTCGTGCGTATCGCGATGGCCGAGGCTTCAGCCGCTCGCCTTGTCGAGTTCGGCCATGTCGTCAGCGGTCAATTTCAGCGATGCCGCCTTGATCAGGCTGTCCATCTGCTCAGGCTTGGTCGCGCTGGCGATCGGTGCGGTGACGCCTGGCCGCGCAATCGCCCAGGCAAGCGCCACTTCCGCCTGCTTGGCCGAATGCCTCGCCGACACCGCGTCGAGTGCGGCCAGGATGCGCATGCCGCGCGCGTTGAGATAGTCCTTCACCCCGCCGCCGCGTGAACTTTGGCCAAGATCGGTCTCGCTGCGGTATTTGCCGCTTAGGAAACCCTTGGCCAGGCTGAAATAGGTGATGACGCCGATATCCTCGGCCACGCAAAGATCGCGCAACGGCCCATCGAAGGACGAGCGGTCGTAGAGATTGTATTCCGGCTGCAAAACCTCATAGCGCGGCAGGCTGCGCAGGCTCGCCACATCGAGTGCGGCGCGCAACTGACCGGCGTCGAGGTTCGAGCAGCCGACATGGCGGACCTTGCCCTTGGCGAGCAGTTTTTCGTAGGCGCCGAGGGTTTCCTCATAGGGCGTGGTCGGATCGGGCCAGTGCGACAGATAGAGGTCGATGATATCGGTCTGCAGCCGCTTCAGCGATGCATCGACGGCCTTTTCGATATAGGCGGCGGAGAGGTCCTTGTGCCCCTGCCCCATATCCGAGCCGACCTTGGTGATCACCACGACCTTGTCGCGGTTGCCACGGTCCTTCATCCAGCTGCCGATAATGGTTTCGGATTCGCCGCCCTTGTTGCCCGGCACCCAGCGTGAATAGGCGTCGGCCGTATCGATGGCGTTGAGGCCGCCCCCGACGAAGCGATCGAGCAGGTCGAAAGAGGTTTTCTCGTCGGCGGTCCAGCCGAAGACGTTGCCGCCCAGAACCAGCGGCGCGATGGAAAGGTCGGTGCGACCGAGACGGCGTTTTTGCAAGACGGATCTCCGTGGTGATTTGGACCGGGCGGAATGCCGCCCGCTGGCTGGGTTCGGAGCCTAAGCTAGGTCTTGCCGCGTCGAGGTCAAAGGCCTGGCCACCTTTTTCCGCAGAGCCAGCGCTTCACAAAGGCGCTATCCCCCGTGCCACTTCTTCAAGCCAATGGTCGCGGATGCCTAGCGCTTGCAGATGCTTCAGCGTGCTGAGCACATAATCCTCATTGTCGCCGGATTGGCCGATTGCGCCGCGCACCACCGCCGCCGCATGCGCAGCGTCCAGCGCGCCGGCATATTGCTCATGCTTGCGGTCGACGATGTAGGCCACCGCTTCGACCGTGCCGCCGCCGACGAGGCGGACTTTGAGCGTGCGCTCGAGATAGACTGATGTGACCAGCTCGCGTTCGCGCAGATAGGCGATGACCTCGTCGCGCAATTCCCCAGGCACACGGAAAGCCAGGCCGACGCAGGAGCCGCCATGGTCGAGGCCGAGCACCAGGCCGGGTCGCTGGCGCGTGCCGCGGTGCACGAAGGAATAGACACAGAGCGAGCGGCGATAGCCATGCAAATGGGCGCGCCGCGTCTCGACATGCGCAAAACCCGGCCGCCAGATCAGCGACCCATAGCCAAACACCCAAAAATCGCCCATATCGCCGCGCCTGATTGCAAAAAGAATGGCACCACCACACCGGAACCGGTGTTTTTTCCGTCCGTCCCCGGCTACCTATTCGCCAATGTCTACCTGGTTGTCGGAATTGAAGGTCCGTCCACCAACATCCATGCGTTAATGAGAGCCAAAGCATGACGTCAAGTGACGAACGCCAACCAAAGCCCCGCCGCGGCCTGTTCTGGCTTGTGGCGTTCATCGTTGTGCTGTTCGCAATCTACAGCGGTGGCTGGTTCTACCTGGCCAACCGGGTCAGGGCTGAGGCCGACAAGGCGGTTGCCACGCTCAACAAGAGTGGCATCCAGGCTGGCTGCGCCAATCTCGAGGTCAGCGGCTACCCCTTGAGCTTTACCGTCTCCTGCGACAACCTCGCCTATGAGGACGACGCCAGGAACATCGCGGCCTCGGCCGGCTCCTTCAATGCCGTCGCCCAGATCATCCAGCCTTTGTCACCGGTCGCCGATCTGCGCGGTCCGCTCAGGACCTCCGTCCCCGGCATGGTGCCGCTGTGGATCGACTGGGACAATCTGCAGGCCAAGGTCAAGCTGTCATGGCCGCTGCCGCAGCGCATCGCGCTGCAGGCTGAAGGGCTGTCCGGCCAGACCGATCCGGCCGACGACACCGATCCGGTGGAATTGTTCAGCGCCGGCAGGGCGGCCGGCCAGCTGCAGCCCAACGGTCAGGACGTCGACTATGTCGGCAGCTTCACCGATCTGGAGATCGACCCGGATGCGATCGGCGGGCGCGTGCTGCCGGCGCTCGATGCCAGCGGCGACGCCACGCTGAAGAATGGCGTCGCGCTGATCGGAACGCAGGTGAAGAGCCTGCGCGGCCAAAGGATAGAGATTCGCAACCTCGATCTGTCCTCCGGCACGGCGCGGGTCACCGTTTCCGGACCGCTGTCGGTGGACGCTGAGGGTCTGGTCGACGCCGATCTGATGATCCGGATCAAGGATCCCAAGGCCGTGGCCTCCATCCTGGCCGGTGCGATACCGGAGCAGAAGAATGCGATCGAACAGGGCTTTGCCGCTCTCGCCATGCTCGGCAGCGAACCGTCGATGCCGCTGAAGGTGGTCAAGGGCAAGGCCTCGCTCGGCTTCATCCCGCTCGGCAAGATCAAGCCGGTGCAATAGCGCGGTCATGGCAAGACCTGTAAGGCTCCTGAGTGTCGGCGCGCTGACGCTGGACACCATCCTGCGTGTCGAGACGCTGCCGACGCATCAGGGAAAGTTCATTGCCGCCGACGGTGTCCAGATCGCCTCGGGCATGGCCACGAGCGCTGCCTGCGCCGCGCATCGCCTGGGCGCCGAGGTGTCTTTGTGGGCGAGCGCCGGCGACGATCCCATCGGCGATCAGCTGATTGCCGGGGTCGAGGCTGAGGGTGTCGATTGCAGCTATGTCCGCCGCGTCAGTGGCGCACGCTCGGCACTTGCCTCGATCCTGGTCGATGCGCATGGCGAGCGCATCATCGTGCCTTTCTATGACAGCCTCGCCCAGACCGATCCCGGGACGCTGCCCTTCGCAGACATCACGGCATTCGATGCCGTGCTGGTCGACGTGCGCTGGCCGGGTGCCGCGGCCCTTGCCCTCAAGGCGGCGCACGCTGTCGGCCGGCCGGCAATCCTCGATGCCGACACCGCGCCGCTGGCGGTTCTGGAGCAATTGTTGCCACTGGCCACACACATCGTCGCCTCCGAGCCGGCAGTCCGCATCATATGCGGCCAGGCGCTGGATCTGGAAACCGCTTGCACCGACATGGCTTCCCGCACCGACGCATTCGTCGCGATCACCGGCGGCGCGGCAGGTACCTGGTGGTTCGATCGGGCAGCGGGATCATCCCGTCATGTCGCGGCGCCAAGAATCAAGGCAGTCGACACGCTCGCCGCCGGCGATGTCTTTCACGGCGCCTTTGCTGTCGGACTGGCGGAAGCCATGCCGGTCGAGCAGGCCCTGCGTTTCGCCAGTGCCGCCGCCGCGCTGAAATGCCTGCGCTTCGGCGGTAGGCTCGGCGCACCGGACCGGGCCGAGACACTGGCGATGGTCGCGGCGACCTGGCCCACCTGACAGGTTTAAGTTTTCGCGGGGTGTTCTACGGCCTGACGGCCGAAATCGGGCGCGTCGATGTCCTGGCCAGCCTCGATGATCGAGCGGCGCACCGCCCGGGTGCGGGTGAACAGGTCGAACAGCTTGTCGCCGTCGCCCCAGCGGATCGCCCGCTGCAGGAACGCAAGATCTTCCGAGAACCGCGCCAGCATCTCCAGGATGGCGTCCTTGTTGTGCAGGCACACATCCCGCCACATGGTCGGATCGGAGGCGGCCAGACGCGTGAAATCGCGAAAGCCGGAGGCGGAATATTTGATGACTTCGGTCTTGGTCACCGATTCCAGATCGTCGGCGGTGCCGACGATGTTGTAGGCGATGATGTGCGGCAGATGCGAGACGATGGCGAGCGTCATGTCGTGATGCTGGGGATCCATCGTATCGATGTTGGCGCCGCAGCGGCGCCAGAATTCCGACAGTTTCTCAAGCGCATCCGGATCCGTGTCCGGCAACGGCGTGAAGATGCACCAGCGATTGTCGAACAAATCGGCGAAACCGGCATCCGGGCCGGACTTTTCCGTACCCGCCAGCGGATGGCCGGGAATGAAATGGACGCCGCCAGGCACATGCGGCTGCATCTGCGCGATGACGGAGGCTTTGGTCGAGCCGACATCGGTAAGGATGGCGCCCTTCTTCAGCGCCGGTGCGATCTCCTCGGCCACCGCGCCGGACGAGCCGACGGGCACCGAGACGATGACCAGATCGGCATCGCGGACCGCTTCCTTGGCATCGGTCGTGTGGGAATCGCCCAGCCCAAGCTGCTGCGCCCGCGCCAGCGTCGCGGCGCTGCGGGTGGAAATGGCGACGTGGCCGGCCAGGCCCTCGCGGCGGATGACGCGGGCCAGCGACGAGCCGATCAGGCCGATGCCGACCAGCGCGATCTTTTCAAACATCGGTGATGTCATGGTGTTCCAGCTTTCGGGCTTTCCCAGCTTTCGGGCGTTCTAGCTTTTCAGGAATGTCGTGAGCGCTGCGACAACGCCACGATTGGCCTCTTCGGTGCCGACGGTCATGCGCAGCGCGTTGGGAAAGCCGTAACCGGAAACGCGCCGCAATATATAGCCGCGCGCGGTGAGATAATCGTCCGCCGCAGCCGCCGAATGCTTCTGATCGTCGGGAAAATGGATGAGCAGGAAATTGCCGACGCTGGGTGTCACCCGCAGCCCGAGCCCGGTCATCTCTTGGCTCAGCCAGGTCAGCCAGGTCTCGTTATGCGCCACGCTGCGCTCGACATGGGCGCGGTCCCGGATTGCCGCGATACCGGCCTCGATCGCCGTCGCGTTGACGTTGAAGGGACCGCGCACGCGGTTGATGGCGTCGACGATGTGAATGGGCGCATACATCCAGCCGATCCGTGCTCCGCCGAGGCCGATCTTGGAGAAGGTGCGGGTCATCACCACATTCTCGGCGCTGCCGACAAGTTCGATGCCGGCTTCATAGTCGTTGCGGCGGACATATTCGGCATAGGCCGCGTCGAGCACCAGCAGCACATGTCTGGGCAGGCCGGCATGCAGGCGGCGTACCTCCTGGAAAGGCACATAGGTGCCGGTCGGGTTGTTGGGATTGGCCAGAAACACGATTTTGGTGCGCGGCGTGACGGCGGCCAATATCGCATCGATATCGGCGCGCTCGTCGGTCTCCTTGATAACAACCGGGGTGGCGCCGGCCGACTGGATGTAGATTTTGTAGACCATGAAGGCGTGTTCGGTGAATATGGCCTCATCGCCGGGCGCGAGATAAGTCTGCGCCAAGAGGCCGAGGATCTCGTCGGAGCCGTTGGAGCAGATGATGTTTTGCGCGTTGAGGCCATGCACCTCGGCGATCGCCTCGCGCAGCCGCCTGGCGGTGCCGTCGGGATAGATGTCGAGCCTGGCGGCAACCTCACGCGCGGCCTCGATCGCCTTCGGTGACGGACCGAGCGGGTTCTCGTTCGACGACAGCTTGTACACCTTGGCGACACCGGCGGGTGCGGCGCTCTTGCCCGGCACATAGGCGTCGATGTCCATGATGCCCGCGCGCGGGGTTGGACGTGCCTGATCCGGTGTCTGCGTCATGTCGTAAAAACCTGTCGAGAAAGCCTCATCCGAGGCCGCAGCGGGAATACAAGCCATGGCCGGCAATGTCGAGAGGTGCCCACCGCATGTAGCGTCAATCATCGCGGCCGGTGATTCGGGCTTTGCGGGCCCGCTGAAGCTGCAGAATTCCGTGCCGCAGTTGATCGAACAAGGCTGGCGGAAGCATTCCATAGGCGTAACTGCCGTTGGAGCGCGGCCGAATATCGTAGCCAGGCCAAAGGAAGCGGTTCAACTCGTCGAGGCGTATCCAGTGCCGGCCTTCATCGAGGCCGAGAGCTCGGCAAACCACCGCCGGAATCTCGACCGATGTTGCCTTGTCGGATGGTGGGCTATGGGTGATCGGAGCGACAATGGTGCGGATGTGGCCATCCGTGTCCGTCGGCGTGGCAACGACGATCGCGCAAGGACGATCCTTTGTGCCTTCGACTTTGCCGGAGAGGCGTTCGGCACTCCAAAGAAAATTATAGCGAATGACCAGACCCGGTTTCGGAAGCGGCAGGCTCACTTCGGTTCCACGCCATACTCAGCCGATTCGATAGAAGCTATGGTGTCGTCGTCAAGTTCGCCCACGATCAGGATTTCACGCTCACGACGCTTCAGCAATTCGTAGTGCTCGAACTCCTCGGCGGAAAGATACGCCCCCACAACTCGGCCATGATTGGTCACATTGATGACCTTCTTGGAGATGGCTTCGTCCTGATATTTAGCAAAATTTCGGGCGAAATCGCTCGCAGGGATTGCGGTGTTCCGGGGCATGCTTTGCCTCCATCTGCTGCAAGGGCCTGTGAAGTCGACTGTGACAAAACCGAAGTGACTTCGATTGGCTTGCGCAATTTACGTAGTTTACACAAATTGTGCAAGGTGGCGAGAAGGACAACGACCCGTGAGAAACGCCGCCGTTGACGCCAACACCCCATGGCCCTAGAAGAGATAAGAACTTCCGTGGTGATTTGGCCGGTCGGCTTGCAGCCACGTTAAACAACTTGCTAAAGGGCCGTTTGCATCCTGTAACCGGCTTTGCGACGGCAATGCCGGTTTTTTGTTGTCCGCGCTTGGCCGGACGACCGATGGAAGAGATGTGAATGGCCGCTCTGCGCGCAAGAAAGACCAACAACGAGGCCGACCAGCCGTCGAGCCCGGTGTTGCGCTTCGGGCCGGACCAACCGCTCAAGCTCGATGCCGGCACGCTTTTGTCTCCGTTCCAGATCGCCTACCAGACCTACGGCACGCTCAACGATGCCCGCTCCAATGCCATCCTCGTCTGCCATGCGCTGACCGGTGACCAGCATGTCGCCAACACCAATCCGGTGACCGGCAAGCCGGGCTGGTGGGAAGTGCTGATCGGCCCCGGCAGGATCATCGACACCAACCGTTTCTTCGTCATCTGCTCCAACGTCATTGGCGGCTGCCTCGGCTCCACCGGCCCGGCCTCGACCAACCCCGCCACCGGCAAGCCCTATGGGCTCGACCTGCCGGTCATCACCATCCGCGACATGGTGCGCGCGCAGCAGATGCTGATCGACCATTTCGGCATCGAGAAACTGTTCTGCGTGCTTGGCGGCTCGATGGGCGGCATGCAGGTTCTGGAATGGGCGTCGAGCTATCCCGAGCGCGTCTTTTCGGCGCTGCCGATCGCCACCGGCGCGCGCCATTCCTCGCAGAACATCGCCTTCCACGAGGTCGGCCGGCAAGCCGTCATGGCCGATCCGGACTGGCATGGCGGCAAATATTTCGAGCATGGCAGGCGCCCGGAAAAGGGCCTGGCGGTGGCGCGCATGGCCGCCCACATCACCTACCTGTCGGAAGCCGCCCTGCACCGCAAATTCGGTCGCAATCTGCAGGACCGCGACCACCTGACTTTCGGCTTTGATGCCGACTTCCAGATCGAAAGCTATCTGCGCCACCAAGGCATGACCTTCGTCGACCGCTTCGACGCCAATTCCTATCTCTACATGACGCGGTCGATGGACTATTTCGACATTGCTGCCGACCATGGCGGCCGCCTGGCCGACGCCTTTGCCGGCACCAAGACCCGCTTCTGCCTGGTGTCGTTCACATCGGACTGGCTGTTTCCGACGGAAGAAAGCCGCTCCATCGTGCATGCGCTCAACGCCGCCGGTGCCTCGGTATCCTTCGTCGAGATCGAAACCGACCGCGGCCACGACGCCTTCCTGCTCGACGAGCCGGAACTGTTTGCCGCCATCAACGGCTTCATCGGCTCGGCAGCCCGCGCCAGAGGACTCGCATCATGAGCGTCAACGGCAGCCAGCGCGTCGACCTCGAGGTCGTCGCCAACCTCATCCCGCCTCAGTCCCGCGTGCTCGACGTCGGTTCGGGTGACGGCTCATTGCTTGAATTGCTGCAGGACGCCAAGCAGGTCGACGGCCGTGGGCTTGAACTGTCGCAGCGCGGCGTCAACGAATGCGTGGCGCGCGGCCTCTCTGTCATCCAGGGCGATGCCGACAAGGATCTCGAATTCTATCCCGACAAGGGTTTTGACTTCGTCGTCCTGTCGCAGACCTTGCAGGCCACCCGCAACCCGAAGCTGGTGCTCGACGAATTGCTCCGGATCGGCAATCGGGCGATCGTCTCCTTCCCCAATTTCGGCCATTGGCGGGTGCGCCTGTCGCTGTTCGTCAAAGGCCGCATGCCGGTGACCCAGGACCTGCCCTATTCCTGGTACGACACGCCCAACATCCATTTCTGCACCATCCGCGACTTCGTCAATCTGTGCGAGGAACTCGGCGCGACGGTGGAAAAGGCGACCGCGCTCGATGCCGCCGGCCAGAAGATCGGCCTGTCGATGCCCTGGTGGTTCTGGAATTTCTTCGGCCAGCAAGCGGTTTTTTTGCTGAAGCGGTAGGGGTTGATTATCTCGATTTCTTCGTGCTTCCGAGGCGTTGTTTGAACTCCTTGCGCTATAATAGGATTCCATAAAACGTGCCTGTAGATTCGCTGAGCTATTCCCTTGTCCTGGAAATGGAGAATGCCAGGTCGGTAGACTTGGAAGAGGTCAGCGTTGGACTGACCGCCTTGGCGCGGGAAATCGGCGCTGTTTCTTCGCTGGGCCTTGCCAGGCCACAGGTCGTTATCTCCCATGGCGGAGACGACGCGGACACACTTTTGCTGAGAAGCAATATCGCACCTGCAGCATCGCAGCTGGAACAGGTCGCCGACGTGATCTTCGCCGCATGCCCAGGGGGCAGGTACTACGATCTCAAGAACAACGGCATTCCGGCAACCGACGGCGACATCGTCATTTTCACGGACTCCGATACCGTGGTGGAATCCGGATGGCTCTCAGCCATGCTTGGTCCATTTCAAGATCCCGCGACCGTGGCCGTAAATGGATACACCTACCTTTATTACGATGATTTCATGTCGAGAACATTTGCGCTGATCTGGTTTTTCCCAATGGCGCAAAAGGATACGCGCTTTGCTTCGAAACGCGCGATAAACGCCAACAACGTGGCCTTTCGCCGCGACTGGATCACCAATCACCCCTTTCCCGAAAACAATGGCTTCAAGGTTTCCTGCACGCTGCTGATGCGTGCGCTTGAGCGCGACGGCCATAAACTCGTCAGCGCCAATGCACGTGTCTATCACCACCCGCCGCGCGGCTGGCGCTTCTTCCGCTGGCGCGCACTGGTGACCGGTCGCGATGCCGACCGGAAATTTCGAGAACTTGTATCCTCTCGTCGTAGCCGGCGGATCGTAAAGTCGCTCAGCCGATGGCTCACCATGTCGTGGCGCACAACACGGCGCATTATACGGCATGCCCGGCAAACGGGGATGCCGGTCTGGCAAATTCCATTGTCTCTGCTTGTCGGCCTGGCGTTCTACAGTTTGGCATTTTGGGGTCAGTTCAGCCTGGCCCTGGGCCTCATCCCTGACGAAATTGAAGTTCTGCCCGACTTTGCCGGCGGATAAGCGTATCCAGGCGCAACCCGCAAGCTCCACAGCGGCTGATTGCCGACCGCTAGAGCAATTCCAGGAAAAGTGTGAGCGGTTTTCCGTCCGGAATTGCGTCAAAACAAAGAGTTAGAGCCGTTCGCCGTTTCCATGAAACGGTGAACTGCTCTAGTCCAGGACATCCGTGGCCTTGTGCGGATGTTCGACGCCGTCAACGAACACCACGTCGGATTGAGAATTTCCCGTGCGCAGCGCCAGTATCGCCTGGTAAGCGGGCGAATTGTACCAGTTGCGCACCTGATGCCGGTCGGGAAATTCGATGATGATGAGGTTGCCCGGCCAGTCGTTCTCGATCACCTCGATATTGCCGCCATGGACCACGAAACGGCCGCCGAATGGCTCCAGCGTGGCATCGATCTTGTGCAGGTATTCGACGATCTGCGGGCCCATTGCGACTTGGCGCATATGGGCAACGGCGTAAGCGGTCATGACGTAACTCCCTTGTCGATCGAAGCCGATTGCCAGCCTCGCCAGTGCAATCTGCAGGAGGGCCGATCGCAAAGCGATTACGTCCGAGGTAATGGAATGGACGCGACACAGTCGCGATGGGCCGGTCCCTCCAACGACCCATCGCAAACGCTCTTGCCCGGCCACGCTGTTGCAATTGGAGCGCTTGGATGGGAATTCGCCCCTTCGCACGGGCTGAGCACCGACAGGGTGGGTGACACGGGAAGCTGTTTTTTGTAGCGTCACCAACGAATACGACGATGCGTCGTGGAGGGGGAAGTCCGATCGATTCGATCACCCCGAAGATCGAAAGGCCTGACAGGAAGCGCATTTTTGCGCTGGGAACGGCTGACGCGATATGACCGGGAAGACCGAGCGTTCGCCCCTCGTCACGGTCATCACGCCGACCCACAACCGGCGCGAAACGGTGTTGCGCGCCGTCGAAAGCGTCCTTTCCCAGAGCATGCCGAGGCTGGAGCATATCGTTGTCGACGATGGTTCCACCGATGGGACGGAACCGGCGCTGACGCGCATCAGCGACCCGCGGCTGATCTATGTCGGTGCCAAATGGCGGGGCGCCAACGCAGCCAGGAATGCCGGAATCGAGCGCGCGCGGGCTCCGGTGGTGACATTCCTCGATTCCGACGATGTCTACATGTCGCATCGACTTGAACGGACCTTGGCCTGGTTCGACAACAATCCCACGCTTCAGGTGCTGATCAGCTCATATGTCTCGCTGAAGAGCGGCCGCGCCACCAACTGCGTCAATCCCGAGGCATTCATCAGCCCGATGATGCTGGAGCGGACGCTTGTCGCGCAGACAATCTTCATCGCCGGCACCGCTATCACCGCACGCCGCGAGGCTTTGCTCGCCATTGGCGGCTATGACAGCGACATCACCCGGATGCAGGACCGGGAATTGCTGCTGCGCCTCGCCCGGCGCTTCGGCGCGCAACTGTCCGGAGATCTCGACTGGACGAAACACAATTCGCAGAATTCGATTTCGCGCCGCCGTAGCGGCTATGTCGAAGCCTATGCGAACCTGATGGATAAACACCCGCATATCGCCCGCGTCTACCCGCACATTCCGCCCTACATGATCGCGCGGCAGATCATCGCCGATATTCTCAGGGGTCGGATACCGGAGGCGTTTGAGGGCTACATGGCCAACCGTTCGTCGAAAACGCTCGGCTATTCGCTGCCGGAACTGATCAACGGTTATGTCTGTGGCCGGCGCTGGCGCCGCAACGTCCAAACTGAGTTTCGCAAAAAGTTCGGCGCCCGGCCTGCTTAGTTGTCGCCAGGCCTAGCGGTCGAGTTCCGGGAAATAGGGATCCGACAGGAATCGCCTGTCCCGTTCGCCTTGCAGGCAGTCGATCGGCGCATCCGCGTCGACGGGAGTGACCCTGGCCTTGTCCTGAATGCCGCTCACTTCGAGGATCAGCTTGCGCCGGATGGCGGTGGAAAATTCGGCTGCCGCATAAATTGGCAGCACGAAGGAGCCTGGTCCGCCGGTCACGCACTGCGCGTAATACTGGTCGAGATGCTTGAACGTGGGCGATGTGTTGATCAGGATCGGCAGGCCGTTGATGACGATGCCTTTGGCGGTTGCCGCATCGCGCATCGCGGTGACCGGCGGCCCGATATTGTTGGGGCCATCGCCGGAAACATCGATGACGCTGCGTTCACCGACGAAATCCGTCCTGTCGAAAAGCCCGGCGCCGAAGGCAAGTGCTGTGGAAATCGAGGTGCCGCGAAAACTCCGGAACGGGCGCGCGGCCACCTTGTCGGCAAAGCTGTTGGCGCTCTCGGCGCTGTCGATGATCTGCCAGTTGATGACCGCGTCATCGCGCACCGTGCCGGCCCATTCGAAATAGGCAATCGCGATGCGGCCCGTATTGCCGGACCGGACTGCCCTTATGAAATCGGGATGCCGCAGAGCCTCGACATAGCCGGCGCGCTGCAGCGCGAACTCCTTCTCGTCCATCGACAGGGAGATATCGACCGCCAACACCAACTCGACGTCGACAGTCAGCGCATCCGATGGCGAGGCAACCGGAGTTGGCTGGGCACAGGCAAGACAGGCAAGCAGGCGCAGAGCATCAAGCATCGCCACCGCCAAATTCTGTTTCTCCGGGAAATCTTCCTTCGCGATCGCGGCGAAATAAAGCTTGCTGCGACAGCGCGGGAAAACAGCCCTACTTCTTGCGGCGCTTGACGACCGGCGGCGGATCGATAGCGCCGGCCCTGACGCGGGCTGGTTTCAGCGGCTGTGCACCCGAATCCTTGACGATCGTCAGGCCGCGCGGAAAGAACTGATTGTTGTGCTGGCCGCGCCCGATGTTGATGATCGTGGCGCCCTTGAGATGTTTTTCCAGCATCGCCAGCACGCGCCGCAGTGCGGGTCCGTCGAACGCGTCCATCGCCTCGTCGATGATTACCCATTTCGGCTGCCGCAAGGCGAGCCTGGCCACGCCCAGCAAGCGCTGTTCGTCATCGCCCAATTCATGGTCCCAGCGCCCGACACGGTCGAGCGACGACGACAGCCGTTCAAGGCCAATTTCGGCTAGCACCGCCGCAATGTCGGTATCACTCGCGGGCGCATGCCCGTTCGCGTGATTGAGTACCTCGCGCAACGAGCCGGCCGGCAAATACGGCACGCGTGGAACGAAGATGAGGGTTTCTCCCGCCGGCAGGCCGATTTTCCCGCCGCCCCACGGCCAAAGCCCGGCAATGGCGCGGAAGAACAGCGTCTTGCCGGCGCCTGGCTCGCCGGTGATCATCACCCGCTCGCCGGGGCGGATCTCGACATGCTGATCGGAGAGTTTTGTGCAGCCCTCCGGCGAGGCCACCTGGAGCCTCTCGAACGTCAGGCTGCCATTGGCATTTTGATCGAAGGTGATGCGCCTTTCGGTGTCGTGCAGCACATCGGTTTCATCGAGCGCGATGCGGAAGTCGGCGACGCGCATCAGCGTGGCGCGCCAATCGGCGATGCTGCCGATGTTGTTGATGAACCAGCGCAGGGAAGAGTGCACCTGGTTGAAGGCACCGACCGCCATCATCAGCCCGCCGAAGCTGATGTCGCCGGAAAAATAAACCGGCGACGCGACCAGAATGGGAGCCACGACCGTGATCCAGCCATAGGTATCGGTCACCCAGGATAGATTGATCTGGGCCGTGAAGATGCGCCGCATCGCGCCCAGCACCGTGCCGAGGTCGAGTTCGAGCCGCCGTTTGGCGTCGTCTTCGCCATGGTAGAGCGCGATCGCATCGACATTCTCGTTGACCCGCACCATGGAGGAGCGCAGCTCGGCTTCGCGTGTGTAGCGATCGCTGTTGAGCCTGATCAGCGGCCGACCGACCAGCCAGCTTAGCCAGGAGGCGATGCCGGCATAGAGGAACGCGGCCCACACCATGTAGCCCGGTATCGCCAGGGACCAGCCGCCAATGTGGAAGACGAAGCCCGAGGACAGTTCCCACAGCACGCCGACGAAGGACAGGAGCAGGATGAGTGACTGCAAGAGCCCGACGCCGAGATCGGTCGACAGGTCCGAGAGATGCGCCGCATCCTGCTGCATGCGCTGATCGGGATTGACACCGATGGCGCCGGCATTGGCCAGCCGGAAGGCGCGCGCCGGCCGCATCCACTGGTCGATCAGGTCCAGTGTAAGCGCCTCGCGCAGCTTCAGCCGGATCATCTGGTTGAGCCAGGTCTGACCGATATTGAGCACCAGCAGCCCGCCGGCGATCATCGCAAAGACGAGGAGTTGGTGCAGGAAGGCCGCCATGTCGCGGCGCGCCAGCGCATCGTAGAAGGGCTGGTTCCAGCGGTTGAGCAGGACCTGGCCGATCGACGTCGCGATGATGACGGCCATGATGCCGACCGACGTCCACAGCAACCATTTGCGAACCGGCGACACCACCAGCGCCCGCTTGATCGTCGCCACCTGATCGCGCAGGCTGCTGGCCTCGACGGCCACGGCGACCGGCTGAACGGTGGCCTGATTGTCCAGTTGATCAGCCATGTCAGAGGTCCTTGCGTTCAGGTGCGATGCTGAAACCGGATGAGGGGAGCCGACAGCCGCCGCCTGTTAGTCCGCGAACCCAGCACGACAGATAGGTCGGAAAAATGCCGCGCGAGGAAAGTTTCCGCGCTGATCACGAAGGTTTCACCTGGCGAGCCGCTGCTGCCGCGGCTGTCGCCTCGGCCCGGCGGCCGAGCCGTGTCGCGCCGTGTGGCGACAGCACCGGCACGAAAACGCGGCGCGAGGCGCGCTGGGCCACCGGCACACCCTGATAGAGCCGTTTCTGCGCCTCGACGACGATAACGCCGGAAAAGATCGGCCACAGCCGCCGGCCGGCGCGCTCCAGCACATTGTGGAAGCGCATCATGAAGCGTCGTCGCGATGGCGGGAAGAACAGCGCATCCGACCAGGCGGCGGGCGTGAAATTCGCCTCACGCAGCAGTTCCGTCAGCTGCCCGCGTGAGAACGGCCGGCCATTGCCGAACGGCGTATGCTCGAAGCGTGCCCAGACACCGCGCCGGTTTGGCACGACGATGACGACGCGGCCTGCCGGTGACAGCACTCGCCAGATCTCGTTCAGCGTCTCGCGCGGGTTTTCGACATGTTCGAGCGAATGGACGAGCAGCATGCGGTCGATGCAGGAATCGACCAGCGGCAGTTCCTCGTCAAAGACCAGCGCCGTCGCCGTCGGTCCTGCCGCCGGCCAGACCACGGCGCCCTGCGTCGCCGGCATGAAGGCAAAGACCCGCTCGGCGTCGGTGCCGAACCGTTCCAGCCAGGGCAAGGTATAGCCGAGACCGACCAGCCTTTCATTGGGGACAGTGGCCCATATCGACGACAGCGCCATGGTGATCGAGCGCTCGGCGAACCGGCCGAGCGTTGTCGAGTAGAAGGAGCGAAGGTCGACGATGTCGGAATGCATGTCAGGGATGTAGCCGTGATATCGGCAGGTTTCAACAAAGAGCCCCTGAGGTTGCCGGCACATCCCCGGATGACATTCATCATCTCCGGGAGTGACATTGTCATCTCCGGAGTGACACTTGTCATCTCCGGGATGACATCCGCCCTCTGGCGCCCTATGTCTGCGGCGACAAAATGGAGAGATACGATGGCGGTCGAAATCGAACAGTTCATGTGCCGCAGCGATAATTTCGGCGTGCTGGTGCATGACCGCAAAAGCGGGCAGACCGCGCTCATCGACGCACCCGAGGAAGCGCCTATCCTGGCCGCGATCAAGCGCACCGGCTGGACGCCGACGATGATCCTGACCACGCATCATCATATGGACCACGTCGAGGCCAATCTGGCGCTGAAGGAGCGCTTCAAACTGCGCATCGTCGGCCCGGAGGCGGAAAAGGCCAAGATCCCCGGCATCGACGAGACCGTAGAAGAAGGCTCCGTCCTTCATCTTGGCGACGAGCGGATCGAGGTGATCGCCACTCCCGGCCACACCGCCGGCCACGTTTCCTATCATCTGCCGGCGTCGCAGGTGGCTTTCACCGCGGACACGCTGTTCGCGCTGGGCTGTGGGCGGCTGTTCGAATGCAAGCCGCCGGTGATGTATGAATCACTAAAGAAACTTGCCGCCCTTCCCGCCGCGACGTCTATCTATTGCGGCCATGAATACACGCTCGCCAACGCCCGTTTCGCGCTGACCGTCGACCCGACCAATTCGGCCTTGAGGGAACGCGCCGCCAGGATCGAGGCGCTGCGGGCCGACAGCAAGCCGACGCTGCCGACGACGATCGGCGAGGAATTGTCGACCAATCCCTTCCTGCGCTGGCACGATCCGGCGATCCGCAAGCATCTCGGCATGGAAAAGGCTGGAGATGCCGAAGTGTTCGCCGAGATCCGCAAGCGCAAGGACAATTTTTGAGCATCGTGCAGGCCTTCGACCGATGACCAGTTCAGCAGAAATCATTGCGACACTCGGATTGAAGCCGCATCCGGAAGGCGGCTGGTACACGGAAACCTTTCGCGACGAAGCCGGCGGTGCACGCGGCCATTCGACCGCCATCTATTTCCTGCTGGAACAGCACCAGCTCTCGGCTTGGCATCGCGTCAAGGATGCCGCCGAGGTCTGGCATTTCCATGCTGGCGCGCCGCTGGCGCTGTCGATGTGGGAAGAAGGGTCAACGGTGATCGAGCAGGTGCTCGGCATCGGGCTCGCGGCGGGTGAACGGCCGCAGATCGTCGTGCCGGCAGGCTGGTGGCAATCGGCGCGCAGCCTGGGCGACTGGACGCTGGTCGGCTGCACGGTCGCGCCGGGCTTCGATTTCGCCGCTTTCGAACTGGCCGAGCCAGGCTGGCAGCCTACCCCAGCAGGAAACCCAGCGTGATCGCGAACTGGGCGGCGTAGTACAAAACCCACACCGCAAATCGCATCCACGCGCGATGCGGCGAGATGGCCGCCACCAGAAACTTCTCAGTGGCGAGCAGCCCGTCCGATGCCATGAACAGCACGGCGCCGCCGATGACCCAGGCGCTGTTGGTGGTCAGAGCGGACATGCCCATCGCCAGGATCGCCACGACATAACAGGCGATCGGCACACGCAGGCTGGGGCCGACGCGGCGCCAGAGCGCGGCGAGCATGACGATCACGAACACCGCCAGTGCCAGTGCGATGGCCCCGCGCCAGGATTCGGCGCCGAGCAATCCCAGCCCGCCACCGCTGCGCAGGAACAGTGCGATGTAGACAATGTGGGCGACGAGAAAACTCGCCAACCCACCGAGAAACGCCTTTTCGCCGTCGCGCGACAGGAAGGCGTCGCCCACCGCGCTAAGCGCCAGGGCCACGACCAGCAGCAGCGGGCCGCCTTGCAGCGCCGAAAGCACGGCAAGCATCGCGACGCTAAGCGTCTTTGCCGCGGAGCGGGCGAGGCTCTGCGGCATGCCGAGCGTGAAAGCATAGATCACCGCCGCAACCAGCGAGAAGATCAGCGTCGCATTGGCATTGGCGTCGATGCCGCCGCCAAACGGCATGGTCATGCCCCGGCTCCGCTTTCGGCTGCCTCGGCTCGGCTCCCAGCGACGGCCGGCTTGCGCAGGAACAGCGATTTTGCCGCCAAGGCCGCACCGCCAGTGATGAGCACGCAGGCGGCGAGGATGCGCAGCGACGGCTCGGCGACGCCGGCCGCGATCAGCACCAGCGTCGACAACAGCGGCGCCGCATAGCTTGCCGCGCCCAGCACCTGGATGTTGCCGCGTTTGACGCCGATGTCCCAGGCATAGAAGGCAGCCCCCCACCGGCATCAGGCCAAGCCCAAGCACCGCCAGCCACTGGCCGACGCCTTCAGGCAACACCGTTTGCTCCAGCGCCAGATGGCAAACGAGCGACAGCACGGCAGTCGCCGCGCAAAACCAGGTGACGATGCTGGTCGGCACCGACGGAAAGCGCCGCGACAAAAGCGAGTAGGACGACCACAGCAGCGCGCAGACGGCAGCCATGGCATAGCCGAACGTGTAGCGCGCGTCGAAGGCCAGCCCGCCGCCCTTGGTGACGATCAGCACGGTGCCGGCCAGGCCGAGCAGCGCGCCGACGACATGGTTCCACGCCAGTTTTTCGCCCGGCATCAGCGCCGAGCCGAGCACGATCAGCAGCGGCCACAGATAGGCGATCAGGCTGGCCTCCACCGCCGGCGCGTTGCGCAGCGCTGTGAAATAGAAAAAATGGTAGCCGAACAGGCCAGCAATGCCGATCAGCCAGACCTGTGGTGGAATCTTCTGGCTCTTGTCGGCGGCCGGCATGAACAGCCGCGCGACAAGCCCGACGCCAGTGCCGATCGAGAAGGTGATCGCCGACAAAAGGAATGGCGGCACCTTGCCCGACGCATCGGTGAGCAGCGCCAAAAGCGCCCACATGGCGACCGCCGAAAAACCGATCAGTGTTGCGCGCGCCATGTCCTCTCCCGTGGCGCGCCCTG
Organism: Mesorhizobium huakuii; assembly: GCF_014189455.1. Lineage (NCBI taxonomy): Bacteria > Pseudomonadati > Pseudomonadota > Alphaproteobacteria > Hyphomicrobiales > Phyllobacteriaceae > Mesorhizobium > Mesorhizobium huakuii. The sequence goes on from NZ_CP050296.1 coordinate 2,095,877, forward strand.
TTCTGTCCCCAGGGGTGTGCCCTATTGTACCGCTTCGAAACGCCCGGCGCTGATGGTCAAGGTGCCGATCTGCGTTCCCACCGTGGCGTGGATCGGCGCATATACTCCGGTTTGGCCGAGCGGCGCAAACGTCACCATCATGCGGCTTTTGTTCTTGAGATAGTTGAGCGCCTTGCGGCCTTTGCGATAGCCCGCCACCGGCTCGAAGCCCATCCGGCAGGTGATGGTGTCGCCCTTGTAGCCCGGCACCGAGATGGTGCCTTTCGAAACGTAGGTCAGCGTCAGGTCGGCGCGCATCTCGCCATCATAGAACTTGACCTTGCGGCCGCAGACCTGGTCGAGGCTGTCGGCATGGACGACGGTGGCGGCCATCGGATCGAGCACCGATGCCAGGTCGCCGGCACCGATCGGCACCCAATTGTTGGGGTCACGCTTTTCCGGCGCCGGAATGACCTGCGTCGAGGTCACAGCGCCATTGGTGAAGCGGATATCGACCACCGATGCCTTCTTGCCGGACGTGTAATCGGCCCGGAATGCCTGCGGCACCATCTTCTTGCCCGAAATCGTGCCCTTGGACGAAATGGTGCCGCGCGTGTCGTCGAACAGCTTGGCGAGGCCTGCAGCGGACACGCTGCCTTCGATCGCGTAGGCGCCATTCTCATAATGGCTGGAGAAGGTCGATCTTGCGATCGAGAGACCAAGGAACGACACCGTGTACTCGCCCTTGAAGGACTGCGGCGAGGCAGCCGACGCGGCGGAGGGCAAGGCGATGGCAAGCGCGGCACCGAGCGCGTGAGACAAACGAGGCATGGCGGGATCGGATCCTTGATTTTGGGCCGGAGGCGGGCGACTCCGGTCTGGCATGTCCCTATGAGACCGCTTATAGGATGAAATCCGGCCTTAATATGAAATGCCGGGCGCTTCCGTGGCAAAGCCGGAGCTTGACGCCCCGGCGAAATGCAACTATGGAACGCCAACTTTTTCCATAAGGCCGCCTGACCAGAACCGCGCGCCACCCGGCGTGGGCACAAAGGTTTGGCAGGTCCCGAGAGAATTGAAGGTTAGAATTATGTCCCGCACCTGCGAACTCACTGCCAAGGCAGTCCAGACCGGCAACAATGTGAGCCACGCCAACAACAAGACCAAGCGTCGCTTCCTGCCAAACCTCGTCAATGTGACGCTGATTTCGGAAGCGCTGAACCAGAATGTGCGCCTGCGCATTTCGGCCAACGCGCTGCGTTCGGTCGAACATCGCGGCGGTCTCGACGCTTTCCTGGCCAAGGCCGACGTCAAGGAACTGTCGCAGCGCGCGCGTCTCTTGAAGAAGCAGATCGCCAAGAAGCTGGCCGAACAGGTCGCTGCGTAACATCGGATAAAGGCGGGGGGACCGCCCGGGCCAACCTCTTGTTGGCCTTGGGCATCGGATAGATCCGCAAGGTTCGACATCCGATGCTCAACTACGAAGCGAGCACCGCCCGATGGGCATGATGCTCCGCTGGTTCCATTACCCAGGATAAAAAAATGACTTCCTTCTCGCGATATCTGCCCTTCGTGGCCGCCATGGCGCTTGTCGTCGTGGCGTCGAACATTCTCGTGCAGTTCCCGATGCAGGGCCAGATCGGTGGCCTCTCGCTGGCCGACCTGCTCACCTGGGGCGCTTTCACCTATCCCTTCTCCTTCCTGGTCACCGACCTCGCCAACCGCCGATATGGCCCCGCCGTGGCGCGCCGGATCGTCTTTGTCGGCTTCATGACGGCGGTGGTCTGTTCGATCCTCGTGCCGCCCTTCCTGTTTCGCCATGGCCTGATCGAATTCGAGACCGCCGCCGACCGGCTGGTTCGAATCGCGGCGGCGTCCGGAGCGGCGTTCCTGTCCGCGCAGCTGCTCGACGTGACGGTGTTCAACCGGCTGCGCCGGCAGAGCTGGTGGCGGGCGCCGATCGTCGGCACTCTGGTCGGATCGGTGTTCGACACCATGGTGTTCTTCACCGTCGCCTTCTCGGCCGCTTTCGCTTTTGCCGGCCCGAACGACGGCTTTGCGCTTGAGACGGCACCGCTGATGGGTGTCTTCCACGTCGACGCCATGCGCTGGGTTTCCTGGGCGCTGGGCGACCTCTCGGTGAAGCTGATCATCGCCGTGGTTGCGCTCATCCCCTACCGGCTGCTCGCCGCCCGCTGGAGCCAGCCGGCGGTGGCCGTCTAGACGATGATCCCCTGGGTCCAGCTCGATTCGGCAAAGACCGGGGATGGTGCCCAAGAACTTCGCCTGAAACGGCGCGGCAGCGAATTCTCGATCATGCTCGGCACCAACGAGCTGATGAACAGCCGCCTCAGCGGCTCCGAGCAAGCGCTGGCGAAACTGTCCTGCCAAAGGATTGCGGGCCATCGGCAGCCGAGGATCCTGATCGGCGGGCTTGGCATGGGTTTTACATTGCGCGCCGCCTTGGCCGAACTCGGCAACGATGCCGGCGTCGTTGTCGCGGAACTGGTGCCGGCGGTCGTTGCCTGGGCACGCGGCCCGATGGCGGAGGTGTTTGGCAGCTGCCTCGACGACCCCCGCGTCACCATAGAGGAGACCGATGTCGGCCAGTTGATACGGTCCGGGCCTGCGGCCTGGGACGCGATCCTGCTCGATGTCGACAATGGCCCCGAAGGCATCGTCCACAAGGGCAATGACGCCCTCTACAGCCTGGCAGGCCTCGGCGCCGCAGCGCGCCGCCCTCAAGCCGGGCGGCGTGCTGGCGGTGTGGTCCCAGGGACCGGACAGCGGCTTCACGCGGCGGCTGAAGCAGGCGGGCTTCGCGGTCGAGGAGGTCAACACGCGCGCCAACGGCAAGCGCGGCGCGCGCCATGTCATCTGGATCGCCACCAACGACTCACGGTCCTGACCGAAGCCCCGGCGGTTTCGTTCTAGTTTGACTTCTGGAGCTCCGCGGCAAGAGCCTCCAGCAGCCCGCGCGTCCCCTCCTCCCGACCCTTGGCGGAATCGACTCCATCGAAGAAGGCACCTTGTTCGGTATAGGTTAGCCTTGTGCCATCACCCGAGGGTATCAGCTCTACCGTGGTCAGTGACGCCGACATCGGCTGCGGCCCGATTGCCATCCGGTAGGAAAACACGATGCGCTGGTCCGGAACGATGTCCTGGAACTGCGCGTCGAGCCTGACCTCCGGGCCGCCGCCATAGCTGAAGCGCGACACCTCGCCGCCTCCGACCCGAAAATCGAAGCTGAATTCGGCGATAGTGAAACCATCGCCTTCGACCCGCCAGCGCCGCACCGTCGCCTTGTCGGCGAAGGCATGGAAGACACGATCCGGCGACTGCGGGTAGGTGCGCTCGATGGTGAATGTGGAGTGGATGACGGAATGCTCGTCTTTCACGGGGGCGATCTGGTTCATGTCTGGTCGTCCTTTTCCTGGTCTTGAACTTTCGGGGATGATTGGTCCGTCTCGGCCAGAATCTCGCCAAGGCGGTCGAGGTGGCGTTCCGCCGGAATGCGGCGCTCCGCAATCCAGTCGGCGAGCGGAGCGAGCCCGCCCGGTTCGATCCGGCAGGTGCGCACCCGCCCGATCTTCTCGCTGCGGATCAGTCCGCAGGCCTCCAGCACCTGCAAATGTTGCAGCACGGCGGCAAAGGTCATGCCGAACGGCTCCGCCAGCTGGCTGACGGTGGCCGGTCCACGGCTCAAGCGTTCCAGGATCTGGCGGCGGGTTGGCTCGGCGAGCGCGCGCAGGATGCTGTCGATCTTGGAATAGTCAAGCATGGACTTGAGTATTGCGCCAGCGACGCCAATTGTCAAGTCTAGACTAAAGTGTTTTGCCGAGCGTCAATCGGGTGACGGGCAGTCGACCCCCACTCCGTCTCGGCTTCGCCGAGCCACCTCTCCCCGATCGACGGGGTAGAGGAAAGGCGCGAGCTTATGCCGGCTGGCACCTTTCCTCTCCCTCCGGAGGGGGGAGAGGTGGCGCTGCGAAGCAGCGACGGAGTGGGGGAAGGCGTCCGTCAAACGCGAAGTCGCCGCAAATTAGGCACGACGCGGCGAGCGCCTAAGCTGCGGCAAGCAAGCAATCAGGCGGATCTGTGAAAGGTCGCCCTCTTCCGTCGAGCGGAGCCTCTCCAGCCTATACATGGGTAACAGTTCTCCCCTATGTGTCCTCTGCCGCGCCAAGCGGTTTGATTGACGCGGCGCTGCAAAGCAGCGACGGAGTAGGGGAAGGCGTCCGACCAAATCGAACCCGCCCCAAATCGAACCCGCCGTTGAAAGCTCAACTTCAGCTTCGCAGTTGGAGCGCCGCTCAATCCTGGTGCAGGATAAATTCCAAATAGAGGTTGCGCTGCAGGATCGAATGGTTGTCGTCGGAGACCAGCGACACCATCAGCGCGCCATCGTCGCGGGTCCAGACGTCGAGCCCTTCCATATTGTCGATCTGGTAGCCCATGTCGGCGTCCAGCAGCACCGGCCCGTCGGCGACGGCGCCTTTCTCGACACTCTCGCCATAGATGCGCCGCAGCCGCATCTTGAGGCCACCCGCCATGGTGAAACTGCGCTCCAGCAGCAAAAGGTCGCCATCCGGCAGGAAGGCGCCATCGGTGATGTCGAAATCGCCGTTGCGCTTGACGGTGAAGACACCTTTGTGCGGCCCTTCGATGATGGCGGCATAGATGTTGCCCGATTTGTCGAGGCTCTTTTCCGAGACCACACCCAGACCGCCCGCATGCTGGCCGTTGGGATTGGCATGGGTGACGGTCTCGAAGCCGCGATTCTGGCGCAACTCCCGCGCCGGCACCAGGAAATCCAGCTGCCGGTATGGCCCTTTCATGTTGGCCGGATCGATCTTGAACTGGGCGACGCGGTGGTTGCGCTCGAAACCGACCGTGGCGATGCCATCCTTGACCGCGAGGCCTTCGGCATCGACTTCCCATTTCTCGTCGATCGGCTGGCCGCTCTGGTCGACCATCTGCTGCATGCGGAAGTTCTGGATGCCCACGGGACGCCTGTCGGCATCGCGGGCCACCGTGCCGAAGAACCAATAGCCGGTGTCAGCCACGCCGATGAAATCGCTGCCCGCTTTCAGAAACCGGAAAGCCGACAGCGCGCCGAAGTCGCGCGATTTCGAGGTCATTTCCAGCCCGCCGACGAATTCGAGCGAACCGAACTGCCTGTCGGTCCGGCCAATGCGGAATTCAGTGATCGGGCGGGCCGAAACCTCGATGGGTTCAACCGGGGCCGAGCCAGCCGCACCGGCTGGCGCGGACGCCGTGCCGGCGAGCAGAGCGATGGCGGCGAAAAGTGTCTGCCGAAAGCCGCCGCGCGAAAAGATCATCCGGCGCGCCGCATGCCGCCGCGCCGCGTGTCGCGTGCGCTTTCCTCGGCAAACAGCGATGCCAGTTGCTCGGTCATGGCGCCGGCCAGTTCCTCGGCATCGACAATGGTGACGGCGCGCCTGTAATAGCGCGTAACGTCATGGCCGATGCCGATGGCCAGCAGTTCCACCGGCGAGCGCGTCTCGATCAGTTCGATGACGGCGCGCAGATGGCGCTCGAGATAGTTGCCCGGATTGACCGAAAGCGTCGAATCGTCGACCGGCGCGCCGTCCGAGATCATCATCAGGATCTTGCGCTGTTCAGGGCGGGCGATCAGGCGATTGTGCGCCCAAAGCAGCGCCTCGCCGTCGATGTTTTCCTTGAGCAGGCCTTCGCGCATCATCAGGCCGAGATTGCGCCGTGCCCGCCGCCACGGATGATCGGCGGATTTGTAGATGATGTGGCGCAGATCGTTGAGCCGGCCCGGGTTCGGAGGCTTGCCGTCCTTCAGCCATTTTTCACGCGCCTGCCCACCCTTCCACGCGCGCGTGGTGAAGCCGAGGATCTCCACCGAGACGCCGCAGCGCTCCAGCGTGCGGGCCAGAATGTCGGCGCAGGTGGCGGCGACCGTGATCGGCCGGCCGCGCATCGAGCCCGAATTATCGAGCACCAGCGTCACCACCGTGTCGCGGAATTTGGTGTCGCGTTCCTGCTTGAAGGACAGCGGCTGCATCGGATCGATGACGACGCGCACCAGGCGCGCCGGGTCGAGATAGCCCTCTTCCAGGTCGAAATCCCAGGAGCGGTTCTGCTGCGCCATCAGCCGGCGCTGCAGGCGATTGGCGAGCCGTCCTACGACGCCGGACAGATTGGCCAGTTGCTTGTCGAGAAACGCGCGCAGCCGGTCGAGCTCTTCCTCTTCGCACAATTCCTCGGCACCGACCGTCTCGTCGAAAGCCGTGGTGAAAACCTTGTAGTCGATTTCCTTCGGCAGATTGGTGAAGGGATTGTCGTTGCGCCTAGCCTCGCCGGGCGTCTCGGCATCCGCATCGTCATCGTCGGACAGATCGTCGGCTGTGGCGTCGGAGGCCTCCGTCTCGGAGGATTGCTCGTCATCGGCGGACGCCTCGGCATCCTCGGACTGCGACTGCTCGGAGCCGGAATCCTCTTCGCCGCCCTCCTCGCTCTGCTCCTCGCCTTGCGGCTGGTTGTCGTCATTGTCCTCGGAGTCTTCCGTCTCCTGGTCGTCGCCGAGTTCCTCGGCCATCTCCATGGAGGCGAGCATCTCGCGCACGACGCGGGCAAAGGCCTGCTGGTCGTCGAGCTTGGCCGACAGCCCGTCGAGGTCGGCCTTGGCCTTTTCCTCGACCCAGGGCCGCCAGAGTTCCACCAGCCGCTCGCCGCTCTTGGGCACCGGGCGCCCGGTCAGCTTCTCGCGCACCATCAGCGCCAGCGCTTCCTCGATCGGCGCGTCGGCCTTGTCCTTGACGTCGACGAGATTGGCCTTGGCGTATTTGTCCTCCAGCATCGAGCCGATATTGTCGGCGACGCCTTGCATGGCGCGGCTGCCGATCGCCTCGACGCGGGCCTGCTCGACCGCGTCATAGATGGCGCGGGCCGCCTTGCCTTCCGGCGCCAGCTTGGTGTGGATGCGCGCATCGTGGCAGGCGCGCTTCAGCGCCATGGAATCACCGAGGCCGCGGGTGATCGCGATATCGGTCTTCGATGCCTTTTTCGGCAATTCGGGCAAACGCGCGCGGCTGCCGGCAAGTGCCGGCCGATCCTTGGCGAAGCCGACTTCCATGTCCTTGTCGCCGGCAATGGCGCGCATGCAGACGGTGACGGCGCGCTTGAAGCTGTCGGCTTCAGACCCCGTCTTCGACTTGTTGCGCGTGTTGTCGCCCGGACCCGCCATCGAGGCTATGCTTAGCCCAGCACCACGTTGGCGGCGCTCTCGGGCAGATCCTCACCGAAGGCGCGCTGGTAGAACTCGGCAACCACCGAACGCTCCAGTTCGTCGCATTTGTTGAGGAAGGTCAGCCGGAACGCCATGCCGATATTGCCGAAGATCTCGGCATTCTCGGCCCAGGTGATGACGGTACGCGGGCTCATCACCGTCGACAGGTCGCCATTGATGAAGGCCGAGCGCGTCATGTCGGCGACGCGCACCATCTTGTTGACGATGTCCTTGCCCTTGTTGTCGCGATAGTGCTTGGCCTTGGCCAGCACGATGTTCACTTCATTGTCGTGCGGGAGGTAATTCAGCGTGGTGACGATCGACCAGCGGTCCATCTGCGCCTGGTTGATCTGCTGCGTGCCGTGGTAGAGGCCGGTCGTGTCGCCGAGGCCGACCGTGTTGGCGGTCGAAAACAGCCGGAACGCCGGATGCGGACGGATGACCCGGCTCTGGTCAAGCAGCGTCAGCCGACCCGAGGATTCCAGCACGCGCTGGATGACGAACATCACGTCCGGACGGCCGGCATCATACTCGTCGAAGCAGAGCGCGACATTGTGCTGGTAGGCCCAGGGCAGGATGCCGTCGCGGAATTCGGTGATCTGCAAGCCGTCCTTGACCACGATCGCGTCCTTGCCGACGAGATCGATACGGCTGACATGGCTGTCGAGATTGACGCGCACGCAGGGCCAGTTGAGGCGGGCGGCGACCTGTTCGATATGGGTCGACTTGCCGGTGCCGTGATAGCCCGACACCATGACGCGGCGGTTGTAGGCAAAGCCGGCAAGGATCGCCAGCGTCGTCGCCTTGTCGAACAAATAGTCCGGATCGACGTCAGGCACATGTTCTGATGTCACCGAATAGGCCGGCACCACCATCTTGGAGTCGAAGCCGAATTTCTCCTTCACCGACACCGTCGTGTCGGGCAGGTTGGCGATGTCGCGATCGACCTTGTTCATATCTCTCAACGTCTCCACGGGCGAAACGTCCCGTTTCGCCGGCAATCGATTTTGTTCGGGGGCGGTCTTAAAGCCTTTTCCAACCTTATGAAAGTTGGAAAACGACACAAACCATAGGGTCGCTCAGCACAGGCCCGCCTGTTTGAGCACGCGATAGGCCTGCAGCACATCGCGGAACCGGTCTTCCGAACCTCTGTCGCCACCATTCGCATCCGGATGGTGACGTTTCACCAGTTCCTTATAGCGCGCCTTGATATCCTTGCCAGTCGCCTTTGTATCAAGGCCAAGCGTTTCCAGCGCCTTGGCCTCAAGCGGCTTGGCCTTGCGCTCGCGCGCCTCGCGCGGATCCTTCGGCCCCTTGAAGAGGTCGAACGGGTCGCGCATGCGGTTGTAATAGCCGGCGCGGCCGGAGCGCATCTGCGCCATATCGGGCGACGAACGCGTCGAGGCGCCATTGACGCCCATCTTCCAGGTCGGCCGGTGGCCGGTCATCGCTTCCTTCTGGAAACGGGCGACTTCGGTGTCCGGCACGCCGGAAAAATAGTTGAAGCCCTTGTTGTACTCGCGCACATGGTCGAAGCAGAAGCGGAAATACTCGCCCTCCTTCATCCGCCCGACCGGCGCGCGATGGGTACCGGCCTCCTTGCAGCCGTCCCACTGGCAGATCGGCGAGTGCGACTTCAGCTCCGCATCCTTCTCCGGGCGGATGCGAATCTTCTCGAAATATTTGGGGTACGGCTTCATCTCACCCATTTATGGGGCGTTCGCAGATGCGAAACAAGAATTGACATTTTCGCGATCATCGCCCTAACCGCTGAATCGCGGCTTAAAGCAGGCGAATAGCGGATTTAGTTGCGCGGCAGCGGCCCCTGTGGAACCGATTTCCGGTTTTCACGCTGGTGCGCCAGCCATATGTGGTGAACGGAGACGACAATGTCCATACAGGCGACCATGGAAGACAAGCTCAACAAGGCATTTTCGCCGGAGCGGCTGGTCATCATCAACGAAAGCCATCTCCACGCCGGCCATCACCACCATGGCTCCGACCATCACGGCGCCTATGACGGCACCGGCGAGACGCATTTTCGCGTCCGCCTCGTTTCTTCCACCTTTGCCGGCATGAGCCGCATTGACCGCCACCGCGCCGTCAACGAACTGCTCGCCGACGAATTGAAAGCCGGCGTGCACGCGCTGGCGATCGAACCGGCGGCGCCTGGTGAGAAGACCCGCTGGTAGGCCGATCTGCCCCTAGCCTTTCGCGGCCCCTTCAGATCACCGCTTCGATCAGGAACGGCCCGCGCCGCGATAAGGCGCTGTCCAGCAGCACGTCGAACTGCTCGCATGTCTCGGCCCGCGCCGCTTCCACGCCCATGCCTTTGGCCAGCGACACCCAGTCTAGCGCGGGATGGTCGAGATCGAGCATGCGCCTGGCGTTCTCGCCGATCGCATTGACGCCGACATTCTTCATCTCGCCATGCAGGATCGCGTAGGTGCGGTTGGCAAAGACGATCGTCACCACGTCGAGATTTTCCCGCGCCTGTGTCCACAGCCCCTGCACCGTGTACATGCCACTGCCATCGGCCTCCAGATTGATCACCTTGCGGTCGGGACAGGCGATCGCCGCCCCGGTCGCCATCGGAATGCCGCCGCCGATCGATCCGCCAGTGCCCATCATGTAGTCATGCGGCGCGGCAAAGGCGGACAGGGCGAAGAAACGCCTGGCCGAGGTGACCGCCTCGTCGCAGACGATCGCATTGTCCGGCAGCTTGTGCGCCACCGACAGCGCGATGGCGTCGTCGGTGAGCTTGCCGCTCGGCGCAGCTTCGTCCGGGAAAGCGGTCGCAACCACCGTCCGCTGCGATGGTTTGACGCCGAGCTCATCGCGAAATGCCTCCAGCGCCGCATGCAGGTCCTGACCATGGGCGGCGAGCGTCAGCACCCGGCAGTCATCGCGGACGAGCCGTCCCGGTTTTTCCGGATAGGCGAAGAAGGCGACCGGCTCCTTGCCGCCGACCAGTACCAGCACGTCGATGTCGCTCAGCAACGCCGTTGCCGCATCGATTGGATAGGGGATGCGGGCCGGCGCGACACGCCCGCGCCCGCGTTGCATGCGGGCGATCAGGACCTCGCTGAACAGGCGGATATCGCAGGCCGTCGAGATCTGGCCGGCGATCTCGAGCGCATCGGCCCGCGCGGCTCGCCCCCGAACGATCATGCCGACACGCCCCGGAGCCGCACGGATCGCCGCGGCGGTCTCGCGTACGGCATCGACGTCGACACCCGGCGGCGGCGAAAGGACGACCTTGCCCGGCGACGCCGGGGCAGCGCCGCCCCATGCCGCATCCGCGGGCAGGATCAGCGTGGTGACGCCCGGAGGTGTGAGCGAGGCGCGGAAAGCCGCCTCCGTGGCCGGCTGGACATCTTCTGGCCCGGCGATGCGGCGAACCCAGTTGGACATCGGCGCCGCCAGGCCTTCGATGTCGCTGGTGAGCGGCGCATCAAGCGGCAGGTGGTAGGAGGCATGGTCGCCGACGATGTTGATCATCGGGCTGAACGCACGCCGGGCATTGTGCATGTTGGCCAGCCCATTGGCCAGGCCAGGGCCGGTATGCAGCAAAGTCGCGGCCGGGCGGTCGGTCATGCGCGCATAGCCGTCGGCGGCACCGGTCACCACGCCCTCGAACAGGCCGAGCACGCAACGCATCTCGGGCTTGCGGTCGAGCGCGGCGACGAAATGCATTTCGGAGGTGCCGGGATTGGCGAAGCAGACCGTCACATCATTGGCCAGCAGCACATCACAAAGGACATCAGCGCCATTCATGCAATTTTTCTCCCAATCATGAGGACCAATTGCACTCACGAATGTCCGCACGGCAATATCCCGCCGCCGCTTTTGGCATGATCCAGTTAAAGGGATAGGCGAGCGGAAGTCGGCGGGGATCAGCCGACCGTCGATTTCAGGAATGCCAGGGCTGCGGCGGTCAGCGCATCACCATCTTCGCCGAAATCGCGGTTGATCGACATATGCGTATAGGCACTGCCGTCGAACAGGGTGACTTTGGTCCCGGTGGCGCGAAGGCGCTCGGCAAAGGCTTTCGAATCCTCGCCACGGCCTGAAGCCCCGGAATAGGCGATGAAAGTCGGCGGATGCTTGCGGCCATCGACAAAGCTGGCCGGCGACAGTGCTGCCCATTGCGAAGGGTCGGAAAATACCCTTGCATAGGCCCGCACCATGCCGCCATTTTTCTCAAGTGCCGCAAGATCATAGGCCCTGGTATCGTCGAGCAGCAGCCCGGCGACGCCGGGCAGCCCGCCGCGCATGCCGGTTAACGCAATCAGGTGGCAACCGGCCGAATGGCCCATGCCGACAATGCGGTTTGGGTCGCCGCCATGCCCGGCAATGTTGGCCCTGACATAGGCATAGGCATTTTCCACGTCCCCGGCCTGGGTCGCGACATCGGCCTCCGGCAGCATGCGATAGTCGATCGAGACGAAGCAGAAGCCGTTGGCGAGCAGGAAAGCCGGCTTGGCACCCACCTGGCTGCGCTTGCCGAACTCCCAGGCCCCGCCATGGACAAAGAAGACGACAGGCAGGTTTTTCGCACCATCGGGCGCGTAGACATCGAGCTTGGCCGGACCGTAGTCGAAGGTTTTTTGCGCGGGTTGGCGCGCGCGCCACGCGGCCGATGCTCCCAATGGCAGCACCGCCGCCACCGAGGCCAGAATGAAGCTTCGTCGATCGATCATCGTGGTCTCCCGACCGTGTAGCCAACAGTGCCCGCAGGCACCGCGAGCGTCCAGTTAAGGATTGGTAGTGCTTAGCGGTCTGCCTCGGCGATCGACCATCGATGCGGACCTCAAGCTTTGGGGACTCGTCCGTTATAGAGGAGGCTGGATCAGCCGGGCTTCGTTGAACTCGCATCGGATCGCAACGCCGATTCAGGCCGCATCAATGCACTGCCCTTGTCGTTCAGCTCACGAAATCAATATCTACCCCTTGACGGCCTCATCTGGCCATCACCACTTAAGTATTTGGACAGGAATTTCAGTGACATGGGTGGGTGTCCCAGGTCTCAATGACAGACGCGCACGCTCTCCTTCATGTGAAGGAACCCTAATGCGTTGCGGCAGTTGAATATATGATGAGCCAGCCGGCAGCCAGAACGGCTCTGAGGGCAAAGTATCATGCGCGAGAATCAGTCCGACGTCTTCGATCTGTTTTCGGAGATTTATGCGAACGCGGCCCAGGAAGAAATCAGCCTCCAGCAGTATCTCCTTGCTTGCCGAGAGGACAAATCAATGTATGCCTCGGCGCCTGAACGGATGGTCGAGGCAATCGGCGAGCCGAACCTGGTCGACACCAGCAAGGATGAACGGCTCGGCCGCATTTTCTCGAACCGCACCGTTAAGATCTATCCCTCCTTCTCCGACTTCTACGGAATGGAGGAAACGATCGAGCGCATCGCCGGGTATTTCCGCTACGCGTCCCAGGGACTCGAGGAGCGCAAGCAGATCCTCTACCTCCTTGGCCCTGTCGGCGGCGGTAAATCCTCTCTGGCCGAACGGCTGAAGAAATTGATGGAGCTGCGCCCGATCTACACGCTGAAGGTCGGTAACCAGATCAGCCCGGTTTTCGAATCGCCACTTGGCCTTTTCCATCCCGATCGCATGGGCGACCTGCTGGAGGATAAATACGGCATAGCCCGACGCCGGCTGAACGGGCTCATCTCACCATGGGCGGCCAAGCGGCTCGACGAACTGTCCGGCGACATTTCCAAATTCAGCGTGGTCAAGTTGATGCCTTCGCGGCTGCGCCAGATCGGCATTGCCAAGACAGAGCCCGGCGACGAGAACAATCAGGATGTCTCGGCCCTGGTTGGCAAGGTCGACATCAGACAACTGGAAAATTTCAGCCAGTCCGATCCGGACGCCTATTCCTACAGCGGCGGACTGAACCGGACCACGCAAGGCCTGCTCGAATTCGTCGAGATGTTCAAGGCGCCTATCAAGGTCCTGCATCCGTTGCTGACGGCGACCCAGGAAGGCAGCTACAACGGCACCGAGAATTTCGGCGCCTTTCCCTATCAGGGCATCATCATTGCCCATTCCAACGAATCGGAATGGCAACAGTTCAAGAACAACAGGAACAACGAGGCCTTTCTCGACCGCATCCTCGTGGTCAAGGTGCCGTATTGCCTGCGGATCACCGAAGAGAGGCAGATCTATGAAAAGCTGCTGCGCGAGAGCGACTTGGCCACCAGCCCCTGCGCACCCGAAGTGCTGGACATTCTCAGCCGATTCACGGTCTCGACCCGCCTTGCCGAGCACGACAATTCGCCGCTCTACACCAAGATGCGCGCCTATGACGGCGAGAACCTCAAGGAGGTCGATCCCAAGGCGAAGTCGGTCCAGGAATATCGCGATACCGCCGGCGTCGACGAAGGCATGACCGGCGTCAGTACACGCTTCGCCTTCAAGATCCTGTCGCAGACATTCAACTACGACACCAAGGAGGTGGCTGCCGATCCCGTGCATCTGATCTACATCCTGGAGGAGGCGATCAAGCGCGAGCAGTTTCCAAAGGAAACGGAAGCTGCCTATCTCGACTTCATCAAGTCGGAACTGGCAACGCGCTATGCCGAGTTCATCGGCCACGAAATCCAGAAGGCCTATCTGGAATCATACAGCGAGTATGGCCAGAACCTCTTCGACCGTTACATCGCCTATGCCGATGCCTGGATTGAGGATCAGGACTACAAGGATTCCGATACGGGCCAGATTCTCAATCGCGAGGTATTGGACAAGGAATTGTCGCAGGTCGAGAAACCAGCCGGCATCGCCAATCCCAAGGACTTCCGCAATGAAGTGGTCAAATTCACGCTGCGTGCCCGGGCGCGAAACCACGGCCGCAACCCATCGTGGACAGGTTATGAGAAACTTCGCGAGGTCATCGAGAAGCGCATGTTCGGCCAGGTCGAAGACCTCTTGCCGGTGATCAGTTTCGGCTCCAAGCAGGACAGCGTCACGGAAAAGCGGCACAATGAATTCGTGCAGCGCATGGTGGAACGCGGCTACACCGAGCGGCAGGTGCGCCGGCTTGTCGACTGGTACATGCGCGTGAACAAGGCGGGTTGAGAAAGCCCGAATGGTTCCATGCCTATCTTTATCGACCGTCGCCTGAATCCGAAGGACAAAAGCCTGGGCAATCGCCAGCGCTTCGTCAGGCGCGCGCGGGAAGAGCTCAAGCGGAGCATTCGCGATCAGATCCGCATCGGCAGGATCGCAGACGTGGATGCCGAGCACGCCGTGCCCATGCCCGAAAGAGGCACGGGCGAGCCGGCCTTCAACAACGCCAGGAACGGCGGCAGGCGCCAGCACATCCTGCCGGGCAATAGGCATTTCTCCCCTGGAGACCTGATCCCCAAGCCCGGCCAGGGCGTCGGCGCCGGGGCGTCGTCCCCGGGAAACACGGCGTCTGAAGACGACTTTCGTTTCGTGCTGTCACGCGAAGAGGTGCTCGATCTTTTTTCGAGGATCTCGAACTCCCGGATATGGTCAAGCTCAACCTCAAGGAAATCCTTGCCTTCAAGCCGCGCCGGGCTGGCTTCGCCGCCACCGGTTCACCGACCAACATCAATGTTGGGCGCACGATGCGTAACAGCCACGGCCGGCGCATCGCGCTGAGGCGCCCTAAGCAGGAGGAGTTGGACGCGATCCTCGAGGAAATCGCCATGCTTGAGTTGGTGCCATCCAGCGCAGCGGCGCACCAGCGCATTGCGGCATTGCGGCAGGAGCTTGACCGGTTGGAGCGGCGGCGCAGGCGAATTGCCTTTGTCGATCCTGTCGACATCCGATTCAACCGCTTCGATCCCCAGCCTGTGCCGAACGCCAATGCCGTCATGTTCTGTCTGATGGATGTGTCCGGGTCCATGGGCGAGCGCGAAAAGGATCTGGCCAAGCGCTTCTTCGTGCTGCTGCACCTGTTCTTGAAACGGCGCTATGACCGCATCGAGATCGTCTTCATCCGCCATACCCACGAGGCGCAGGAGGTTGACGAGGAGACGTTCTTCAATTGCACGCAAAGCGGCGGTACCATCGTTTCCACCGCGCTCGAGGAAATGCATCGCATCATCAGGCAGCGATATCCGCCCAGCGAGTGGAACATCTATGCCGCCCAGGCCTCTGACGGAGACAATTCCGTCACCGATTCCGAGCGCTGCATAGCCCTGCTCGACGGGAAGCTCATGCGGCTGTGCCAGTATTTTGCCTACGTCGAGATTATCGACAAGCGCGAAGCCCATATCTTCGGCACGACCGAAAACGGGACATCGCTATGGCGTGCCTATAGCGCGATCGACCTGAAATGGTCGAACTTCCAGATGAGCCGCATCGCCACGCCCGCCGATATTTACCCGGTCTTTCGCCAGCTCTTCGGCAAACAGCCTGCTGTCCTTAAGAGAGCGTGAGAGGGGCCGATGGCCAGACAAGCCGGTAAATCCGATCTGCTTTTTTCCGGATCCGACTGGGATTTTACGAAATTGTCGCGGACCTATGACGCGATCGAGGCAATCGCGGTCGAAGAGCTTCATCTCGATACCTATCCCGTGCAGATGGAGATCATCTCCTCCCAACAGATGCTCGACGCTTACTCGTCAGTCGGTATGCCACTGATGTACCACCACTGGTCTTTCGGCAAACACTTCCTCTACCAGGACCTGCTCTATCGCAAAGGCGGGCGCGGGCTTGCCTATGAACTGGTCATCAATTCCAATCCCTGCATCGTCTATCTGATGGAGGAAAACACCATGGCCCTGCAGGCCTTGGTGACGGCTCATGCCGCGCTCGGGCATAACCATTTCTTCAAGAACAATCATTTGTTCAAGCAGTGGACGGACGCTGGGGCGATCCTCAGCTACCTGGACTTCGCCAAGAGCTACATTGCTCGTTGCGAGGAGCGGCACGGTCTCGCTACCGTCGAGGCTGTCCTCGATTCCACCCACGCGCTGATGGAACAGGGCGTGTTCCGCTATCGCCGGCCACCGAAGCTGTCGTCGGAACGGCAGCGCGAAGGGCTTCGCGAGCGTCTCGAATACGAAGAGCGCTCCTACAACGATTTGTGGCGCACGCTGCCGCCTTCGCAGCAAAGGGTCAAGGACAAGGCCCAAGACCCGGAGTGGAAGAAATCGCTCAACCTGCCCGAGGAAAACCTGCTCTATTTCCTGGAAAAGAACAGCCCGATTCTGGATCCCTGGCAGCGTGAGATCATCAGGATCGTTCGTGTCATAGCACAATATTTTTATCCGCAACGGCAAACACAGGTGATGAACGAGGGCTGCGCCACCTTCGTGCACTATACGTTGATGAACATGCTGTTCGACCGCGGCCGGATCAGCGAGGGCGCCATGCTCGAAATCCTGCGCAATCATTCCAACGTGATCTTCCAGCCGGCGTTCGACGATCCGCGCTTTTCCGGCATCAACCCCTACGCTCTCGGCCTCGACATGATGCAGGACATTCAGCGCATCTCGACCGAGCCGACGGCCGAGGATCGGGATTGGTTTCCCAACATCGCCGGCCGCGGAAACTGGCGCGAGGTCCTGCTCGACGCATGGGCAGAGCACCGCGACGAGTCCTTCATCCGCCAATACCTCAGCCCGGCCCTGATCCGGAAGTGGCGGTTTTTTGTGCTCGGTGACGTTGCCGACCAACCGCATTTTCAGGTTGCCTCGATCCACAACGAGCGCGGCTATGAAAAGATACGCGCCGCGCTTGCTCACAGCTACGATGTCGGCGCGAACCGACCGGACATTCAGGTGGTGGATGTCGATCTGCTCGGCGACCGGCATTTGCGACTGCAGCACAAGGTGAATCACGGCATCCTTCTCGAGGATGCCAGCCGTGACGCCACGCTTCGTCACATCCGGAGGCTTTGGGGTTATGAGGTCAGTTTGGCGGCTGTCGACGCTGAGACGGGGCTGACGATCCACGA
Source organism: Mesorhizobium huakuii (assembly GCF_014189455.1). Lineage (NCBI taxonomy): Bacteria > Pseudomonadati > Pseudomonadota > Alphaproteobacteria > Hyphomicrobiales > Phyllobacteriaceae > Mesorhizobium > Mesorhizobium huakuii. Next base: position 2,113,080 of record NZ_CP050296.1, read on the forward strand.
ACGCTCGACGAGCCAGATCGCAGAATGAGGCTCGGTGGTTGCGCTGGTCCTCACGGCTCTCGGCCTGACGCATGTCGCCCAAAAGTGCGCAGCGGCGGGACAAACGACAGGCATAAAAACAAGGGCTTTAGAACAATTCCAGGAAAAGTGTGAAACGGTTTTCCCGGGAAAAGCGCATAGCGCTTTCCCTTGGGAATTGCGTCAAAACAAAGAGTTAGAGCGGTTCGCCGTTTCCGTGAAACGGTGAACTGCTCTAAGCGTCGCCGGCCGGCCTGATCCTCAACCGGGCAATGCGGTTCTTGTCGCGCTTCATAACGATGAAGCGCTTGCCGTGGAAGGTGAAGGCCTGCTTCTCATCGGGGATCGACTGCGCCTCGTGGATGACGAGGCCGGCAATCGTGGTCGCTTCCTCGTCCGGCAGGTTCCAGTCTAGCGCCCGGTTCAGGTCGCGGATCGGCACATTGCCGTCGACGACGACGGAGCCGTCGGCCTCCTGCTTGACGCCCTGGATATCGACGTCGTGCTCATCGGCGATTTCGCCGACGATCTCCTCGATTATGTCCTCCAGCGTCACCAGCCCTTCGACCTCGCCATATTCGTCGACGACGACGGCGAAATGCGCCTTGCGGCGCAAAAAGGCGTTGAGCTGCTCCTGCAAGGTCGTGGTGTCGGGCACGAACCATGGTTTCGAGGCGATCTTCATCACATCGATCTTGGAAAAATCATTGCCGACTTCGTTCAACGCACGCAGCAGATCCTTGGCGTGCAGCACGCCGACAATATTGTCGAGCGAGCCCTTCCACAGCGGCATGCGCGTGTGCGGGCTCTGCAGGATCTCGCGCACCACCGCTTCCGGCGCATTGTCGGCATTGACCGAGCGCATATTGGTGCGGTGGACCATGATATCGGAGACTTCGAGTTCTTCGAGGTCGAACAGGCCGCCGATGCGGTCGCGGTCCTCGCGCACCACCTGGCCGTCGCGGCGGAAATCGTCGACCGCGCCGCGCAATTCGTCCTGGCTCGAGCGCTGCGGCTCGATGCGCGACAGCTCGTAGCCGAACATGGCGAGAAGGCGCGTGCGCACGGCAATGACCAGCAGGATGAGGATGGCAAGGACGGCGACGATGACCCAGCCGTTGTCCATCTCAGCCGGCTTTCCGGCTGGCTGGATGGTTTTCCCTCAGGAACGACAGCACTTCCGAGGCCGGAACGTCCTTGGCAATGAAGGCCTGGCCGATGCCGCGCGTCAGGATGAAGGTCAGCGCGCCGCGCGACACCTTCTTGTCTTGGGTTATGAAGGAAAGCAGCGCTTCGGCATCGGGCAGATCACCCGGAATGTCGGCCATCCGCCAGGGCAGGCCGACGGCGCGCAGATGCGTCTCGACGCGCGCCGCGTCGTCGGGGCTGGCCAGATTGAGTCGCGAGGAGAAGCGATGCGCCAGCGCCATGCCGATCGCGACCCCCTCGCCATGGACGAGCCGGGCTCCGTCATACTGCGTGGCGGCTTCGAGCGCGTGGCCGAATGTATGGCCGAGATTGAGAAGCGCGCGGTCCCCGGTCTCGAACTCGTCGCGGGCGACGACATCGGCCTTGGCGCGGCAGGCCTCGGCAATCGCCTCTCCCCTCTCCGGCCCGCCGGCGAACACCTTCTCCCAGTTCGCTTCCAGCCATGCGAAAAGTTCCGGCCGGTCGATCAGCCCGTATTTGGCGAGCTCGGCATAGCCGGCGCGGAATTCGCGGATCGGCAGCGTGTCCAGCACTTCCGTATCGGCCAGCACCAGCCTAGGCTGCAGGAAGACGCCGACCAGGTTCTTGCCGCGCGGGCTGTTGATGCCGGTCTTGCCGCCGACGGAGGAATCGACCTGTGCCAGCAGCGAGGTCGGGATCTGCACGAAATTCATGCCGCGCCGCACAATGCCGGCGGCAAAACCGGTGAGATCGCCGATGACGCCACCGCCCAGCGCGATGACGACGTCGCCGCGCTCCAGCCTGGCGGCCAGCACGCCGTCGACCACCTCTTCAAGATGGGCAAAGCTCTTGGTCTTCTCGCCGGGCGGCATCGTGATGACGGTGGGCTGGATACCGCCCTTCTCAAGCCCTGCTTTCAGCGTATCGAGATGCGCTGCCGCAACATTCTCGTCGGTGACGACAGCCGCGCGCGTGCCCGGCAACCGGCGCGAAATTTCCTCACCCGCGCGTGACAGTAGTCCTGAACCGATCAATATGTCGTAGGCCCGGTCGCCAAGGCCGACTTCGACGGTGACGGGCTGATCCGCGCTCACGATTCCACCTCGCCCGTCGCCGCGATTTCATCGATGCCGAAATGCCGGCACAGCGCATCCAGCACCTCGGCGGCGATGACCTCCTTGCGGTCGTCGCGGGTCAGCACGGTGACATTCGATGTGGCATAGACCGGATAGCGCTCGCCCATCAGCCGCTCCAGCACGGCGCGGGGGTCGGCGCTCTTCAGCAGCGGCCGGTTCTGCTTCTTGGAGACTCGTTCCATCAGAAGGTCGAGTTCGGCCTTCAGCCACACCGACACACCATGCGCGGCGATGGCCTCGCGCGTCTGCGCGTTCATGAAGGCGCCGCCGCCGGTCGACAGCACCTGCGGACCGTTCTCCAGCACGCGCAGGATGACGCGTTGTTCCAGGCCCCTGAACTCGGTCTCGCCATAGCGCTCGAACAGTTCCGGCACGGTCATGCGCGAGACGCTCTCGATCTCCTGGTCGCTGTCGATGAAAGGCAGCGAAAGCATGGTCGCCACCTTGCGGCCGATCGCCGTCTTGCCGGCGCCCATCAGGCCGACAAAGACGATGGACCGGCTGCCCAGCCGGCCAAGCAGCGCTGAGTGGGTCTCGCCTGGAGGATTTGCCTGGGTCATCAGCTGTTTCTTGGGCCCTCTTTGCCGGCGTATCGACATGAAAAGCCCGTTTGCGTCAAGCGTGCCGAGCATAGGCAAGCCTATATCGGCCGGGGGACGCCTGCATCAGAAGTTGCTAACAGGCCTCCGCTTCTTCCTTGAATTGGCCGGATTGGCGTCCCATAAGGGCACAGGGTTTGGAAACGCAGAACAAGAAGACGAGCGAAAATTGATGCCGACACTGTTTCGCTTTGTCGTGACCCTCGCGATTCTGGCCGGCATTGCCTATGGTACGATGTTCGCGCTGGTAATGTTCGTCGAGCCGAAAAAAGCGGAGATGAGCGTGCGTGTCCCGCCGGAAAAGCTGAACCCCAAGAAGAACTGACTCCAAGAAAAACTGATCCTCAAGGATGAACAGCGCCGCCCGCATCGAGGCCTTCCTGGAAATGATGAGCGCCGAGCGCGGCGCCGCCGAAAACACGCTGTCCTCCTACCGCCGCGACCTCGAAGACGCTTCGAGCGAGATCGATGGCGGGCTTGCCGGTGCCGCCGCCGCCGATATCCGCGCCTATCTCGACGATGTCGCCGCGCGCGGCTTCGCGCCGACCTCGCAGGCGCGTAAACTGTCGGCGATCCGCCAGTTCTTTAAGTTCCTTTACGCCGAGGGCCTGCGCGGCGACGACCCGACCGGCACGCTGGACAGCCCGAAAAAGGGCCGTCCGCTGCCCAAGACGATGAGCGAGGCCGATACCGGCCGGCTGATCGACCGCGCCGCAGTCGAGGCCGGCGACGCCGGTCTCGGCCACAGCGACAGGCTGGCCGCCCTGCGTCTGCACGCACTGGTCGAGGTGCTCTACGCTACCGGCCTGCGCGTTTCCGAACTGGTCGGCCTGCCGGTGACGGTGGCGCAGCGCGACGACCGTTTCTTCATGGTGCGCGGCAAGGGCGACAAGGAGCGCATGGTGCCGCTGTCGGCCAAGGCGCGCACGGCGATGCGCGCCTGGCTTGCCGCTCGGGCCGGGGTGCCCACCTTCGCCGACAGCCCGTTCCTGTTTCCGGCGGCATCCGATAGCGGCTATCTCTCGCGCCAGGTCTTTGCCCGCGACCTGAAAGGCCTGGCGGCGCGCGCCGGCATCGCCTCGGCCAAGATATCGCCGCATGTGCTGCGCCATGCTTTCGCCAGCCATCTCCTGCAGAACGGTGCCGATCTCAGGGCCGTGCAGCAGTTGCTCGGCCATGCCGACATATCGACGACACAGATTTACACCCATGTGCTGGAGGAGCGGCTGGTGCGGCTGGTCAACGATCATCATCCGCTTGCCGACTAGGCCTCATATCGCTATGTGAGGACGACATTTCACCGCCCGGCGCCTTGGTTTCAACGGTTCCGCAGTCCTTGCCTTCCGACGTATCGGTCCGCTCAAGCATGTACAATTACCTCGATTTCGAAAAGCCGGTGCAAGATCTTGAGCTCAAGATCCTCGAGCTCAAGAAGCTTGCCGAGAACGGCGAGGCGGTCGATGTCGCCGATGAGATCACCAGGCTCGAGAAGCGTTCGCGCGACGCGCTGCGCGAGCTCTACAAGGCGCTGACGCCCTGGCAGAAGGTGCAGGTGGCGCGCCATTCCGACAGGCCGCACTGCGTTGACTACATCAAGGGCCTGTTCAGCGATTTCACGCCGCTTGCCGGCGACCGCAATTTCGGAGAGGACCAGGCGATCGTCGGCGGTTTCGCCCGTTTCCGCGGCGAGCCTATCGCGATCATCGGTCAGGAAAAGGGCTCGGACACGACCAGCCGCCTGAAGCACAATTTCGGCTCCGTGCGTCCCGAGGGATATCGCAAGGCGGTGCGGCTGATGGAACTGGCCGACCGCTTCAAGATTCCACTGTTGACGCTGGTCGACACGGCGGGCGCCTATCCTGGCGTCGGCGCCGAGGAGCGCGGCCAGGCCGAAGCCATCGCCCGTTCGACCTCGGCATGCCTTGGGCTGAAAGTGCCGTCGATCTCGGTGGTCATCGGCGAAGGCGGTTCGGGCGGCGCTATCGCCATCGCCACCGCCAACCGCGTCTACATGCTCGAACACGCCATCTATTCGGTGATTTCGCCGGAGGGTGCGGCGTCGATCCTGTGGCGCGACACCACGCGTTCCAAGGACGCGGCGACCAATATGAAGATCACCGCGCAGGATCTTCTGGAACTGAAGATCATCGACGCCATCATCCCCGAGCCGATGGGCGGCGCCCAGCGCGCGCCCGAAACGGTGATTGCCGCGACCGGCGACCTCATTGCCAAGACGATGAAGGAATTTGCCGGCGCCAACACCGACTTCCGCGAACAGCGCCGCGAGAAATATCTGGCGATGGGCCGCAGCCTCTGATTGCCCTCTGACGGCGGAACAAGGCCATCGGAAGCGACGCGCCCATAGCAATGTGGCGACAATGAGCAATTTCGCCACAAAAATGCCGCCGCATTCGGGTCAATGAAATTGCCGCCAGCGGTTGGTCGAAGCTTGTGGTAAGGAATTTTCAAGGTTAACGGGCTTACGGTCCGTCGGTGTTCAGCATACGGGCTCGGCCGTTTCGAAGCCATTGGCCCGAGGGAAAAGACATAGCCGTATCCATGTTTGCCAAGCTCGCCCGCACCGGAGTCCTCATCACCTCGATAGCCATTGCTGGCTGCAATGATTCGTCGATGAAGGACTTTGCCCCGGAAGCCAACAAGCCGCTGCCCGACAAGATCCTGGCCGACATGAAGGCCAAGGGCATGATCCGCACCTCCTCGGTGATGGCCCGCATCTTCAAGGAAGAGGGCAAGCTCGAGATCTGGAAGGCCAAGACCAACGGCCGCTACGACATGGTGGCGAGCTACGACATCTGCAAATGGTCGGGCAAGCTCGGGCCGAAATACACCGAAGGCGACCGCCAGGCGCCGGAGGGCTTCTATACGGTGCGGCCGTCGCAGATGAACCCGCGCTCGAATTACCATCTGTCCTTCAACATCGGTTTTCCCAACGCCTATGACCGCGCCAATGGCCGCACCGGCCAGAATCTGATGGTGCACGGCGCCTGTTCGTCTTCGGGCTGCTATTCGATGACCGACGCGCAGATCGAGCAGATCTATGCCTTCGGCCGCGACGCCTTCCAGGGCGGGCAGACCGAGTTCCAGGTCGAGGCCTTTCCGTTCCGCATGACCGCCGCCAACATGGCGCGCTACCGCAACGACCCGAATTATGAATTCTGGAAGATGCTGAAGGTCGGCTACGACAATTTCGAGATCACCAAGGTGCCGCCGAAGGTCGATGTCTGCGAGAAGCGCTATGTCTTCAATCAGGTTGCCGCCGACGGCCAGACCTTCGATCCGACCGGGCCGTGCCCGACGACCACGCAGCCGGACTCGCTGAAGAGCGCCTACAACGCCTATCAGAGCACCTACGACGCCGCGTACAACGGCGCGCTCAAGGCCAGCGTGCCGCCACCTAAGCCGACCATTGCCGGCATCAAGGAAGCCAGCATCGTCTCCGACTGGTCGAAGCGGCGGGCGCGCGGCGAGCGCGTGCCGATCGATCCGCCGTCGCTCAACAACGACGGCACAGTGACCGAGACGGCGCGCATGGGCCGCATCGATTCACCGGCTGGCCGCAAGATGGCGGCACTCGACGCCGAAAAGGCAGCCAAGCAGAAGGCCGAGGAGCAGAGGCTCGCCGCCATAGAGGCCGCCAAGCAAGCCAAGGAAGCCGCCAAGGCACAGGCGCTCGCCGAAAAGGAGGCGGCTAAGGCCGCCAAGGAAGCCCCAGTCGCCACCGCCACCATCGCCACCCCGACCGAGGCCGCGCCGGCAGCCGAAACACAAGCCGCCGACGCCGGCGAAGGCACGGTGGCAAAGCTGAAGAACAAGCTGCTCGGCATGTTCGGCGGCTGAGCTTGGCTGGGGATACCGCTATCTATGACCTGAAAGGGCTGAACTGCCCTTTGCCGGTACTGAAGGCAAAGAAGCGGTTGGCGGGAATGCAGCCTGGCAGCCGGCTGTGGCTCGAAACCACCGACCCGCTCGCCGTCATCGATATTCCCGCCTTTTGCTCGGACGCCGGCCACCAGCTGATTGAAACAGCAGCGATGTCAGGCGGCCATCGATTCCTGGTCGAGCGCGGCGAAACAGTCTGAATTTCGATCTAAAACGCTATCTTCCGGCGATCGCCAGCGGATTGTTTTCCAGCGCCGCGCGGTCGGGCGTGTCGATCGACGGCCGGTTGGTGAAGGCGGCGAACAGCCGGCGCACATAGTCCTCGGGCATATCGAGCGTGATCAGCACCAGCCGTGTGCCGCGCTGGCCGTCCGGCCAGGCCGGCAGCCTTGCCGGCGGATGCAGGATCTTCTGCACGCCGTGGATGACCAGCGGTCGTGACGGATCTTCCCTAAGTTCGATCACGCCCTTCATGCGCAGCAGCTTCTCGCCATGCGTCGAACGCAGCAGGTCGAGAAACATCTCGATGGCCGAAAACGGCACCGGACCGTCATGGACCAGCGAATAGGAGCGCACGCGCTGATCGTGGCGATGGCCATGATCGTGACTGTGATCGTGGTCATGGTTATGCCCATGGTGATGGTCGTGGGCATGATCATGCGCCGCCTCCTCGCCGAGCCAGCGCCGAACGTCGGCGGATTTGGTGGCGGGATTGTAGAGGCCACAGTCGAACAGCGCCGCCACGCCTGTTGTTGAATTGCCGGCATCAAGCAGTTCGGCACCTGGATTGACCTGCCGCAGGCGCGCCCGCAGCGTGTCAAGGTCGCCGGTATCGGTCACCAAGTCGGCCTTGCTCAGCACGATACGGTCGGCGACGGCGACCTGCTTGACGGCTTCGACATGCGCATCGAGCGTGACATTGCCATTGACCGCGTCGACCAGCGTGATGACGCCGTCGAGCCGAAACGCCTGGACAAGTGCCGGATGCGCCATGATCGACTGCAGCACCGGCGCCGGGTCGGCAAGGCCCGTGGTCTCGACGATGACGCGGGCCAGCCGGGCGATGCGGCCGGTCTGCAGCCGGTCGACCAGGTCGGCCAGCGTGTCGACCAGTTCGCCGCGCACGGTGCAGCACAGGCAGCCGTCCGAGAGCTGGATGATGCCGTCGGAGGCCTGTTCGACCAGCAAATGGTCGATCGCCACCTCGCCATATTCGTTGATGATGACCGCCGTGTCGGCCAGCGCCGGATCCTTCAGCAGCCGGTTGAGCAACGTCGTCTTGCCGGCACCGAGGAAGCCGGTCAGCACCGAAACGGGGATCGGAAAGCCGCTCATCAGGTTAGTTCGCGGCCTTGACCGGCTGGTCACCCTGAGCTGCTGAACCCACCACTGCCGGGTCGGCGCCGGTCGGCGCCGGCCGATCGGGCCGCCAGCTTGGGATCGGCACGTCGGCATATTCCTGGCCGCCCTGGTCGAGCATCGCCTTCGGCGCCGGACCGGTGGCGCCACCGAGGCCGACGGCAACCAGCGTCGGCACATGGTCGAGCTTCTCCTGATAGGGCGATTTCGGCGCGTCCTTGGCCGCAGTGGCCGGTGGCGCCTCGGACTGCTCCTCCTTCGTCTTCTTCTTGCAGACCTCGTCATGCATGTCGTTGGGCGAAACCGTGTCGCCATAGGGCGCCAGTGTTGCGACGGTGGCCGGGCCGGCGGCTTGCGTGTCAAACCCCTGGTCGAGCAGTTTTGCCGCGGCCTCGGCACGGCTGACCGCCGACTTCTCGCCAAGCACGACCGCGACCAGCGTGCGGCCGTTGCGCGTCGCCGAACCGATCATGTTGAAGCCGGAAGGGCAGACGAAGCCCGTCTTCATGCCATCGGCGCCGGGATAGCGGCCGATCAGGAGATTATAGTTCGGGATGGCCTTCTTGCCGACCGCAAGACCTTCGATCGAGAACCACGGCGCATATTGCGGGAACTCGCGACGGATCGCCATCACCAGGACCGAAAGGTCGCGCGCCGTCGTGTACTGGTCGGGCGAGTAGAGGCCGTTTGGGTTGACGAAATGGGTGCCGTTCATGCCGAGCCGGGCGGCCTCGGCATTCATCCTTTCGGCGAAGGCGGCCTGCGAGCCGCCGACATTCTCGCCGACCGCCATGGCGATGTCATTGGCCGATTTGACCAGCATCATCTTCAACGCATTGTCGAGCCGCATCACCGAGCCCGGCTTGAACCCCATCTTGCTTGGCGGCTCGCCGGCGGAGTGCTTGGTCACCTTGATCGGCGAATCGAGCTGGACTTCGCCGGCCGCGATCGCCCGGAAGGTCACATAGGCGGTCATCAGCTTGCTGAGCGAAGCCGGATACCAGCGTTTGAAGGCATCCTGATGCTGCAGGATCTGGCCGTTCTTGAGGTCGAAGACAACAACCGGATTGGCCAGCGCCGACCCAGCCAGGACCGACAGCATGATTGCGCCAGCCGGGAATAGTTTGAGGAAATGCCTGTGCCGCATGATCAAATCCGAAATCGCCTCTTGCCGTAGTCGCCCCTGGCTCCGTAAGATTTCGTTACGTGACCGCCAGCATAATGAGTCCGTCCCTCAAAAACGGACTGCATCGGTGCGGTGCTATTTACCCTATGTGACGCCAACATGGCAAAGTGCCTGACAATCACAATTCCAAAACCCCGGGCACAATTGCAAAACCCCGGGTATAATTGCAAAACACCAGGCTGAAGCCGGCTGCTCCAACGACGAAATGGAACCATCATGCCAATCCTGAACCGCGCCGCTGAAATGCAGGACGAAGTTGCCGGCTGGCGCCGGCATCTGCACCAGACGCCGGAGCTGAACTTCGACGTCTTCAAGACGGCGGCTTTCGTCACCGAAAAGCTGAAAGAGTTCGGCTGCGACGATGTGGTCACCGGCCTCGGCAAGACCGGCGTCGTCGGCATCATCCGCGGCCGCCAGGGCGAAGGCACCACCATCGGTCTGCGCGCCGACATGGACGCGCTGCCACTCAACGAGATATCAGGCAAGCCCTACGCCTCGACCGTTCCCGGCAAGATGCACGCCTGCGGCCACGACGGCCACACGGCGATGCTGCTGGGTGCAGCGAAATATCTCGCCGAGACGCGCAATTTCGCGGGCTCGGTGGCGGTGATCTTCCAGCCGGCGGAAGAAGGTGGTGGCGGCGGCAACGAGATGGTCAAGGACGGCATGATGGAGCGCTTCGACATCTCCAAAGTGTTCGGCATGCACAACATGCCTGGCCTGCCTGTGGGCCAATTCGCCATTCGCCCGGGTCCGATCATGGCGGCGACGGCCGAATTCACCATCACCGTAAAAGGCAGGGGCGGCCATGCCGCGATGCCGCACGGCACGATCGATCCGATCGTCATCACCAGCCAGCTGGTCGGCGCGCTGCAGACGATCGCCTCGCGCAGCACCGATCCGGTCGAGGCCGTCGTGGTCTCGGTGACCAAATTCCATGCCGGTGATGCCTACAACATTATTCCCGAATCGGCCGAGATCGCCGGCACCGTGCGCACCTTGCGCAAGGAGATCGCCAAGAAATCCGAGGAGCGTATCCGCACCATCTGCGACGGCCTGGCGACCGCTTTCGGCGCCAAGATCGAGGTCGACTACCAGGCAAATTACCCCGTGACCTTCAATCATGCCGAGGAGACGGTGTTTGCCAGCGACATCGCGGCGACCGTCGCCGGCGATGCCCATGTCCATCGCGGCATCCAGCCGGTGATGGGCGGCGAGGATTTCTCGTATATGCTGGAAGCCCGCCCCGGCGCCTTCATCTTCATCGGCAATGGTGAAACCGCCGGTCTTCACAACCCGGCCTACGATTTCAACGACGAGGCCATCCCGCATGGCATGAGCTACTGGGTGAAACTGGCGGAAACCGCGCTCGCCGCCTGACGAGCGCCGCACAAAAGGCTGGCCGATTGCATGCGGCCGGCCTCTTGGCGAAACGGTCCGAAGCGGCTATGTGTCGGGCCGCGTGGTCCCGTAGCTCAGTAGGATAGAGCGGCAGATTCCTAATCTGTAGGTCACAGGTTCGATTCCTGTCGGGATCACCACTCAGTCACTGCAAATATGAGTCGCAGCGGCTGGCTCGAAATTCGGGTGATTTGTCCGAGGGTTAGCCGCAGCTCTGACTCGGCCAGTGGGTCGACTAGACTGGGCGCGGAGCCTTTGCGCGCTTTAGTTATCACCGAAGGCGGCCGTTCCCAGCAATTCGGCGGCGGCGTTGCCACAAAGCAATTTGTTCAACTCGGATGACCGGCACGCGCCGATGATGGCAAGGAACGGTTGAGGAAGGCATCGACCGAATGACATCGGGCATCCACCACATCACGCTGGTTACACGCAAGGTCCAGGCCAACGTCGATTTCTATGTCGGCTTTCTCGGACTGCGCCTGGTCAAGCGGACGGGTGGTTTCGAGGACGCCGAGCAACTGCATCTGTGTTATGGCGACACCATCGGTTCGCCGGGATCCCTGATCACCTTCCTCGTGTGGGAGGACGGATCACCCGGCCGGATCGGCCTCGGTCAGGTCGCGGAAGTCGCGCTGTCCGTTCAGCCCGGCGCCATCGGCTTCTGGATCATGCGGTCGTTGCAATTCGGACTGAATGCGAGCGGACCAACGCAGGAATTCGGCGAGCCCGTGCTGCGCTTGACCGATCCGGACGGCGTAGCGATCAAGATCGTCGGCAGCGCCCTGCCCGCGCATGCCTCACCGGCCGTCAGCCCGGGAATCGAGCCGGCCAACGCAATCCAGTGCATCCGCGGCGCGACGATTTTCTCTGCGGTTGCCGAGCAGACCTCGGCATTCCTGCAGGATTATTTCGGCTATCGCCCGCTCAAGCATGCCGGGACCGTGCAGCGCCTCGTCTCGGACAGCGGGGACGTTGTCGACGTCCGTGACGCCGTTGGTTTCTGGCCGGGCGTGCCAGGGACCGGCGTCGTCGACCATATCGCCTTCCGCGCGCCGGACCTCGCTGCGCTGGAGACGGTGGAGCGCCGGCTTGCAAGCCTCAACTCCAGCGCCACCAACGTTCACGACCGCAAATATTTCGTATCGCTCTACGTCCGTGAGCCGGGAGAGACCTTGTTCGAACTCGCAACGGACGGACCCGGAATGACGGTCGATGAACCCATCGAAACCCTCGGTTCGGTGCTCTTCGTTCCGCCTTCCGACGCCGAGCGGGCGGACGCCATCCGCACGCGGCTGCCGCAGTTTTCGTTGCCTGGCGAGGATCGCATACGGTATCTCGACCTGCCCTTCGTGCACCGGTTCCATGTGCCATCCGACCCGGACGGCACGACGCTCGTGCTGTTGCATGGGACCGGCGGCAACGAGGCCGACCTGATGCCGTTCGCGGCGAGCCTGGCGCCGCGCGCCACCTTGATGGGGGTGCGTGGGCGCAGCGTCGAGGAGGGCACCTTGCGCTGGTTCCGCCGGCTTTCGGCAACCGCGTTCGATCAAGCCGACATAAGGGCCGAGGCAGCAGCCTTTGCCGCCTTCGTGGAAGGTGCGATCGGCGGCTATCGGCTGGACACGGACAGACTGGCGTTCCTCGGATATTCCAACGGCGCCAACTTCCTTGTGGCGGCCATGCTGCTGCATCCGCCCCTGGCCCAGCGCGCCATCCTGCTTCGCCCCTCACTGGTCCTCGAGGCCCGGCCGGACGCAGATCTGTCGGGCTGCCGGATAGTGATGATCGAGGGCCGCGATGATCCCTATGCATCGCTTCTCCCCGGTCTTGCGTCGGTCCTGAGCGAGCGTCACGCGACAGTGTCCGCGCTAACAGTGCCTGCGGGCCACGAACTGAGCGATGCCGATCTGCACGTCCTGGGACCGTCGATAGAAAACTGGCTCGCCTGACCATGCGCACCCTTGAGAACCGTCGGGCAGCGGAGGCGAGCGCGAAACCTCGCCTGCATTGGCATTTCGGCATCCGTCTGCTGCATTGGCTGACGGTGATCGCGCTCGTGGCGCAAATCGTCATTGCCTTCGGGCCGATGCGGGGGCCGGGCATGGCGATGATGAAGTGGCTGCCGCTTCACATGTCGATCGGCGTGACGATCCTGGCCATCATCGTCCTCAGGCTTTGCTGGCGCATCTTCACCTGGGCTCCCGTCAGGCCAACCTCGCGGTTGATGCGGTTTGCGACGGCTTTCTTCCACATGGTTCTCTACGTCACGATCCTCGCCGTCCTGATAACGGGATGGCTGGGCTACCGGCCAATGCCTTTCATGCCTCCCGCACGGCTCTTCGGAGACTTGCCCGTGCCATTGGCGCCATCGGTCGGCGCGCTGTCGGCAAGGGGCTTCGCGTTCGTGCATCAGAAGCTGGTCTGGATACTGCTTGGGCTTGCCGGTGTTCACGTCCTGGCTGCCCTCGCGCATTTCGTGCTGTTACGCGATGGTGTCATGCAAAGCATGGTTTTTGGCCGGTCGCGCACGGCCTCTCAGGACCAGAGCCATTCCAGGAAAGACGTGTAACGGCTGATCACGCCGTCGCCCACAACCCTGCCGCAATGATCACCGCATAGCGTGCAGCCTTGCCTGTTGCGACAAGAGCGACGAACACGCCGAGGTTCACGCGTGCAGTCCCCGCCGCAAGGGTGAAAGCATCCCCGACAACCGGCAGCCAGGCAAACAACAACGTCCACTCGCCAAAGCGCCGGAACATCCGGCATGCCTGCTCATAGCGATCCGGACTGACTGGAAACCAGCTTCTGTTCCGCAGCGTGTCGATGCCACGCCCCAGAACCCAGTTCACCACGGAGCCGAGCGTGTTACCGATCGTGGCGACGGCAAGAAGCAATGCGGGATCACCGCGGCCGGAGACGATCAGGCCGGCGAGCACCGCCTCCGATGAAACAGGCAGGACGGTTGCGGCGAGGAACGCGCTGATGAACAGTGCGCCATAGAGCGCCGCCATGCCGGACTATGCCCGCACGTCGACAATGCCCATCATGCCGAGCTGCTCATGCTCGAGGATGTGGCAATGATACATCCTTGGCCCCGGCCGGTCCTGCCGCAACAGCAGCCTGACCGTCTCTCCGCGCGCGACGTTGACCGTGTCCTTCCAGGCGCGATAGGCCGAGTTTGATATGGTGCCGCCGCGTTCGTGCTCGACCACCTGGAACTGCGTCCCATGCACATGGAATGGATGATCCATGTCCGCCTGGTTGACGATCTCCCAGAGTTCGACCTCGCCTACCTTGGCGACGACGTCGATGCGCTTCATGTCGAAAGCGGCGCCGTTGATCAGGAACCCCATCTCCATGCCGCTGGCATTCATGGCCATGGTTTCGGTGAAGACAAAGCGGCGACTGACGGCAGGAGCCCCGAGCTGCGCGACCGGACGCAGCCTGTCCGGCAGTGGCGGGACCGGCTCGGCCGCCGTTTCGGAAACACTGACCGTCAACAGCGTCAGGCCGGCGTCGGCAGGGCGCCCCGGACCCATCCAGCCGCGGTCATAGTCTAGCGTGGTAAGCGCGGCCGCGCCGGGCTTGTCGAAAGCGACGACCAGTTCAAGCCGTTCCGCCGGGCTGAGCAGGATGTCGCCGGCCGCGACCGGGCTCTCCAGCAGACCGCCGTCCGTCCCGATGATCGTCATCGCCGCGCCGTCGAAGGAGAGCCGCAGAAACCGCGCGTTGGTGGCATTGTAAAGCCGGAAGCGCCGCTTCGTGCCAAAGGGCACCGTCAGCGTCGGATTCTTCTGGCCGTTGACCAGCACATGGTCGCCGACGCGCCCGTTCATCAGGTCCGTCATCGTGTTGTCGGGCAAGGTGCCGTCGGCGGCAAGCCGCAGGTCGGTGAACACCAGCACGGTGTCGCCATAGGCGACCGGGATCGGATCGGCCCTCGGCTTGACCACGAACGCGCCGGCAAGGCCGCGATAGACCTGCTCTGCCGTCTTGCCGTGCGGATGCGGGTGATACCAGTAGGAGCCGGCACTGCCTTCGGGCAGATCGAAGCTGTAGGTGCGATCGGTGCCCGTCGCGACAGGATCCATCGGATTGCCGTCCTGGTCGGCCGGCACCGGCATGCCGTGCCAGTGGATGGTGCTTGCCTCGTCCGCGATCCGGTTGGCGAAGGTGATCTCGACACGGTCACCCTCGACCGCCTCGATCAGCGGCCCGGGGCTGGTGCCGTTGTAGCCAAGGATCGGCGTGTCCAGTCCCTCCGCAAAACGCACCATGGCGGATGCGGCCGTCAGCGTCGCCTTGAACAGGCCGGGCGTGCTGGCTTCGTTGGCGAGCAGGGGCAATTCGCGCAACGCCTCGCCCTCCGGCAGCACGGCCGCGCCTTGTGGCGCCGCGCCCATGTCGTGGCCTGCGTGACCGCCCATATCCATGCCGGGCATGTCGTCCATCTTCATCTGGGCAACGGCGCGTTCACTCACAAGAACCGCCGCAAGACCAGCTGCCAGAAAACCGCGTCGATGCATCGGTCGTCTCCTCGATCAGTCATTGAGCGCCAGGGGCGATCCTAAGAGACTGCCGATGCCCGGCCAGGTCAATGCGGCGTTTGGGCCGCCTGGGTTGGCGCGACACTGTGACTGTTGGAAGCTCTCTCCGAGCTGACGCTATGCGGTCGGCATTAAATGTCCGCCATGGTGCCGACCATCAGCGGCCTACCCGAACAAGCCGGCTCAGCCGACCCTGACCACAAAATGCTTGGTCACCGGCTCGATGATCTTCCAGGTTCCCTTGAAATCGGCTTCCACCACGAAAGCATCGCCGGGGCCGACTTCGACAGGCGTGCCGCCATCGGGCGTAATGATGATGCGGCCGGCGATCATGTGGACGAACTCATAGTCGGTGTAGGTCGCGTGATAGGTGCCGGGCGACGCCCGCCACGTGCCCGACATCACCTTGCCGTCCGCCGTCGTGTGCTGGACCGCGGTTTGCATGGTCGGGTGACCCTCGACCACGATCCAGCCGGGCAGATCGCCGGCTTCCGCGTGTTCGATCGCGCCGAATTTGAGGATCGTCTGGTTCGTCATGCCTGGCTCCTTCTGCTTCATGTGTCGCAAAGGTCGGATAGCCGATGCACATGACGGGGGCAATGCACGTATCACGATAACCAGCGGCGTTCACGCAGCTTGGAAAGTCCTGCCGCCCGCGCCCTACGGCTTGTGCCGGGCCGAGACCAGTTCGGCCTTGCGCCGCGCCGTGTCCAGCCCGAGGCCGATGAAGGCGCGGGCGTGCTTGGCGAGCGCCATATTGTCGGTCCACAGATTGCGCCAGATCGCGGTCTTCTTCGACAGGTTCTCGTCGACGATTTCCGACGAGAAGGATTCGAAGCTGAGATCATCGGCATAGCCGATGGCGGTCAGCGCATCGAATATCCCTGCGAAGTCGATATTGCCGGTGCCGAGAAAACCGCGATGGCTCTCGCCAATATGGACATAGCCGATCTTGCCGGCGCCGTGACGGATGGCCAGCCCGACATCGGCTTCCTCGATGTTCATGTGGAACGTGTCGAGATGCAGGAAGATGTTGTCCGAGCCTGTGTCCTCGATGAAGGCGAGACCTTGTGCGGCGGTGTTGAGCAAATTGCTTTCGAAGCGGTTGACGATTTCGAGATTGAGCGTGACGCCGGCCGCCTTCGCCGTCTCGGCGACCTTGGCCAGAGTTCCGGCGCTGCGGTTCCATTGATCGCGCGTCGGCGCTTCAACCTGCAGGCCGTGGCTGGCCGACAGAATGCCGGCAACCTTGCTGCCGCCAAGGTCGCGCGTCAGCGCGATGGTCTGGTTGAGGATCTCGACGCCGTGTGCGGCGACCGCCTTGTCGGCGCTCGATATGTCGCCATCACCAGGCAATCCGATGCTGATCGCCACACCGAGACCGAGATCGGCGATGCGCTTGGCGAGCCAGCCAATGTCGACATCGGCCGGGTCGAGATAGGAGAATTCGATCAGGTCGAAGCCGGCCTCCCTGGTGTTGGCCAGCGTGCGTTCAAGCGCGCTCTGCGCCGAGCTTGCCGACCAGACGAATGAATGGATTCCGATGCGCGCCATGATCGTCTCCGGTTAGCGGCGATGAGGGTGGGCGCGGCCGGATCAATCCGGTCGCGCCTTTAGAGCAATTCCAGGAAAAGTGTGTAGCGGTTTTCCGTTCGGAATTGCGTCAAAACAAGAAGTTAGAGCGGTTCGCCGTTTCCGTGAAACGGTGAACCGCTCTAGGAGTGATCAGCGGGCCGCGGTCCAGCCCTTGTAGTCCTTCAGGGTCTCGGCGGTGATCAGCTTGGGATCGAGCAGCACGATCGGTTCCGCCGGCTTCTTGCCGGCCAGCAGGTCGGCCGCCATCGTCAGCGACTGGCCGGCCATCACATAGGGGTCCTGCGAGGCCGAGGCCTTGATCATCGACTTGCCGGAAGAGAGCTCCTTCTCGATATCTGGCGCGCCGTCGACCGCGGTGAAGATGAACTCGGAGCGGTTGAGCTGCTTGGCGGCGAGCTGAGCGCCGATCGCCGTCGGATCGTTGATGGCGAACACCGCGTCGATCTTGTCGAAACGAGTGAGCAGCGATTGGAACACTTTCAGGCCGCCGTCGCGCGAACCTTCGGCGTTCTGGTCGTCGGACAGGATCTTGATGTCGGCATGCTGCGAAAGCACGTTCTTGCAGCCCTTGACCCGCTCCAGGATCGACGACGATGCCGGGCCGTTGAGGATAACGTAGTCGCCCTTGCCGCCGGTGTGATCGACCAGATACTGGCAGGCTTCCTCGCCGGCCTTGACGTTGTTGGTCATCACGGTGACGTCGGCACCCGGCGCCGAAACGTCGAAAGCGGCAACGATGATGCCGGCTGCCTGCGCCTTCTTCACCGCCGGCGCGATCGCCTTGGCGTCGACGGCGTTGAGCATGATCACGTCGACGCCGGCGGCGATGAAGGAATCCACCTGCGAGACCTGCTTGTTGAGGTCATAGTCAGCCGACACCGACGTGACCTCGACTTTCGGATTGATCTTCTTGGCCGCGTCCTCGATGCCCTTGATGGTGGCAACGAAGAAGGGATTGCCGAGCAGGCCGACCGAGATGCCGACCTTGTTGAGGTCCTTGGCCGATGCCGGCGCGATGGCGACGGCCGCGAACGAGGCGCCGCAGAGCAGTTTGGCGATGGTCTTCATTACGCTTACTTCCTCCTGATGCACCGCGCCTCTCACGGTGCGTTACACGAGCCGGTCTTTGATGCCGGCGACCAGGTCACTCACGTTCTTGCCCCTGCCTGGAGCCGGTAGCGGTCGAGGGCGACCGCCACGATGATGACCAATCCCTTGATGATGTACTGCCAGATGTCCGAAACCCCGGCCAAGATGAGCCCGTTGGAGAGCACCGCGATGATCAGGCCACCGATCAGCGTGCCCCAGATCGAACCAACGCCGCCGACGAAACTGGTGCCGCCAAGGATGACGGCGGCAATGGCGTCGAGCTCGTAGGACTGGCCGAGCTGCAGGCCATTGGCGGCGTAAAGCCTCGCCGCCGACATGGCGCCGCCGAGGCCCGCGAGCAGGCCGGACACGCCATAGACGAAGAGCAGCACCAGCGGCACCTTGATGCCGGTCAGCCGCGCCGCTTCGGCATTGCCGCCAACGGCATAGATCCAGGTGCCGAGCACGGTGCGCTTGAGCACCAGCCAGGACAAAACGACCACCGACAGTGCGATGACGACCAGCCAGGGAATGCCGAACAGCGAGCCATTGCCGATGAAGTCGAACGGCAGGTCCGAGTTGAACACGGTCGTGTCCTGCCCGAGCAGGCGGGCAATGCCGCGCACGGCCGTCAGCGAGCCCAGCGTGACGATGAAGGGCGGCAGCCTGATATAGGCGACGAGCAGCCCGTTGATGAGACCGAAGCCAAGGCCGGCCAGGATGGCAGCGGGCACGCCGAGCAGGCCCCAGTCCGGCACCAGCGACACCAGCACCGCCACCATCGCCGAAGCGGCGAGGATGGAGCCGACCGACAGGTCGATGCCGCCGGTCAGGATGACGAAGGTCATGCCGGCGGCAAGCACGATGTTGATCGACGATTGCTGCGTGACGATGAGCAGATTGGTTTCGGTGAGGAAGCGGGGATTGATGAATTGGAAGCCCGCCGCCAGCAGCACCAGCACCGGCAGCATGCCAAGCGCGGCGAAGGCCGTGCGCAGCCGCCGGCTCCTGACCGTCACCTGATCCACGCTGGTCATCGTTTTGTCGGTCATTCCTGGGCCGCTCCCGTCGCAAGTTCCATGATCGCTTCCTGACGAAGCGGCTCGCCCCCGGATGCCGTCACCTCGCCCGCGATAGTGCCATCGCGCATCACCAGCACGCGGTCGGCGACGCCGATCACCTCGGGCAATTCGGAGGAGATCATCAGGATGGCGATGCCACTGTTGGCGAGATTGTCGATCAGCCGATAGATTTCCGACTTGGCGCCGACATCGACGCCACGGGTCGGTTCGTCGAGGATGACGACCTTCGGCTCGGTCTCCAGCAGCCGGGCGAGCAGCACCTTCTGCTGGTTGCCGCCCGACAGCGAGCCGGCATTGACCTGCGCCGAGCGGGTGCGGATCGACAGATCCGCAATGGCTTTTGCCGCGCGCCTGTCGGCCGCGCCGAAATCGCGGAACCCGCCGGCCCGCGCGTCCCTGGCCAGCACGCCCATGCTGATGTTGTCGGAAATCGACATATCGAGGAACAGGCCGAGCTCCTTGCGGTCCTCGGTCAGGTAGGCGATGCCGGCATCGAGCGCCTCGCGCGGCGGGCCGATGGAGATCGGTCTGCCATCGAGTTCCAGCGTCCCGGCGCTGCGCCTGTCGGCGCCGAAGATCAGCCGGGCAAGCTCGGTGCGGCCGGAGCCGACGAGACCCGCGAGAGCCAGCACCTCGCCCTTGTGGAGGTCGAACGAGCAGTTCTTCAGCAGGCGCCCGTCGGACATGCCGCGTACCGAAAGCGCGACGGCGCGCTTCGCGTCCGGCGGGCGATGATCCTTCTTGTAGAAGGCGGAGAGATCGCGGCCGACCATCATCGACACCAGCCGCGAGGCGTTGAGGTCGGCGCGCTCGAGCGTGCCGACATAGCCGCTGTCGCGCAGCACGCTGACGCGGTCGGCGAGCTGGTAGACCTCTTCCATGCGATGGCTGATGTAGATGATGGCGATGCCTTGCGCCTTCAGCGTCGCGATCACTTCGAACAGGCTGTCGGTCTCGCGCGATGTCAGCGATGTCGTCGGCTCGTCCATGACGATGATGCGCGCATTGGTCGACAGCGCGCGCGCAATCTCGACCAGCTGGCGCTCGCCAAGCGACAGGCTTGAGACCAGCGCACGCGCCGAAAAGGAGACACCGAGCCGCGCGATGATTTCGTTCGCGCGCCGGCTGCACTGGTCGCGGTCGACGATGCCGAAGCGCCGCGGCTCGTTGCCGAGGAAGATGTTCTGCGCCACCGTCAGATTGGGCGCCAGCGACAGCTCCTGATAGATCACAGCGATGCCCGCTGCCCGTGCCTTGATCGGATCGCCGGTCGCGGCGGGCACGCCATCGATCAGGATCTCGCCGCCGGCGTCCGGCCGATAGGCGCCCGACAGCACCTTCATCAGCGTCGACTTGCCGGCGCCGTTCTCGCCCATCAGTGCGTGCAGCTCGCCGGCATGAACGGTGAGCGAAACATCCTGCAAGGCGCGGATCGCACCGAAGGTCTTGGAGATGTGGCGCATCTCCAGCACCGGATGGCTGCTCGCCTGCTTCTGCGCGGTCGCGCTCATCGTGCACCACCTGCCGCCTTGACGGCGGCGCCGTGACCGGCAACGCGATCACGCCAAGTGTCGCGGTAGCCGGCAAGGCCACCGAAGCGCGTCGCATGCACCGGCTCCGGCACCTCGGCGGCGAAGTCGCGTCCGACGCTCTCGAACGCGAGCGCGGCCGCGCCCGTGGCGCTGCCTTCCAGCGTGGCGCCTTGCAGGAAGGCCTGGCCGGGACGCAGCTGCGCCACGAGCCCGGCAAGCAGGCCGCCAGTGTTCAGCCCGCCATCGACAATGACGGTGTTCTGCGAATGGATCAGGTCGAGGCAGAGATCGACCATCAGCGCCACGTAAAGCAGCGCCACAGCGGCGCGTTCTCCGGCATCGGGCGTGCACCCGACCAGCCGGCCGGGACGGTCCGGCATCGGCCCGCCCGGCGCGAAGCTCGGCAGCGCCATGATGCCGGCGTCGATCGCTTGCTCGACCGCGCCATGCGGAATCGCGCCTTGCCAGCCGTCGCTGATGGCGGCGAATTCGCGCCCGCCCATGAAGCGGACAGTCGGCACCGGGCCGCCGTCGACATCGACATTGACCAGCATGTCGCGGTCACGATCGAGCACGTCCAGCGGGCAATCGGGATTGAGCACGACGACCCAGGTGCCGGTCGACACCACTGTCAGCGGGCCAAGCTTCTGGCGGCGATAGGCATAGAGCGCCGCATTCGAGTCGTGGACGCCATTGTGGATGGCGATCGGCGGCGAGCTGCTGCCGAGACGCCGCTCGCCAATGACCGCGCCGGCGCGTGCGAAGGCCGGCATCTGGCCGCGCCACCCCTCGGCGTCGACCAATGAGGAAAAGTCCCGTTTGCGCGGCGCCCACAAATGCGAATGGCAGCCGAGATAGGAGACTTCCGAGACGGGTCGGCCGCCGAGGCGCCAGCTCCAGTACTGGGGATAGCCGAGGATCGATTTCGCCGCCACGAACACATCGGGATCGACTTCCTGCAGCCACAACATGTGACGGCCATAGTTGAAGCCGAGCGGCAAGCGGGGCGAGAACGTCTCGGCAAAATCCGGAATGCGGCGATCGATCCGGGCAGCGGTCTCGGCCGGCGGTTCCTGCTCGTAGTCGAGGATCGGACGCGTCAGCGCCGTGTCGTCCACCAGGGCAAAGGTGCAGCCATGGCCCGACACCATCACCCCTTCGACGCCATGGTTTTCAACCGCATCGGTGACGGCACCGAGCGCCCAATCATGCAGGCCGGCCTCGTCGAGCACGCTGAAGCCGTCTCGGCGCATCCATTTCGGCTGGGTCCGGCGCTCGTCAAGGATGCGTCCATCCTGGCCGAAGACGAACAGCTTCGAATTGGTCTTGCCGAAATCGAGCACTGCCACTTTCACGCGATCGCTCCCGAGGTGGAGGCAATCCGCACCATGACACCGGCATCTTCCAGCATGCGCGCATCGGCATCCGAAAGGCCGTCATCGGTGATCAGCGTGCCGATGCGCGACAGCGGCAGCGCGACATTGCGCGCGTGGATCGACAGTTTGCGGCTATCGGCCAGCACCACCATCTGGTCGGCGCAGAGGCTGAGCTCGACGATGGAGCGCACCAGCAGCGGGTGCGATTCCAACACGCCTTCCTGGTTGAGGCCCTGCGCGCCGAGGAAAAATTTCGAGGCATAGAAGGGCGTTGCCTGGGTCGGCGAGTGGATGATGCCGGGTTCGCGATGCAGGTCGCCGCCGGCGACCGTCAGGCTGCAATGGCCATGGTCGCTGAGATAGGCCGCGAGCGGCATCGAATTGGTGTAGAGGCGGATGTTGCGGTCGGCGAGCTTGACGCCGAGATGGAAGCAGGTCGAGCCGCCATGGACGATGACCGCGTCGCCGTCGCGCACCATGGTCGCCGCGATGGCGGCGATCTGCCGCTTGGCCTCGACGGCGAGGTCACGGTTCTCGTCATAGGGCCGGGCATAGGCGATGCCCGCCTGTGAAGCGCCGTCGAGCGCCGAGATGCCGCCATAGACCTTGCGCGCCTCACCGGCCTCGTCGATCCGGTCGATGTCGCGCCGGACCGTTGCCGCCGAAACACCCAGCCGCTCCTGCAGTTCGCGTACCGAGGCGAACGGGCGGTCCCGCAGCAGTTCGACGATCTGACGCTGGCGGCCGGAATCGCTCAACTCTTTCCTCCCGAGTGCCATTTTCCACGGCAGTTGGTGCAACTTACTCAACATTAGTCGGATTGCAAGCCAGTTTTGATGATAGTAGATCACTGTTGACGTAAGTCGCTCGTATCTGCGATATCAGCGCCAACAGCGGCCCGGGCGACGGGATTTCGCGCAAGCGTTGAGGGAAAGGCGCCATGGCAACCCAAGCTGATGCGCAGGAACTGGCGGCCTTGCGGGCGCTTTCTGCCAGCATCGGGCTCAACCCGCTTATGACCCAGGCGGCGGGCGGCAACACCTCGCTCAAGGCCGGCGACACGCTGTGGATCAAGGCCTCCGGCACCTGGTTGAAGGATGCGCTAAGCGACGACATCATGGTGCCGGTGGCGATGGCGCCGCTGCTCGAGGCGGTCGAAGAACGCGATCCGGCCGCCGACAAGCCGCAGGCCTTTGCCATCGATGAACTCAATCCGCGCGGCCTGCGCCCGTCGATCGAAACCACGGTGCATGCCTTGATGCCGCAACGGGTGGTGCTGCATGTCCACTGCGTCGACACGATTTCGCTTGCCGTGCAGGCCGATGGGGAGGCCGAGGTCACCAGGCGGCTCGCCGGCATCGAATGGGCCTATGTGCCCTACTTCCGGCCGGGCCTGCCGCTTGCCCGCGGCATTGCCGAGAAACTGCGGCCTGGTGTCGACGTGCTGATCCTCGGCAATCACGGACTGGTCGTCGCCGCCGAAACCGTCGCCGAGGCGGAGCGGCTGCTCCACCGCGTCCGCTCGCTGCTGGCACGGCCGGCGCGTGCGACTGCAGCGCCCGACATCGCGGCCCTGACGGCGCTTGCCAGCGACAGCGTCTATCGATTGCCGGCGGATGCCGAAGCGCATGCGGTCGCGCTCGATGCGGAAAGCCGCCGCATGGCCGAGGCCGGCAGCCTTTATCCGGACCATGTCATCTTCCTCGGCCAGGGTTCGGTGGTGGCCAAGCCGGGCGAGAACGCGGCCAGCGTCACCGCGCGGCTCGGCGCACTGCCTGTGGCGATCCTGTTTCCGGGCGCCGGCGTGCTGATGCGCGGCGACGCCAGCGCCGGAGCCGATGCCATGCAACGCTGCCTCGGCGACGTGACAGCACGCGTCGATGTCGCGGCACGATTGAACTATCTCACCGCCGCCGAGAACGACGAACTGGTCAATTGGGACGCCGAGCAGTATCGCCAGAAGCTCAATGCCGCCGGCGGCTAGCAAAGGATTGAAGACATGATGCCCCTTGTCATCGGCATCGACATTGGCACGTCGGGCGCGCGCGCCGTCGCCATGCGCCCGGATTTTTCCATTGCCGGCCAGTCCGCTGTCCGGCTCGACAGATTTGGCCAAAATCCCCGAGACCCCTCGGCATGGTGGCAAGCCGTGCAGACGGCTCTGACGGAGCTGCTTTCGGGCATCGACCGTGCCGAGGTCCGCGCCATCGCCATCGACGGCACGTCAGGCACGCTGCTGCCGGTCGACGCCGCCGGGCGGCCGCTGGCCGAACCGTTGATGTACAACGACAAGGTCGACGACGCCGACATCCTGGCCGCCGTCGCCCGCGAGGCGCCTGAGGCAAGTGCCGCGCACGGCGCGACTTCAGGCCTCGCCAAGGCCCTGCGGTTCCAGCATCTGCCCGGCATCGCAGCCGTGCTGCACCAGGCAGACTGGATCGCCGGCAATCTGTCCGGCCGCTTCGATGTCAGCGACGAGAACAATGCGCTGAAGACAGGTTATGACGTCGAGGCGCGCCGCTGGCCGGACTGGATCGCGGCGACCGGCATGCGCATGGATTTGCTGCCGCGAGTCGTCGAACCAAGCGATGTCACCGGCACGCTCACTGCCGCTGCCGCGCAGCTTTTCGGTCTGCCGCGCGATGTGGTCGTGGTCGCCGGCACCACGGATGGCTGCGCCTCGTTCCTGGCGACGGGCGCCACGGCCGCCGGCGAAGGCGTCACGGCACTGGGATCTTCGCTCACCATCAAGATCCTCTCCGACCGGCCGATCTCGGCACCGCGCTTCGGCATCTACAGCCATCGCCTCGGCGACACCTGGCTGGCGGGTGGCGCGTCGAATTCCGGTGGCAAGGTGCTGGCGCAGCATTTTTCACTGGCGCGGATCATCGAGCTGAGTACCGCGATCGACCCCACGACAGAAACCGGCCTCGACTACTATCCGCTCGGCATGGCCGGTGAGCGCTTCCCCATCGCCGATCCGGCCCTG
The DNA here is from genome assembly GCF_014189455.1 of Mesorhizobium huakuii. Taxonomy (NCBI): domain Bacteria; kingdom Pseudomonadati; phylum Pseudomonadota; class Alphaproteobacteria; order Hyphomicrobiales; family Phyllobacteriaceae; genus Mesorhizobium; species Mesorhizobium huakuii. The sequence goes on from NZ_CP050296.1 coordinate 2,138,060, forward strand.
CCGCCGCGCCTTACCCCCAGGCCGGATAACGACGCCGACTATCTCAAGGCGATGTTCGAGGGCATGGCCGCGATCGAAGCGCTCGGCTACCGCAGGCTGGCCGAACTCGGCGCGCCGGCGCTGACATCGGTCAGGAGTGTCGGCGGCGGCGCGGCAAATGCGGCCTGGACGGCGATCCGGCAACGCAAGCTCGGCGTCGATTTTCTGCCCACGCTTTCCGACGAGGCGGCCGCCGGCACGGCGCGGCTGGCGCTGAAGGGTGCAAGCAAGGCGGGACTGCTATGAGCGCGAAAACAATCGAACGCCTCGACGGCATCGGACCGCTGGCTGAGCGCTACCAAATCTTCCTGCTCGACCAGTTCGGCGTACTGCATGACGGCCAGGCTCCTTATCCCGGCGCGGTGGAGGCGTTGTCGGAACTGAAGCGCGCCGGCAAGACGGTGGTGCTGATCTCCAATTCCGGCAAGCGCGCCAGACCCAATGAGGACCGACTGCTGAAGCTCGGCTTCGCCGCCGGAAGCTGGGACCATTTTGTCTCCTCCGGCGAGGTGGCGTGGCGGTCCTTCAATGACATGGCGGCATCGGGAAAGCTGCGTCCGGGGACGAAATGCCTGCTGATCAGCCGCGACAACGACCGCACGGCGATCGAAGGCCTGCCCTTCGTGCTGACCGAGGCCGGTGAAGACGCCGAGCTGGTGCTGATCTCGGCCAGCGAGGGCGACCGCCATGACCTCGACCATTATCGCGAACTACTTGCCCGGGCAGCGGCGCGGCAGGTACCGTGCTTCTGCACCAATCCCGACAGGATCATGCTGACGGCGGTCGGACCGCGCTTCGGCGCCGGCGAGATCGCCGATCTCTACGAAAGCCTGGGCGGCAGTGTCACCCGCATCGGCAAGCCCTATCCGGCGATTTTCGATGCCGCCCTGGCGTTGGCCGGCGAGCCTGAGCGTGGCAGCGTGGTCTGCGTCGGCGACAGCGTCGAGCATGACATAGCGGGCGGCAACGGCGCCGGCGTCGCCACGGCGCTGGTGCTCGGCGGAATATTGGCGGACACACCGGATCTCGCCGCCGTTTTCGACGAGCAGCAGGCCTGGCCCGATTACATCACGGGATCCTTCAGCTTGCGCTGACCGCCTCGAGCATACGCCTTGCGCTTTCCTCATCGGTGATCAGGATCGTCGGCGCGATCAGGTTCATGGCGCCGAGCAGCGCCTCGGTCTTCTCCTCGCCGCCGGAGGTGAGGATGCGGATTGGCGCCGCGCGCAGACGGTCGACCTCCACCGACATCACATGGCTGTTGACGGGATGATCGACCAGATCGCCATTGCGGTCGAAGAAATGGAACAGAAGGTCGCCGACGGCACCACGCTCGAGCAGGGCCTCCCGGTCCGCTTCCCTGAGAAAGCCGCCGCGCGAGAAGGTGGTGGCCGAAGCAATGCCACCGACGCTCAGCAGAACGGCATCGAGCACGTTGGCCATCTCAAAAACCTCCTGCAGGCCGCAGCGCTCGACCAGCGCGATCTTCGTCTCGACGCTGTCGACGACGGCCGGCGTCGGGATCAGATAGCCGTCGCCCTGGAATATCTGGGCGAAGCGCCAGGCGAACTCGGCCGGGTTGTAGCGCCGCACGACGCCGACACCGCCCAGCAGCGAGATGACCTTGAAGTCCGTGAGCGATTTGGCGCTGATGAAGGGCAGGCTGGAGAACAGCGTCCGGCCCCAGCCGACGCCGACACGCATGCCTGACTTCATCGTGTCGGACAGGAAAGCCCCGGTCTTGGCGCTGATCGCCGGGATCGGATCGGCATTGGGCGCCGTGAGCGGCGCCACCAGTGCCTGCTGCAGGCCGAACGTCCGTTCCAAGGCGCGCTCCAGCCGTACAATCTCCGACAATTCGCTCTCGATGGTGATCTTCACCTCGTTGCGCGCCCGCGCCTCGGCCAGCATGCGCACGATGGTGACGCGACCGACGCCGAGCACATCGGCGATCTCGTTCTGTGTCATCTGCTCGACGAAATACATCCAGGCGGCCCGGATCCTGAGGCGGTCCGTCCGGCTTTCACTAGCGACCTGTTCGGTCGTTTCGGCTCCCGCCCACCCCTCTTCGGCACGCCCCTCTCCGGTTTGTCGTCGCCTGGCCAAATCATCCCTCCCCCGCGGCGACGGACGAGCGCGCCGTCGCCGATTCTGCGTGCTGGCCTAGTATCGCCTATTGATCTACCAATCGATAGGAACAATGTAGAGTTGGTGGCCGGCCCCCTGCTGGCCGCCCTCCATGGCACTTTCGAGGCGATCCGCGATGCTCCGACAAATCTCCGAAGACGTCCGCGTCAATCTGAAGGACCGGTTGCGGGAAGTCCGCGACATCATCCGCCAGAGCCGCCATGACGGCAGCGGCGACGCCAGCGTCCTGCGCGAAGCGACCAGCCATCTGCCGCCATTTCCGGGCAAGGGCATCGAGGGCCTGCTCAGCCATGCCGCGAGCGCCGTCGACGAAGCGTTGTCGATCGCCGAATCCTTCGTCCCGCATGAGCGCCCGATCAAGGTGGACGGCACGACCGTGAAAGGCCTCGGCACCTATTTCCCGGCCGGAAACGAAGACCAGCAGTTGAGCGCCGAGCGCCTGTTCCGGCGCGACATGTACTATCTGACCAAGGCGGTGCTGGCCGGGCTGAAGATCGACAATGCCCGCATCCACGAAGCCGATTTCGCCGCCGCGCATGCCACGATGCGCAAGCGCCATGGCGATCTGCTGGCTGCCCTGGCCATGCCCGGAGCTGCCGGACTGCAGGCAATCGCGGCCACCTGCGCGGCGCTGCTGGTCGAGTTGCTCAACCAGCGACCGGTGCGCTTTGCCGAAGCCGCGCCGGAAACGGCAGGCGAACGGGCGCCCGACATAAGCTGCCTGGCGCCGGTCGTTCTGGCCTGCGGCCTGGCGACAACCGGCCGCGACGGCGCGCCGGAGCCGGACATGCTGGAGATCGCCATCCTGGCCGCCGATATCCGTCACGACCGCATTGTGCAGGCCTGCGCCAAGGCAAGCCCGGTCGAGGAACTGACGCCGGTCTTTGCCACCTTGCTTGCGCATTTGCCGTAGCTCCGGCAGCTGTCGGGGACTAGTCCCCGGTTGCCATGGCCGTGATCGTCTTCTTGGCGCGCTGGATCGAGGCCGGGCTCATCGAAAGCTCGGTCAGGCCCATCTCGATGAAGGCCGGGATCAAATCCGGCCGTCCGGCGGCCTCGCCGCACATGCCGACCATGATGCCGGCGGCGACGCCGGCTTTGGCCGTCAACTCGATCGCCGACATGACCGCCGGATTGGTGACGTCGTTGAGCTTGGCGACGGTCGGGTTGAGCCGGTCGGCGGCCATGATGTACTGGGTCAGGTCGTTGGTGCCGATCGAGAAGAAGGCCACCTCTCTGGCCAGCGCCGGCGCGATCAACACGGCGGCCGGGGTTTCGATCATTACGCCGAGATCGAACGTCGCATGCGCCATGCCTTCGGCCTTGAGTTCGGCAGCGCATTCGTCGACCAGTGCGCGGGTGCGCGTGACTTCGGAAATATCGGACACCATCGGCAGCATCACCTTGATGTTGCCGTGCACAGCGGCCCTCAGCAGCGCCCTGAGCTGGCGCTTGAAGATATCGGGCCGGTCGAGGCACATGCGGATGCCGCGCCAGCCGAGAAAGGGGTTCTCCTCGTCGGGGAACTCGATGCCGGCAATCGGCTTGTCGCCGCCGATGTCGAGCGTGCGCACGATGACCGGATAGGGTGCAAAGGCCTTGGCCAACGCCGCATAGGTCTCGGCCTGCATGTCTTCCGAGGGAAGGTGCATGTGGCGCATGAACAGTAGCTCGGTGCGGAACAGGCCGACACCCATGGCGCCGGCTTCCTGCGCCGCCTCGATCTCCTCCAGTGAGCCGATATTGGCCGCGACCTCGATCACCTTGCCGTCGGCGCGCTTGGGTGTCACCGTCTTGAAGGCGGTCAGGCCGGCGCGTTCCTTGGCCGCCGCCTCGACACGGCCCGCGTAATCGGCGCGCGTCGCCGCGTCCGGGTCGATGATCACATGGCCGGTGTTGCCGTCAAGCGCCACGTCGCGCGCGGTGCGCAAGGCATTGACCTGGTCGCCAAGGCCCAACACCGCCGGAATACCATGCGAGCGAGCGATGATGGCGATGTGCGATGTGGCGCCGCCATGGCCGCAAATGACGCCGCCAATGCGCTTCAGCGGCGCGCGCGCCAGATCCCAGGCGCCGATGTCGTCGGCGATCAGAATGGCGCCTTCGGGGATGTTTTCGAGGCTGACGTCGTCCTGGCCGAGCAGCACCAGGCAGATCTGCCGCCCCACGGCATGGACATCGTCCGCCCGGGCATTGAGATAGTGATCGTCGACGGCGTTGAAATCGGCGGCGATGGTGGCGGCTGCGGTGATGACGGCCGAGACCGCATCATTGCCGCCCTTGATCGCCTTTTCGGCCTCGCCGGTCAGGCTGTCGTCGGCGGCGATATCCCTGAGTGCCGCGACGATGCCACGGTCTCCCGCGGACAGGCTGTCCTGCGCCAGGGCTCGGTCCATGCGCGCCTGGACGGCGGCGACGGCGGTACGGAACCTGTCGATCTCGCCGGCGATTTCGTCAGCCTGCAACAGGCGGCCCTGTCCGGCGATGTCAGGCGGGAAATGTGCGAAAGCTGGCCCGATGGCGACGCCCTCGCTGGCGGCGACACCGCGCAAGCCGTTTGCCTGACCGGGCACGGATTGGAGCACCGGTGCGGGTGCCGTTTCCTGGCCGGCATCATTGGCCGGGCTGTGCGGCTCGGCTTCATCGTCGAGGCCCGCCTTGGGGTTTTCCAGATAGCCGATCAGCGCTTCGATCGCCTCGATGGCGTCGGCGCCGTTGGCCCGCACGGTGACTTCCTGGTTTTCCTTGACCGCCAGCAGCATCAGCTTGACGGAGCTTTTGGCGCTGACCGCCTTGCCGTCCTTGACCAGTTCGACATCGGATTCGAAGCCCTTGGCGAGCTTGACGAACCGCGTGGCGGGACGGGCGTGCAAACCTTCATGCACTCTGACGATGGTCGAGCGTTCCATGGCAAATACTCTGCTTTTCCTAGCGCCGTGACCAGACGGCCGCGGCGCGAATGCTTCAGGCGGCGATGGTGATGATCGCGTCTGTCTTCAGGGCGGCCACGAGCGCTTGGGCGTCGACCTGCGATGCACAGATTTCGCCCGGCCTCTCGGCCTCGGTGGCGCCGTTGAACGAGATGACGACGTGGCCCATCTCGAGCACCTTGCTCCACGCGCTGGAGCCGACGGCGGTTATGACTGCGGAAACCGGACCAAGAGTGATCGACGCGCCCTTTTGCGGCGCGCCGTCGCTGGGTCCGAGCTCCGTCTTGTGGAGCACCGAAACCTCGGCAAGCTCCGGCGGCGAGCCATCCGCAAACAGGATGACCACGCCCCCTTCGGCAAGATCCGCCACTTCGGGCCCGATGGCAGTGACCCGTGTTCTCAACAGAACCGTCATATGGCGAACCTCATTTTCAACTTTCCTTAGAGCGGCTCACCGTTTTCACGGAAACGGCGAACCGCTCTATCTCTTTGTTTTGACGCAATTCCTGACGGAAAACCGCTGACACTTTTCCTGGAATTGCTTTTAGAACACAATCAGGCTGACGACCCAGGCGATCAGCACCGAGACCGGGCCCATGATCTGACGGCTGATGAGCACCGCCGGAACACCGATTTCGATCGTCTTCGGCTTGGCTTCACCGAGCGCCAGGCCGACGGGAACGAAGTCGCAGCCGACCTGGGTATTGTAGGCAAACAGCGCCGGCAGGGCCATCGCCGGCGAAATCGTGCCATTGGCGATCTGCGGGCCGATGATGGCCACGCCGATAACCTGCGCGATGACGGCGCCTGGCCCGAGGATGGGCGACAGGAACGGCAGGCCGCAAATCGCCGAGATGATCAGCAGGCCGACGATGTTGTTGGCCAGCGGCCCCATCGGCTGGGCGAGCACGTCACCGATGCCGGTGTAGAGGATCAGGCCGATGAGCATGGTCACGAAGGCCATGAACGGCAGCACGTTGCGCACCACCTGGTCGATCGTGCGGCGGCCGGAATTGAAGAAGATGCCGACCACCCGGCCCATGACGCGGCCGATCGAGCTGATCAGGCCGATAAGCCCGCCTTCGCTCGGCAGCGGCTGTGGCGCCGCGGCTGCGTTGTTGTTGTTTGAACTCATCGATGCTGCTCCCCCGCAGTGGTGACCGCCTCGGATCCGTCCGCCATTGTGACGTTGGCCGGCTTCACGCCCGAAACGTAGATGTCCTCGGTGATGAACTGGGCGAGCGGCCCAGCCTGGCCGACCGGCGTCAGATTGACGGTCGGGATGCGCTTGCGCGGATAGACGCCGCAGCGTGCGGTGCCGCCGCAATCGACGACGACCACTGCCATCTCGCCTTCGACCGGCGGCGCCTTGAAGCCGTCGACGGCCGTGGCGCCAGTCATGTCGGCGATCAACTGGGCCACGGGATGGATGCCGCCGCCGGTGACGGAGACGACCTTGTCGCGCTGGCTGGTCGGCTCGATGACGAGCGGGCCGCCCCAGCCTGTGTTGCCCCGGGAGATTTTTACGGCTTTGAATGTCTTGGCCATGATGTCCTCCCGCCCTTACAGCTCGACGCCCTGGCGGCGTGCCATGATCATGGTGATGCGCTCGGTCAGCATGCCCTTGAGCAGGATGACGACGAGGCCGACAATGGCGTACCAGATCGCCACCTTGACGTGGTAACCGGCGACGACAACGCCCTTCTTCTCAAGCTCGAGCAGAGCCACGAGAATACCGCCCCAGACGAAATATTCACCCGGATTGATGTGCGGGAATAGGCCAAGCGGCGGGTGCACGTAGGACACGGCCGCGTCATAGAAGGCCGGCTTGTGCTTTTCTTCGAGGAACGATCCGAACGTGTAGGCCATCGGATTGGTCAGGAAGAACACCGCCAGCAGCGGCAGCAGTGTATAGCGGGTCAAGGCAATCCTGCCGGCGCCGCGCGCCAGGCCGTGCACGCGCTCCTCGCCGACCAGCTCGGTGACGGCGTAGAAGGCGGTCATCAGCACCACCAGCGTCGGAATGATGCCGGTGACGAAGCCGGCGAACACTTCGCCGCCCTTCTGGAAGATGCCGATGAAGTACTTGCCGATGGCGGTCAGCCAGCCGAGCTGCTCTTCCTGCTGGACTTCCTTCAGCTTTTCCTTGAACTGATCGACGGTTATGGGTCCGCTGTCTGCTTGCGCCAGGACAACGAGATGATCGGACGCATGCTCGACGGCGAGCTTGCCATGCAATGCAGCATCCGAGACCATGGCACCTGCGACATGCAGATTGTGCACGGCCATGTCGGCATGCTGCGCCAACAACGAAAATACAGACATTTCTCCTCCTTATGCCGCCCGCCGGTCATCCCAGTCGGTGCGCGGCGTCCTCTAGGCCCTTGCTACGTTCAAACCGGATAGACCCGGCTTCTTCCCCGGCTCCGACCGTGCTTTGTCGATCTGTTCGATCGCCCGCTTCACGGCCTCGGCCACACCGGGTTCCCCCTCCCCCATGATCGCAGGGTTGGACCGGAGTCGATCGAGGGGAACACCCTCGAATTCTTGATGTCTCTTGAACTTGGTGAAGACGGACCGGCCGCTCATCACCATCAGGCGGCGCACGATCAGGTCAGGTGTCACCACGACGAGCGCGATGGTGCCCTTGGCCAACCGGCCGCGAAAATTGCCGGCTCCGACGAAGCCATCCTTGTACTGGTCGGTGACGCCTCGAAAGACATCCGAATAGTGCCGCATCTGCAGCCAGACGCCGAGCGACTGCAGCGCCCACACAATAACCAGCAGAAGCAGTCCCCACTGCCAAATCGCCATTCGGTTCTCCTCCCGAAGCCTTCGTTGAACCGCACCTTGGACCGGCACGCGACAACAGCAAAGTGAGAACATTTGTTTCCGAGAATGTCAATATGTATGATATTGGCCTCCACCACGCCATCCACAGGGCCGTCGCCGATTTCGGCGGCGGCACGGCTGTGCTAGCCTGTCGTCAAACGGGATGCATGCAATGGAACTGCCCTTCAGGGATGAACTGGCCCTAATGCCCGACCTGCGCCACCGCTTGCGGCAGCTGCGCTGGTTCCGCGCCACCTTTCGCGGCAGCGCCAAGGTGGTTTCCGACACGTTCGGCGTGCGTTTCGAGATCGACGAGGCGAAGCTGACAAGGGCTTTTCTCGACTGGGTCGAGATCATGGAGGCGCAGAAGCGCTTCGCCGCGATAGACCGCGCCGACTTCATCGTCTTTGCCGCCGGCCTCGTGCTGCGTGAGCTGATCAAGCAGGCGCCGGCCCGGGAAATCTCCGGCCTCGCCGAGCTCATCGAAACGGATCAGAATGCCGGCACGCTGGAAATCATCCGCTTCTGGCCGGAAGGCTTCCTCTACACCAACTACTGCGTCTCGGTGATTTCGGCGATCTATGAGCAGGAATTCGGCAAGGCGCCCAGCATCGACAAATGCGCCGACGATTTGCGCACCTGGTGGTCCTATCGCGAGAACGTCACCGAGATGCCGGCCTATGCCGTGGCTTTCCTCGATCGCTTCCTCGGTGCGGAACCGAACTGGATCACCCCGGACCGGGCACAGTCCCGGCAAGCCATGCAACGGGCGCTCGGTTCCACGCGCGCAAGCGATGCGCTGCGCCAGCTTTGACAGCTCACCGTCTCACGCCCAAAACGCTCTCAAGACATCGCACTATTGAACATTTGACTTTTTGCCGATAGCGATGTGCGGAATTTGACTTGAGGAGAAGCGCGTGGCGCGACCAAGGCCTATCATCTTCGATTGCGACGGCGTTCTCGTCGACAGCGAGCCGCTGGCCGCCAGGGCCTATGAGCGCGTCTATGAAAGGCACGGCATGCCAGGCGTCCATGGCGGCATCATCGCCCAATGCGTCGGCATGAAGCAGTCCGACATCATCGTCAGGATCAAGGAATTGACCGGGCATCAATTTCCCGCCACGGCCGACGGCGACATCTGGGCCGAGACCAAGATCCTGTTCACCGAGGAATTGAAGCCGACGCCGGGAATCGCCGCGTTTCTGGAAACACTCGAGGGCAACCGCTGCGTTGCCTCGTCATCCTCCGTCGAGCGCATCAACCACAGCCTTGCCGTCACCGGGCTGGCGCATTTGTTCGGCGATGCGATCTACAGCTCTTCGATGGTCAAGAACGGCAAGCCGGCGCCCGACATCTTCCTGTTCGCCGCAGCCAGGATGGGGGCCGACCCGGCCGACTGCATCGTCATCGAGGATTCGCCCTTCGGCATCCAGGGTGCCGTTGCCGCCGGCATGACGGCGATCGGCTACACCGGCGGCGGCCACACCTATGCCGAGCACGGCGCGCGGCTGACGGCGGCGGGTGCCGATTTCGTCTGCGCCGACTGGCAAGAAATTAGCCGGCAATTGTCCGGGCTCGGCGTGCCGGCCTAGGCTGGCAGAAACTAGAGAGGCCGCGGCCATTCGCTGCGTGGAATCTCAGCGCCGACACGGAAGTCGAGCGACAAGACCCTCGTCGCATCGGTGTCGACCTCGCACCGGAAGCTCAGATGGTACCACGTCGTTGTGGTGCTGAAAGCGACATCCGAGCCGTCGACAATATTGCCAGCTTTCAGCGAAACAGATGGCACCCATTTGGGAAAATAAGAGGCATCCAGCAACTGCTGCTGCAACGCGTTGGCGCAAAGTATGGCAGCACGCTGACCGCGAGGCACCGCGTCCATCGCGGTCGTGGCCAGTGCATCGCCGGTAGCGCCTTGCGAGTAGAGCTTGCGAACACCCGGAAAGCCCGAACCGTTCCGCGATGCAGACTTCGAGGCTTTTGAGGGGCTGGGCTTCGGCGCATTTGTAGGTTTGGGCTGCGGCGTTACGGCCGACATGGGAAGCTCGATCTCGCCGTCGCCGCCATCGGCAGCCAAAGGCGCTGGTGCCTCGCCCTGTTGCTTGGCGGCGTCGAGCGCCGCCTGCTTGTCTGCCTCCTGTTTAGCGGCCTGTTGTTTGTCCATCTCCGCGCTTGAAGCTGCCTGCTGCTCGGAGTCTGCCGGCGTGACAGGTTGACTGTCTGCGGGCTTCGGCACGACAGGCGGCTTCGAAGCGTCATCCTTGGCCGGAGACGGCGATCTGTCCTGAGCGCTCGCCCCATCCAGGGATTTCCTCGGGCCGGTATCCTTATCGCCGAACTGAAAAACAGGCTTCAGCACCTCGACTGGCGAGGGCTTCTGCGCCTGCTTTTCCGACGGAGGCGGTTTTTCGACCTTCTGCTCGGGCGGTTTTTCTACCTTCGGTTCCGGTGGCTTAGGCGGCGGTGCAGAAGCAGGTTTCGGCTTCGACTGATCGGGCGGAGGCACGAGCGCGACATTGACCGGCTGCTCCTCCTGCGGCTGTTGGGGAGGAATTGGCAGGCCATATATCAGGAGCGCCGCGACAAGCACGTGCAGGATCAGCGATGCGGGAATGCCCCACAACAGATACCGACGCCGTTCTCGTGCCTCGTCCTTCATCCAGACCGATGTGGAATGAAATAGCGGCAGCTTCAAGCATAAGCACTGGATTGGCGTAAATTCGCCGCTGGCCTTCGGCATCCAGGACTCGGCCTGCCGGCCTAATTTAACGGATACTTCGTGAATCCACGGCTTGCCCATTCGCCGGGCGGGATCAATGACCCGACCCGGAAGTTGAACGACAGGACCCTCGTCGCATCGGCGTCGACCTCGCACCGGAAGTTCAGATTGTACCATTGGGTTCTTGTGCTGAAGGCGGCCTGCGGAGGGTTAAGAACGTTACCCAGCTTCAGCGGAATGGTCGGCACCCATTTGGGTGTATAATCGGCACTTTGCAATTCCTGGTCCAGAACGTTGCCGCAAAGGTTGGCAACGCGCTGATCGCGCGGCACGTTCTCCATGGAACTTGTGGCGAACGCATCGCCGGTTGCTCCCTGCGAGTAAAGCTTCCTGACGCCCGGAAGGCCGGAATAGATCGGCGATCCCGCAATGTCGGTATTGGTGGGATTTGACCTTCCTGCCTTCCCGCTCGGGGCTTTGAAGGCCCCTGCGGATTTGAACTTCATCGGCTTTGCAGGTTTAGGCTTTGCCTTTTCGGCAGGGGGTGGCGGTGCAGGCTTGCCGCCGGCCTCGGCAGCCAATGGCTTTGGCACCGCTTGCTTCTCGTCGGTTTGCGGCGCCGCCTCCTGTTTGTCCGGCTGCTGTTTGTCAGTATCCTCAGTCGCCTGCTTCTCCTCGCTTTGCGCGGGGTTGGCGTCCGGCGAGGCGGTTACCGGCTTCTCGTCGGCCTTTCTGGTATCTGCCTGTTCCTCGGGATTTGCTGACGGAGCGGACTGGGTTGGTGCCGGCTTCGGTTCGACCGGCGGCTTGGTAGCCTCCTTGGCCGGCGACGGCGCGTTGGCTTGAGCGCTGCCACCGTCGAGAGATTTCTCGGGCCCGGTATCTTTCTCGCCATACTGGAAAACGGGCTTCAGAACCGGAGTGTTCACCGGCTTAGGTGGCTGCTCGGGCGGCTTTTCCACCTTCTGTTCCGGTGGCTTTTCGGCTTTGGGCTGCTTTGGCGGCGGCGGAGGAACAGGTTTCGGCTTTGGCTGATCGGGTGGAGGCACGATCGCGACATTGACCGGCTGCTCCTCCTGCGGCTGTTGGGGAGGCGTGGGTATACCGTATAACAGGAGCGCCACGACAAGCACGTGCAGGATCAGCGATGCGGGGATGCCCCACAGCAGATTCCGACGCCGTTCTTGTGCCTCGTCCTTCATCCTGACCGATGTGGAATGAAATAGCGGCGGCTTCAAGCATAAGCACGGGATTGGCGCAATTTGGCCACTGACAGCTTGGTGATCTGGACCACGACGCGCAGGGCCGTGTTCCCGGCGCGCAACTCAAAGCCGCCAAGCAAGTCCAGCATCACGGGGCTGTCCCTGCGGCCGGGATCAGCCAGCCGGACTTTATGCGCAGCCGCGCCTGGGCTCCGCTCTCCAGCACGACCGGGTCGGGCTGTTCGAAGTGCAAGGTGAGGTCGGGAGCGGCGGCAGGCGCGAATTCGATGCGCGCGGCACCCCCTTGGTAGATCACTCGCTTGACCAAACCGTCGAGGCCCGCACCATCCGGCGACACATCGAGATCAGCCGACCGGCAGCAGATTTTCGCGCCCGCGCGTGGCCGCTCGCCGGGGCGGCAGCGGACCACCAGTTCGGTTCCGAGAACCCGGACCTCGCAGTGACCGCCATCTTCACTGGACAAGACATCCGCGGGTAACAAAATTCCTTGCGAGATGAAGGAGGCCACCATTTCGTTTGCCGGCTCATGATAGAGTTCGCGCGGCGTCGCCAACTGCATCAAGCGGCCGTGGTCCATCACCGCGATGCGGTCGGCCAGCGCCATCGCCTCGGCCTGATCATGGGTGATGTAGACGATGGTCGTGCCGGTGCGTTTGTGGAAGGCGGCGAACTCGTCCTCCATCGAGGCTCTGAGGTGGACGTCGAGATTGGCGAGCGGCTCGTCGAACAGCACCAGCGACGGCGCGGCGACAAGGCAGCGCGCCAACGCCACGCGCTGGCGCTGGCCGCCGGACAGATTGGCCGGCCTGCGCTCGCCCAGCCCCTGCAGATTGACCAAAGCGAGCGCGTCTTCCACCTTCTGGCGCGCAATCGCCTTGTCGAGCTTCGCCACCTTCAGCGAATAGCCGATATTCTCGGCGACCGTCATGTGCGGCCACAGCGCGTAGTTCTGGAAGACGATGCCGACGCGCCGCTTCTCCGGTGCGACGCTGCCGCCGCTGTTCGACACGAGATCACTGCCGATGCGGATTTCGCCCGAGGTTACCTTCTCGAAACCGGCGACGAGCCGCAGCAACGTCGTCTTGCCACAGCCGGACGGCCCGAGCACGGCCAGGAACTCGCCGTCGGCGACATCGATCGAGACGTCCTTGACCGCATCGAAGTCGGCGAAGCTCTTGGTCACATGGTCTAGGGTCAGTCGCGCCATGGCAGAACTCCGCTCGGAAGATGCGGGGCAAGTAGGTTGGTCACCAGCATCAGCGCGAAGGTAACCGTAACCGTGATGACCGACATCGCCGCCGCATAGTTGGAATCGCCGCCCTGCTCGAAGGAAAACATAACCACGCCGATCGTCTCGGAACCCGACGACCACAGCAGCGCCGACACGGTGAGTTCGCTGAGCGCCGTCATGAAGATCAGCAGGCCACCGGCGATGGCCGCCGGCGCGACCAGTGGAAAGATGATGGTGCGCAGGCGCATGAACAGCCCCGCCCCCGCCACCTGTGCGGCTTCCTCCAGTGCCCGGTCGATCTGGTGATAACCGCTGATGGTCGGCCGCAGCGCCAGCACCAGGAAACGGGCGAGATAGGCGTAAAGGATGATCCAGACCGTGTTGTAGAGCTGGATGCCGGTCAGCGGGATCGGCCGCAAGAACAAGAGCAGCGAGGCGATCGCCAGCACCACGCCTGGCAAGGCATAGGGCAGCTCGACCGACAAATTGAGTAGCCGCACCCAGCGCTGCTTGCCCCAGGCAATGAGATAGCCGATCGGAACGGCGACGATGACCGCGAAGAAGGCGGCCGCGATCGACAGCCAGAAACTGTTGAAGAAGGCTCGGTTGGCGGCATCATGCTCGAACAGAACGAAGCGGTAATTGTCGAGCGTCATGGTCTTGGCGGTGAGCGCGATGCCGTAGCCCGGCACCAGCGAGGTCAGCACCAGCCCGAACAGCGGCAGGAACAGCACCAGCACGATCAACAGCCACATGCCTGCCTGAACGACCGGTCGCCAGCGGCCAAGCTCGTAGGGCTCGGCCGGCAGTGAGGTGGAACTGATGCGGTAGTCGCGTCGACGGCTCATGAGTTCCTGCGCGAAGATGCCGGCCATGGCGATGACGCCGATCAGCACCGACAGGAACGCGGTCTCGCCCAGCACCGCCGGACCGCCGCCGGCCAGCCGCTGATAGATCAGCGTCGGCAGCACGAGATAGTTGGCGGGAATACCGAGAAAGGCGGGAATACCGAAATTGCCTACGCAGGACACGAAGGCCAGTGCCGCGGCCGCCATGATCGATGGTGTCATTAAAGGCAGCACGATGGTGACCAGCACGGTGAACCAGCCGGCGCCGCCGGCGCGTGCGGCCTCGACCAGTTCGCGCGGCAGTTTGCGCAGGCCTGCCCGCACCAGCAGGAACACCAGCGGGCCATACTGCACACCAAGCAGCAGGATGATGCCCGAGGTCGAATAGAGCGGGTTCTTCGTGCCGAGCGGCGGTGCCGCGCCGAACAGCTTGAGGAATGGGCTGGCCGGGCCGAACAATTGCAGCCAGGCCAGCGCCGTCACCTGCGGCGCGATCATCAGCGGCATGACGTAGCACAGCACCAGGGCGCTGCGGCCGCGTATGTCGGCTAGCGAGACGAGAACCGCCACCAGCGTTCCCGACAGCACGGCAAGCAAGGTGCCGCCGATGCCGACGACCAGCGTATGCCAGGTCGCGATCCAGGTCGCCGGGCTCCGCAATCCGGCCTCCACGGCCACGGTCGACAAGGTGCCACCGGGTGCCACGATCTCCTTGATGAGACGCAGCATGGGCAGCAGCGAAAGCAGCACGATGACGACGGCCACTGCCGCCGTCAGGGCCATTTCCTGACCGCGGCTTTCCCTGATCCGTGTTGCCATGACTGCGTTCCCAAGGTCCGGGATGCCGCCGAAACGGCATCCCGCCGCGATTGCCGGCTCAGCCGCCGAACAGTTCCTGGAACTTCGCCTTGTCGGCGTCGGTCTTGGCAACGATCGCCTTGGTGTCGAACGGCATCACCTTGACCTTGACGCCTTCCGGCAGCCAGTCGGGGCGGCCGACCGAACCGCGCGCCGGCAGGTAGCCCATCGACAGCGCCAGCTTCTGGCCTTCATCCGACAGAATGAAGTCGACGAACTTCTTGGCACCGTCGACATTCTTGGCGGTCTTCATGATGGCGACCGGCTCAGTCACCGCCGGAACGCCTTCCGAGGGGAATACGAACTCGACAGGCGAGCCCTTCTTCTTGGCGTTCATCGCCATGAAGTCGACCAGGATGCCATAAGGCTTCTCGCCCGATGCCACCGACTTCAGCACCGCGCCATTGCCGCGCACGCTGACGGTGTTGTTGGTCTTCAGCTTCTGGAAGAAATCCCAGCCGTAGTCAGTATCGCCGGCGAAGCCCGAAAGCAGATAGGCGGCGGCACCCGAATAGAGCGGGCTCGGCATGACCAGGCCATCGGCATAGGCGGGCTTGGCGAGATCGGCCCAATGCTCAGGCTTTTGCGTGGCCGCGGTGTTGTAGACGATGCCGGTGGTGATCAGCTTGCTGCCGAAATAGGTCTTGTCGGCGTCATAGGCATCCGCCTCGATGCCGTCGAGCTTGGCTTCGGGGTAGGGCAGCAGCCGGTCGTCCTTCTTCAGCAGCTCCATCGAGACCGCATCGGCGATGAGCAGCACGTCGGGCTGCGGGCTGCCGGCTGCGAACTCGGCCGCCATCTTGGTGAGGATGTCGCTGGTTCCGGAACGATAGATGGTCACGTCGATGCCGGGCTGCGCCTTCTTGAAGGCGTCCACGGTCTTGGCCGCGTCGGCTTCCGGCTGCGATGTGTAGAGTGTCAGTGTTTCGGCGCTTGCCACGCCGGCAAACAAAGCTGCCGCGAGCGCCAGCTGGCTGGCCAGCAGCTTGATGAGTAGCGTCTTCATGAGACCTCCTGTCTTGTCCGTGCATGAGCGGTCCGGTGTTGTGGCCGGTTCCCGTCCCCTCCCTGCACGGCGCATATGACTGGTGGATGACAGCGCACATGCGCGATCGGATCAAGCAACAACTTGGCTTGAAATGCTCTCACGGCACGGCGAGAGGGCCTGCGGAAGTGACCTTCCGCAAGCCTCATGACCATTGTGGCCGCCGGCGCAACTGGCGCCCGGAATTATGCTTTCCCGATACCCGTCAAGACGCCTTGATCTAGACCAGCATGCCCATCGGATTTTCGATCAGCCGCTTGAAGGAGACCAGCAGTTCCGCGCCGAGCGCTCCGTCGACGGCGCGATGATCGGTCGACAGCGTCACCGACATCACGGTGGCTATTCTGATCTCGCCGTTCTTGACCACCGCGCGCTCCTCGCCGGCGCCGACCGCCAGGATCGTCGCATGCGGCGGATTGATGACCGCGGCAAAGTCCTTGATGCCGAACATGCCGAGATTAGAGACGGCTGTCGTGCCGCCCTGATACTCTTCCGGCTTCAGCTTGCGGCTGCGGGCGCGGCTGGCCAGATCCTTCATCTCGTTGGAAATGGTCGACAGCGTCTTTTCGTCCGCCTTGCGGATGATCGGCGTGATGAGACCGCCTGGGATCGACACGGCGACACCGACATCGGCATGCCTGTGCTTGACCATGGCGCTTTCGGTCCATGAGGCATTGGCATCCGGCACCGCTTTCAAGGCCATCGCCATCGCCTTGATCACCATGTCGTTGACCGACAGCTTGTAGGCGGGAGCCTCACCCTTGTCCGTCTTCTTCATGGGGGCGGCAGCATTGATCTGCGTGCGCAGCGCGAGCAGCGCATCGAGTTCGCAGTCGAGCGTCAGATAAAAATGCGGGATGGTGGTCTTGGCCTCGACCAGCCGCCGCGCGATGGTCTTGCGCATATTGTCATGCGGGACGAGTTCGTAGGAGTCGGGTTCGAAGAGGCGCAGAACGTCCCCCTCCCCCTTGAGGGGAGGGTGGCCGGCCGAAGGCCGGTCGGGTGGGGTCGGTTCGACTGGGCTCGGCGCAAAGGCGGTGCCTTCTGGGGCGACCCCCTCCGTCCGCTTCGCGGACACCTCCCCCTCGAGGGGGAGGAGATCGCGGCTTCGATATCGGCCTTCACCACGCGGCCATAGGGTCCGGAGCCTGTTAGGCCTGACAGGTTCAGCCCTGCTTCCCGGGCCAAACGACGAGCCAAGGGTGTCGCGCGGGTCTTCCCCTCCCCCTCGAGGGGAGGGTGGCCGGCCAAAGGCCGGTCGGGTGGGGTCGGTTCGACCGGGCTCAGCGCAAGGGCGGTGCTGGACTGGGAGGTGCCTCCTGAGGCGACCCCCTCTGTCGGCTTTGCCGACATCTCCCCCTCGAGAGGGGAGATTGGCGCATAACTTTCATCATCGGCATAAATCCACGCAACCGGCGCGCCGACCGGAATGTCGACGCCTTCCTTGCCCGTCACATCGCGCAGCACGCCGCTGGCCGGCGCATCGATCTCCATCGCCGCCTTGTCGGTTTCGATCTCGAACAGCACGTCGCCCTTCTTGACCCGGGCACCCTCCTCGGCGAACCAGCGCGAGATCTGTCCGGTCGCCATGTCCATGTCGACCTTGGGAAGAATGACTTCGGTCGGCATGGATCAGCGAACCCCTTTGACGAGGTCGCGCGCGGCGGTGATGATGTCGGGAACCTGCGGCACCGTCGCTTTCTCGAGCTCCGGATTGTAGGGGATCGGCGTCTCGGCGCCGCCGAGCCGCACGATCGGCGCATCGAGATAGTCGAACGCCTCGCTCTCGGCGATCATGGCGCTGACCTCGGCGCCGATGCCCAGCGTCTTGACCGCTTCGTAGACGCACATCAGCCGCGACGTCTTCTTGACGCTGTCGATGACGGTCTGCTTGTCCATCGGCCGGATGGTCCGGAGGTCGACGACTTCGACGTCGATGCCCTCGGCTTCCAGCGTGGCGGCGGCATCAAGCGCCTTCTGCACCATGATCGAGGTGGCGACGATGGTAAGATCGCGGCCTTCGCGGCGGATGTCGGCCTTGCCGATCGGCACGGTGTAATAGCCCTCGGGCACCGGACCCTTCATCTTGTAGAGCAGCTTGTGCTCGAAGATCATCACCGGATCGGGGTCGGCGACGGCCGCCAGAAGCATGCCCTTGGCATCATAGGGCGTCGCCGGCTGAATGACCTTCAGGCCCGGCACATGGCCGAGCCACGCCTCCAGGCTCTGGCTGTGCTGCGCGGCGGCACCGGTGCCGGAGCCGGCGGGAAAGCGCATCACCACCGGAACCGAAACCTCGCCGCCCAGCATGAAGCGCATCTTGGCCGCCTGGTTGACGATCTGCTCCATGGCCAGCGTGGCGAAATCCGAGAACTGGAACTCGAAGATCGGCCGCATGCCTGTGAGGGCAGCACCGACGGCGACGCCCGCCCCGCCCAGTTCCGAAATCGGCGTATCGATGACGCGCTCGGTGCCGAAGCGCTCAACCAGATCGCCGGTCACCTGGAAGGCGCCGCCATAGACGCCGATGTCCTCGCCCATCAGGAAGACGCGTTCATCCATGTCCATGGCGATCGCCATGGCTTCCTGGATCGCCTGGGCGTAGCTCAGTTCACGCACCATCGCGTCCATCACGCCTGCTCCGTATACACGTAATTTCCGGTCTCGCTGACGTCAGGCGACGGGCTCGCCTTGGCGAATTCGATGCCGTCGGCAATCTCCCGCGCCACAGCACCGCGGATGGCCTCGATGCCCTCGTCGTCGATGAAGCCGAATTCGCGCAGCTCGTTTTCGAACAGCGTGATCGGATCGCGGTTCGACATCCAGTCCTCGATCTCTTCCTTGGTGCGATAGCGGTTGCGGTCGCTCTTGGAATGGCCGCGATGGCGGTAGGTCTTGGACTCGATCAGCGTCGGCCCTTCGCCGGCGCGGGCGCGCTCGACGGCCCTGTAGGACGCCTCGGCGACCTCCGAAAAAATGTTGCCGTTGACGATGACACCGGGCATCGAATAGGCGGCGGCGCGGTCGGCGATGTTCTTCGCCGCGGTGGAACGGGCGGTCGACGTCGACATGCCGTAACCATTGTTTTCGCAGACGAAGATGACCGGCAGCTTCCAGACCGCCGCCATATTGAGCGCCTCGTGGAAGGCGCCCTCATTGTTGGCGCCGTCGCCGAAGAAGGAGACGACGACCTTGCCGGTCTTCATCATCTTGGAGGAAAGTGCTGCACCGACGGCGATCGGAATGCCGCCGCCGACGATGCCGTTGGCACCGAGATTGCCCTTGGCGACATCGGCAATGTGCATCGAGCCGCCACGGCCCTTGCAGTAGCCCGTGGTCTTGCCGAAGAATTCGGCGAACATGCGCTTCACCTCGGCGCCCTTGGCGATGCAGTGGCCATGGCCGCGATGCGTCGAGGTGATCTGGTCATCCTCGCCAAGCGGCATGCAGATGCCCATGGCGCTGGCTTCCTGGCCGATCGACAAATGCATGGTGCCGTGGATCAGGCCACGCATATAGCTCTCCTCCGCGCCCTCTTCGAAGCGGCGGATGAGATACATCTTGTAGAGCACCTGCTTGAGCTGCTCGGCGCTGTACTGGCGATAGACGAAAGGCAGGTTGGCGCGACTGTCCGCGACGGCTTTGCTGGCCCCGGCCATGATCAGGCTCCCACGGTTCCGTAGACGAGTTTGTCCTGGCGGGCGCGCAGTTCGGCGATCTTGGAGCCTGGAGCCGGTGCAGCATTGGCATAGGTTATGAGCTCGCCCTTCTTGATCGGCGCGGTGACCGAGCCGCCCTGAAGCAGGCCGCAGGGAATGGCCCTGGCGGCACGCGCTTCCGGCGCCGTCATGATCCAGGCGCGGTAGCAATATTCGCCGATCGCATCGAGCTTTTCACCCGGCTGCATGTCCTTCTTGGCCACTGCGGCGACTTCGGCCACCGGCTTCGCCAGCGGCACCATGTCGGCCTTGCCGTAGAGCACGACGCGCGCGCAAGTCAGCGGCACTTCCAGCGAGGTCAGGTGATAGGGGCGATGGAAGGTGAAGTAGGGACCCTTGCCCATTTTCAGATCCTCCATGCGCTCCGAAATGCGCGGATGCGACATGTCGGCGACGACGAAAACGCCGGGCGCGACGCCCTTGCCGATCGAGTAGTCGACGACGCCGACCCTGGACAGCACGCCGCCATCCTTTTCAGGCACCAGGACTTTCGACAGTTCGCCGAGCGTCGCGGCCGGGCCATGCATGCCGGCCTTGTCGGGCACCAGCCCGGTGGCATTGGCGATCGCCGCCATCTCGACCATGGTCTTGGAGCCGTCGACGAATTCGACAAGCATGCGCACATTCATGTGCCGGCGCTTGGCCTCTTCCTCATAGGCGGGCGGCGTCGCATCGATGTTGAGCGGATTGTTCTTGCCCTTGCCGGCGGCGACGATCGGATGGCCCATCGCCGAGACGAATTCGATCAGCTCCATGCAGGAGGACGGTTCGTCGCCGGCGCCCAGCGAATAGGTGACGCCCAGCCGGTCGGCCTCGCTCTTCAGATAGGCGCCGATGGTGACATCGGCCTCGACATTCATCATCACCAGATGCTTGCCATGCTCCATGGCGCGCAGCCCGATCTCGGCACCGACGGCGGGAACGCCGGTTGCGTCGATGACGACGTCGATCAAGTCATTGTTGATGACCAGACTGGCATCGTTGGTGACCGCCACCTTGCCGGCCTCCATGGCGGCGTTCATGGCCGAGGCATTCGACACCTCGCGCGCATGGCCGGTTTCCTGGAAGGCAATATCGACCGCTCGGCTGGCGGCGGGTAGATTCAGTTCAGAGATCGCGCCGATCTCGATGCCGGACATATGGGCGACGCGGGTGACGATGTCGGTTCCCATCTCGCCGGACCCGATCAGCCCGATGCGGATGGGCTTGCCCGACTTGCCGCGTTCATCGAGATCGCGGGCAAGGCCCGTCAACGAAATATTGGAAGCCATACCGCTCATTCCTCCCACATTGCAGGCTTGTTCATTCGCTTGACGGGTATTGAACATCTGTATTTCTGTCAAGACTAATGTCCAATTTCATATGCTTTTTGACGCCCTTTCGCGGAGACCGGATATGCGCCAAAAACACCGTGAAGGACGGCAACGGGCAGGCGCGCGCGCGGAGAGGCGATCGCCGGGATAGGATCCTTGGCGCACGGGAGATGGGCGGCCTCGTTCAGCCGGTCGCGACGCTCGCCGCGTCACTGCCGCTGAAGCCCTTCTCGGAATCGGGAACTTTTACAGAACTCGATCCGACACCGGCGGCACCGGAAAATCATGGAAGTGCACGATCACGCCATCGGCATCGATGAAGATCACCGCATAGGCGGGTGGCTCGTGCCCCAGCCGCCAGTTGTCCGAGAAATCGAGCGCGGTCTGATGGTTGGTGCTGCGCAGCGTGCTGACCGGGATGCCGCGCCAGCTGCCGGCGATTTGCCGATGGACATGCCCCGCAAAGATGTGACGGACATTGCCATGGCGCGAGAGCACCTCATGGAAGCCGTCAGCATCGGCGAGCCTGACCTCGTCGAGGACCGGCATGTGTATTCGGAAAGGCGGGTGGTGCATGAACAGGAAGGTCGGGCCGCGCGCTTCCCTGAGCTTTTCGTCCAGCCATTCGAGCCGCGCCGCGCACAGCCTGCCCTCGACATGGCCGCTGTCCAGCGTGTCGAGCAGGATCAGACGGCCCTCGCTGCCGTCGAACACACTCTGGACGAACCCGCGCTCGGTGGCGGCCTTCGGGAACATCTCGAAAAATAACGCCCGGTCGTCATGGTTGCCGAGCATCAGCCGGCAGGGTGGAGAAAATTGCGCCAGCCTCTCCCGCAACGCCGCATAGGCGGCACGCTCGCCATCATTGGTCAGGTCGCCCGAGATCACCACCAGTTCGGCATCGGCATGGTTCTTGCCGATGTCGGCCAGGGAGGCGTCCAGCCTCGCCGACGGATCGGAGCCGTAGAGAATGCCACCGGGCGTCATCAGATGCGGATCGGAGAGCTGGATGATTTTCATGGGGGTCGACCTGTGGCTTTGAATTCAAGAGGACTGGTCAAGAGTGTTCCGCATCATGCGGAACAAAACTGCCGCGCACGACGAGCGGCACATTGAAGCGCTCGCGAATGGGCGGCAGATCCGGCTGCCGCTGGCGCAGGTCGAGCAATGTGACCGCCTTGGCCGCCATGATCTCCGGATCCTGGCGGAAGGTGGTCAGCTGATAGGCTAGCCAGCCGGCTTCCGAAATATCGTCGAAGCCGATCACTGAGAGGTCATTGGGGATGTCGAGACCGGCCTGACGGGCATGGTCCATGACGCCGAAAGCGATGAGGTCGTTGACGCAGAAGATCGCCTGCGGCCGATCCTGGCTATCGATGAGGACCTTGCCCACCTCCAACCCTCCGGCATAGTCGGTATCCCGGCCTCGCGCGACCATGACCTCCGCGCCCAGGCGCGCTGCCTCGGCGCAGAAGGCATCCTCGCGTTCGCTGATGGTGGGCGTGCCGGACAGCGATCCCGCCAGGCCAAGCCTGGTCATGCCGCGCGCGACGAACAGCGCGGCCGCGAGCTTCGCCGCCGCGCTGCCGTCAGTCTGGATGTGGTCGGCATCGGGTTCGGAACGGCCGATCACCACAAGCGGCTGGCCATTGCGCCGTGCAAGCTCGAAGAAGGACGAGGGCGGCGAGCCGGACAGGATGATCGTCGCCTCGGCACGATGGCCAAGCAGTGTCTTCTGGGCCGCGATCAACTCCTGCTCGGTTTGGCCGGTGTTGATCATGACGGGAACATTGCCGCGATGGATCAGCGCCTTGGTCAGCGCGGCAGCAAGGTGAGCGCGAAAGCCGACTTCCGGTTTGGTCACCACCAGGCCGACCAGCCGGCTCTGGTTGGCGAGCAGGCCGCGCGCCAGGTCGTTGACCTGATAGCCAAGTTCTTCGGCGGCGCGCATGATCTTCTCGCGCGTTTCCGTGGCGACGCTGGCGCCCGGCGTGAAGGCGCGCGACACCGCCGAACGCGACACGCCAGCCTGGCGCGCGACATGCAGCGCGCTGACCGAGCGGAGCTTGTCCGAACTCTTGTCTCCTGTGGTCGAAGTCTTGTCCGCCGTCATCGGTTGACGCTCGAGGAGGTTTTCCTTCGTCATCATTCACCTGTTGCACAGCTGTGCACCGCGATGCGCAACTGCCCGCTCCCTAGGTTCGAAATAGGAGGCCTAGGTAACGGCTTGATGACGGTTGAGGGGAAAGCGCCTCCCTCCCCCCCTTGTCATCAGCCGGTCTGCGACGCGGCAGGCGGCGGTGAAAACCTCCCGATCTTTCCGCTGCCGCCACCACGATACAATGGATCGGGCGGCGATAGGGAAAGCATGTTTGCGAGGTACTGGGAGGAAAAAGGCCGGAACGTGCGCCTTACTGGGCCGTCCAGCCGCCGTCCATCGGCAAGGTCGTTCCGGTGATTTGCTTGGCCGCGTCCGAGCACAGGAACAGCGTCAGCGCCGCAAGTTCCTCGACGGTGACGAATTCCTTCGTCGGCTGTGCTGCGAGCAGCACGTCGTGCTTGACCTGCTCTTCGGTCATGCCGCGCGCCTTCATCGTGTCGGGGATCTGCTTCTCGACCAGCGGCGTCCAGACATAGCCAGGCGCGATGGCGTTGACGGTGATGCCGTCCTGCGCGACTTCCAGTGCCACCGTCTTGGTCAACCCGGCAATGCCGTGCTTGGCCGAGACATAGGCCGACTTGAACGGCGAGGCGACCAGCGCATGCGCCGAGGCCGTGTTGATGATGCGGCCCCATTTGCGTGCCTTCATGCCGGGCACCACCGCCTTGATGGCATAGAAGGCCGCCAGAAGATTGATGCGGATGATGGCTTCCCACTTGTCGTCGGGAAACTCCTCGATCGGCGCGACATGCTGGATGCCGGCATTGTTGACCAGGATGTCGAGGCTGCCGAACGCCGCCTCGGCGTCATGCACCATGGCGCTGACCGCCGCACCATCCATCATGTTGGCGTCGGAGTAGCGGCACTTGACGCCGAAATCCTTCTCGATGCCCGAGCGCTCCTGCTCGATGGCGACCGGGTCGCCGAGACCATTGATGGTGACATTGGCGCCCTCGGCGGCGAAGGCGCGGGCGATGGCCAGGCCGATACCGCTGGTCGAGCCGGTGACGAGGGCATTCTTCGAAGACAGGGAACCCATGGTGATCTCGCGAGAGGTGGGAGGGGAATGAGAGGATATAATTGTGCGTCGCAACATGACAATGACAGAGCCATGTGTCGATGCGATTACAGCCAGACGACAGCCCCGGCATGGCTCTCGACCGCTGCGAAACCATGGTCGTCAGGCTGACACGGCATTGTCATGGTGCCGTGCAACATAATTGCTTGCGCATTCGCGCGGTCATTCCTGAACGAAATTCGCCAGACAAAACTTGGCTTGGCAAAACTTCGCCTGACAAGACCTTGGGGGTGCAGCTTGGAAATCGCCGATGTCGTGAAGCGCGCCTATGCGATGCCGCTGACCAATCCGTCTTTCCCGCCCGGGCCCTATCGTTTCTTCGATCGCGAATACATCATCATCACCTACCGCACGACGCGCGAGGCGCTCGAAGCCGTCGTGCCGGCGCCGCTGGAGATCGACGAGCCGCTGGTCAAGTATGAATTCATCCGCATGCCTGATTCCACGGGCTTCGGCGACTACACCGAGACCGGCCAGGTCATCCCGGTGAAGTACAAGGGCCAGCATGGCGGCTACGTCCATTCGATGTATCTCGACGACGATGCGCCGATCGCCGGCGGCCGCGAGTTGTGGGGATTTCCCAAGAAGCTGGCCAACCCCAAGATCGTCCATGAAGGCGAGGTGATCGTCGGCACGCTGCACTATGGCAGCGTTCTGTGCGCCACCGGCACGATGGGCTACAAGCACCGGGAAGCCGATCATGATTCCGTGCTCGCAGCACTCGCCGCTCCCAATTTCCTGATCAAGATCATCCCGCATGTCGACGGCACGCCGCGCATCTGCGAACTCGTGCGCTATTACCTCACCGACATCACGCTGAAGGAAGCCTGGACGGCGCCTGCGGCGCTTGATCTCAGGCCCCACGTCATGGCCGACGTGGCGAAGCTGCCGGTGCTCGACATCGTATCCGCCGTCCACTTCAAGGCCGATCTGACGCTTGGGTTGGGTGAGGTCGTCCACGATTATCTTGCCGATCACAGCCGGCTCGCAACCAGCACAACCCAGCCGGAGAAAATTCGTGCTTGAACGCCACCGAAACAAGGAAGCCGCCGCGACGATCGCGGAAATCTCGGCGCAATATGACCGCATCGCTTTGGTGTTCCAGGGCGGCGGCGCGCTCGGCGCCTATCAGGCCGGCGTCTATCAGGCGCTGGCCGAGGCCGGCTGCGAGCCGAGCTGGCTGTCCGGCGTGTCGATCGGCGCCATCAATGCCTCGATCATCGCCGGCAATGAACCCAGCCGCCGACTGCAGCGGCTCGAACAGTTCTGGCAGACCATCTCGGGCCGCAAGATCTGGTCGTACACGCCTGAAGGCGACATTTACCGCGACATCCGCAACCGCACCTCGTCGTGGATGACGATGACCATGGGCCAGCCCGGCTTCTTCAAGCCACGCAACCCCAATCCCTGGTTCGAGCCGCAGGGCGCCGAGGGTGCGACCAGCTTCTACGACACCGCTGAACTGAAAGACACGCTGGAGAGCCTCATCGACTTCGACGTGCTCAACGACGGCAAGAAACGGCTGAGTGTCGGCGCGGTCAACGTGCGGACAGGCAATTTCGTCTATTTCGACACCGACAAGGTGCGCATCGGACCCGAGCACATCATGGCCAGCGGCGCGCTGCCGCCGGCCTTTCCATCGGTGCGCATCGAAGGCGAGTATTACTGGGATGGCGGCATCGTCTCCAACACGCCGCTGCAATATCTGCTTGACCAGGACGAGGACCGTTCGTCGCTGGTGTTCCAGGTCGACCTGTTCAGCGCTCGCGGCGTGCTGCCGCGCAGCATGCCGGACGTGCTGTCGCGCCACAAGGACATCATGTATTCCAGCCGCACGCGCCAGAACACCGACAATTTCAAGCGCATCCATGGCCTGAAGATGCGCCTGCTCGATGCGTTGAAGCGCGTGCCGAAGGAGCAACTGACGCCGGCGGAAGAAGCGCTGATCGCCGACTATTCCGATGCCGGCATCGTCAACATCGTGCACCTCATCTACCAGCACAAAGGCTATGAGGGGCATGCCAAGGACTACGAATTCTCCGGGACCTCGATGCGCGAGCATTGGGAGACCGGCCTGGAAGACACGCAGCGCACCTTGCGCCATCGCAAGTGGCTGACGATGCCGACCAATGTCGATGGCGTTGCCATCCACGATCTGCACCGCGAAGACCCGACCTGACATTTGCGTCCAGGACAAGCGGAGCAATCTACAAAGCGGACTTCGCCCGCGAACGGATTCCTTCGCCGGTTGGTCAAACCGACACTGCAGCATCGTGCCTATCACGAGCGCTGCCCAGACATGCGGAACAGGGATGCGATCCGTCTGGCCGTCACCATGAGTTCTGCGGCAGTTCGGCGAAACTACGGTGCAAACGCATCGGCACTCCCTCACGCCGTCGAGCAAGCTCCGCCGGATTGTGAAGTCCTTCTTCACAGCCTATCAACATTGTCGCGAATATTAGCTCGCTGAAAGCAGGTGTACATCTGAGCGCAGGCAAATGCGCTAGGCTTAGTGGAGTACCGCTGATGACCGTCGAAGCTGTTTCACCTGCTATCGTTTCATCGCGTGACGCCTGGCGCGGCCTGCTCTGGTTTGCGCCGCTCACCTCGCTTTGGCTCCTGGTGATCTACAGATGGCCAGCGATCCCGGCCACTGGCGTTCCGACCACGGCCCACCAGCTCGCAGCCCACGGGCTCATCGCGCTGGGATTATGGCTCGGCCTCGAACACACGAGCCTGACGCCAGCTCAACGCCGCACGACCTGGCTGGCGATCATGATCCCGGACACGCTGTGGCTCGCCTTCGCCTGGAGCGCCGCGATCAACGGCGTCTTTCACGCCGGCACTGTGTCTTTTCCGGTATTGCCATCGGCGATCTTCCTACCGGTGATCATCGGGGCGCCGCTCTTGCTGCTCTCGAAGCGGATCGGGCTAGTGCTCGATGCCATGCCAGCGAGCTGGCTCGTCATGCTTCAGCTTTACCGCGTATTCGGCACGTGGGCTATCGCGGCCTGGCTGCGCGGTGCGCTGCCCGGCGCGTTCGCAGCGCCGGCAGGCATCGGCGACATGCTGACCGGATTGTTCGCGTTGCCGGCTGCGATGGCAGTTGCGACCGGGACAGACAAAGGCCGGAGGGCGGCAACTCTCTGGAACATCCTCGGGCTTGCCGACTTCGCCGTTGCGATCACCATGGGCATAATCACCTCGCCCGGCCCATGGCAGTTGATTGTCCCCGATGTGCAGAGCATCGGCGCAGGCGATTATCCGGGTGTGCTGACCCCTGCTTTCGTGGTGCCAAGCTCGATCATGCTACACATATTGTCGCTACGCCAGCTGCGCCGCCGTAACAGGGCGGAAGTTGCGCGGCGGTAGGAGTGAGCCTCGGCTGGAGCCTGCCAACGATTCCATCGAAAGCTGAACCGTTCGAAGCAGCGCCCGTTTGGGAAGGCACACGCTCTGACTTTTCATTGGTCTTCGCAGGATAGGCCGACAAAGAGAAACGGCGCCGCAGGTGGCGCCGTTCCTTTGAGGGTTCCGCTCAGAACACCTGGCGAAAGATGATGAACAGCGTGAAGGCGAGCGCTATCGAGCATGGCAGGGTCAGAACCCAGGCCAGCAAAAGATTGCGCACTGTCGACCATTGCAGGCCCGAGCCGTTGGCGGCCATCGTTCCGGCGACGCCCGATGACAGCACATGGGTTGTCGACACCGGCAGCCCGAGCCGGTCGGCCATGCCGATGGTCACCATCGCCACCAGCTCGGCCGCCGCGCCCTGGCCATAGGTCAGATGGCTCTTGCCGATCTTCTCGCCGACAGTGACGACGATGCGTTTCCAGCCGACCATCGTGCCGAGGCCCAACGCCAGCGCGACCGCGACCTTCACCCAGATCGGAATGAACTTCGTCGCATTGTCGACGGCCTTGTGGTAGTCGGTGACCGCCTTCAGGTCGGCGTCCTGCATCGGCAGCAGCTTCTTCTTGTCGATCAGCTTGAGCGCCTCGCCGATCAGATAGATGTCGTTGCGGGCGTTGCTGACAAGATCGGTCGGCACGTTGTCGACCGATGCGTAGGGCTGCAGCGAAGCGGTCGTGTTGTGGATGTAGGTCTGCAGAGCGACCGTCGTCTGGTCACTCCAGGTCCGGGTGCGCACGGCATCCTGGACGGCTGCCTTGGCGGCCTTGGCATCGGCGACGGTGACACCGGGCTTGACGTATTTCCCCAGCGCGGTCTCGACGCTGACCGAAGCCGCCTTGTAGGCTTCGAGATAGTTGATGTCGGGCGTACGGTTCAGCGCATAGGCCGTCGGCACGACGCCGATCAGGATCAGCATGATCAGGCCCATGCCCTTCTGGCCGTCATTGGAGCCATGCGCGAAGCTGACGCCGGTGCAGGTGAAGATCAGCAAGGCACGGATCCACCAGGGCGGCGGCGCGTTGCCTTTCGGCGCTTCGTAGAGCGCCGGATTGCGAACCAGAAGCTTCATCGCATAGAGCAGGATCGCCGCGGCGAAGAAGCCGATGATCGGCGACACCAGGAGGGTGATGCCGACATTGGTCGCCTGCGACCAGTCAACGCCGCTGGTGGCGCTGCCGGCCGGTGCCATGAACTGGTTGGCGAGGCCGACGCCGATGATCGAGCCGACCATCGTGTGCGAGCTTGAGGCCGGCAGGCCGAGGAACCAGGTGCCGAGGTTCCACAGGATGGCGGCGACCAGCAGCGCGAACACCATGGCAAAGCCGGAGGAGGAGCCGACCTGCAGGATCAGTTCGACGGGCAGCAGCGACAGGATGCCGAAGGCGACCGCACCGCTGGAGGTGAGAACGCCGAGGAAATTGAAGGCGCCGGACCACATGACGGCGAATTCGGCCGGCAGGGAGCGCGTGTAAATGACGGTCGCCACCGCATTGGCGGTGTCATGGAAACCATTGACGAATTCGAAGCCGAGCGCGATCAGCAAGGCGATGCCGAGCAGGATCCACGGCACGGTCTTGGCCACCGCCAGATCCTGGCTCAGCGCGTAGCCGACATAGACCACGCCGACCAGCACCAGCACGCCGAAGGCCGGCAAGAACCACTTGGCGCTGCCCGAACTATCCAGCGGATGATCCGGTCTCGGAATGCCCGCCTCACTGGAAATTATGTCCACCATGTCCCACTCCTATTGCATTGCAGCAAAGAACTGGGAAAGACGCTATGTCCGGTCGATGAACCCTGTGTGACGCCAGAAAGGCCTTTGCCCTCGGCGCCCGCTCTCCCTCATCCAGCACCGGGACTTGTCTTCAGGATCGCCGAGAACAGCGGATCGAAGGCACGGCTGATCGGTGCCGCGGCCGCACCAAGCGCGATCGACCAGGGATCGGTGGTGCCAAGCTGAAGGCGAGGCAGCATCCTTCCGGGCCGGTCGGCGATCGATGGTAGCAACGGGTGCATCGCCTCGACCAGCCGGCGCGCCAGCGCTTCCGGCGCGCCGCTTGTCAGGATGACGGTCTGCGGGTCGAAGATCGTTTCGATGAGATGCACGCTCCAGCGCAGATCATGCGCCGCACCATCGATCCAGACCATCATCCTGGGGTTCTCGGCCAACACCAGGGCGTTCATCTGTTCGTAGATATCGCTGTCCGCCGGGTTGAGGCCGAGATGCTGGTAGAGCGAGGCCAGCGAGGCGCGATGCTCGAGCGGCGTCGAGCCGGGGCCGGCCGGCGCCAGCAGCGCCATGCCGATTTCGCCGGCATTGCCATGGCCGCCGCTGTAGAGCTCGCCATTGAGGATCAGTCCGGCGCCGATGCCGTAACCGACATAAAGGCAGACCGCGTGGTCGACGCCGTGCGCGGCGCCGACGATGCGCTCCGCCGTGGCGCAGGCCGCGGCGTCATTCTGCAGGCCGACATTCAGCCCCGTGCCTTTGGCCAGCGTCTCCAGCAGCGGAAATTTCTGCCAGGCCGGCATCATCCATTTGTCGTCGGAATCCTTCAGGCCGAAAGGACCGGGCATGGCGACGCCGAGACCGACCAGCCGTTTTTCCGACTGGGCCGAAATGCCGGCCA
Source organism: Mesorhizobium huakuii (assembly GCF_014189455.1). Taxonomy (NCBI): domain Bacteria; kingdom Pseudomonadati; phylum Pseudomonadota; class Alphaproteobacteria; order Hyphomicrobiales; family Phyllobacteriaceae; genus Mesorhizobium; species Mesorhizobium huakuii. Next base: position 2,168,248 of record NZ_CP050296.1, read on the forward strand.
GGTCGCGGCGGACACCTGCGATCAGCTCGAGGATGATCTCGACGCCCTTCGACGGCTCATCGAAAGGCAGGTTCGCCTCGGCCCGCGCCAGCACGCTGCCCACCAGGTCGACGGCGACCGCGCGCGTCAGATGGCGGTCGATATGCAGGCCGATGGCGAAGGCGCCTTCTGGCACCAGCCTGTAGGGGGTCGACGGTTGCCCCCTGCCCTTGCGCACCGCATCGAGCGCGACGACCAGGCCGTCGCTTTCGAGATCCTCGATGATGTTGGAGACCGCCTGCTTGGTGAGCTGCGTCGCCCGCGCCAGATCGGCGCGTGACAGGGCGCCGTTGAGGCGCAGCGCCTCGATCATGACCCGGCGGTTGTGCGCGCTGGTGCCTTCCTGGTTGGTGCCGCTTTTGGCGCGGATCGGGCTGATGTCATCCACCGGCGTTTCCCCTCTTGACTCCATTAGAATATTGATCGACTAATTAAGTCAAGCGAGTTGACTTAATGCAAACCGAATGCCCCAAAACAAGATGGCAAAGGCCCCCAGCCTGTCGCCACTGGGCAGCCGGATAACCATCAGGTCACGCGACATGGATCCGGGAAGACGATGCGACACGCCCGTATCGCCAGCCCGTAACACCGGAAATGGGAGAAGAAGATGCTTAAGACAATCACCAAGACACTGGTCGGCGCGGTCTTCGCCGGAGGACTGCTCGTCCCTCACGCTTTCGCCGAGACGACGCTCAACGCGCTTTTCATGGCGCAGGCCGCCTACAGCGAGGCCGACGTGCGCGCCATGACGGATGCCTTCACCAAGGCCAACCCGGACGTCAAGGTCAATCTCGAATTCGTCCCCTATGAAGGCCTGCACGACAAGACGGTGCTGGCTCAGGGTTCAGGCGGCGGCTACGACGTCGTGCTGTTCGACGTCATCTGGCCGGCCGAATACGCCACCAACAAGGTGCTGGTCGACGTCTCGTCGAAGATCACCGACGACATGAAGAAGGGCGTGCTGCCCGGCGCCTGGACCACCGTCCAGTATGACGGCAAGTACTATGGCATGCCCTGGATCCTCGACACCAAATACCTGTTCTACAACAAGGAAATCCTGGAAAAGGCCGGCATCAAGACGCCGCCGAAGACCTGGGAAGAGCTCGGCGCGCAGGCCAAGATCATCCAGGACAAGGGCCTGCTGAAGACGCCGATCGCCTGGAGCTGGTCGCAGGCCGAAGCCGCGATCTGCGACTACACCACGCTGGTCAGCGCCTATGGCGGCGATTTCCTCAAGGACGGCAAGCCGGACTTCCAGAATGGCGGCGGCCTCTCGGCGCTGAAATACATGGTCGACAGCTACAAGTCCGGCCTCACCAACCCGAATTCCAAGGAATTCTTGGAAGAGGACGTGCGCAAGGTCTTTGAGAACGGCGACGCCGCCTTCGCGCTGAACTGGACCTACATGTACAACATGGCCAACGATCCGAAGGACTCGAAGGTCGTGGGCAAGGTCGGCGTCGTGCCGGCACCCGGCGTCACCGGCATCAGCGACGTGTCGGCCGTCAACGGCTCGATGGGCCTTGGCGTCACCGCAGTCTCCAAGCATCCGGACGAAGCCTGGAAGTACATCGCCTTCATGACCTCGCAGGCGACGCAGAACCAGTATGCCAAGCTCTCGCTGCCGATCTGGGCCTCGTCCTATGACGACCCGGCCGTCACCAAGGGCCAGGAGGAGCTGATCGCCGCTGCCAAGCTCGGCCTGGCCGCCATGTATCCGCGTCCGACCACACCGAAATACCAGGAGCTGTCGACCGCGCTGCAGCAGGCGATCCAGGAATCGCTGCTCGGTCAGTCTTCGCCGGAAGACGCCTTGAACACCGCTGCGAAGAACAGCGGCCTCTAAGGCATTGTTCTCCAGTTACGGGCGGCCTTGTGCCGCCCGTGCTATGTCTGAAATCATGAATGAAGAGAGGCTGCTCCGATGTCGGGCACCTGGATGACGACCCGTGCCTGGCTCTTGATGCTGCCGCTGCTCGTGGTCATGGTCGCCGTCATCGGCTGGCCGCTGGTCGATACGGTCAACTTGTCCTTCACCGACGCCAAGCTGGTCGGCACCGGCGGCAATTACGTCGGCTTCGACAACTACACCAACATGCTGTCGAGCTCGAACTTTTCGCGCACGCTGGTGACCACGACACTGTTCGCGGTCATTTCCGTTGCAGCCGAAATGGTGATCGGCGTTCTCGCCGCCCTTCTGCTCAATCAGCAGTTCCACGGCCGCGCCGTCCTGCGCGCTTTGATGATTCTACCCTGGGCACTGCCGACGGTGGTCAACGCCACGCTGTGGCGGCTCATCTACAATCCCGAATATGGCGCGCTGAACGCGGCCTTGACGCAGCTCAATCTCATCGACGCCTACCGCTCGTGGCTGGGCGAGCCGGGCACGGCGCTGGCGGCGCTGATCGTCGCCGACTGCTGGAAGAACTTTCCGCTGGTGGCATTGATCGCGCTCGCCGCATTGCAGGCGGTGCCGCGCGACATCACCGCCGCCTCGCTTGTCGATGGCGCGGGACCATTCAACCGCTTCCGCTTCGTCATCCTGCCCTATCTCGCCGGCCCGCTGATGGTGGCGCTGGTGCTGCGCACCATCGAGGCCTTCAAGGTCTTCGACATCATCTGGGTGATGACCCGCGGCGGCCCTGCCAACAGCACGCGCACGCTGTCGATCCTCGTCTACCAGGAGGCTTTCTCCTTCCAGCGCGCCGGCTCCGGCGCATCGCTGGCGCTGATCGTCACCTTGCTCGTCACCGTGCTGGCCGTCGCCTATGCGGCGCTGGTGAGGAAGACCGCCGGGAGTGCCGCCTGATGGAACGCAGGAGCCCCGCCTTTACGATCTTTGTCTATGCCTGCGCGGTGCTGCTTGCCGCCATCATCCTGGCACCCATCGCCTGGCTGTTCATCATGAGCATTTCGCCGGCCGCCGATCTCGCCGCCAAGCCGCTGCGCTGGTGGCCGCAGGCGGCCGACTTCTCGCGCTACCAGACATTGCTGTCGACCGCCGAAAACAGCGCCGGCGCCGCCTTCACCTCGTCGCTGCGCAACAGCCTGGAGATCGCCGGCATGGCGACGCTGGCAGCGTTGGCCTTGGCCATCCCCGCCGGCTGGGCGGTGTCGCGCACGCCGGCGATCGGCTGGTCGCTGTCGATGGTCATCGCCACCTATATGCTGCCGCCGGTGGCGCTCGCCGTGCCGCTCTATATGGGCCTGTCGCATCTTGGCCTGCTCAACAATGTCTTCGGCCTGGCGCTGGTTTATCTGACCATTCTGGCGCCCTTCACCACCTGGCTGATGAAATCCGGCTTCGATTCCATCCCGCGCGAGATCGAGGCGGCGGCGATGATCGACGGTGCCGGCCTGTTCCAGACGCTGCGCATCATCACGCTGCCGCTCGCCGCACCCGTGATGGCGACATCGGCGCTGTTTGCCGTGCTGCTCGCCTGGGACGAATTCTTCTACGCGCTGCTGTTCACCTCCGACCAGCGCGCAAAAACCTTGACCGTCGCCATCGCCGATTTGGCCGGCGGTCGTGTTTCCGACTACGGGCTGATCGCCACCGCCGGCGTGCTGGCCGCCTTGCCGCCGGTGCTGATCGGACTGGTCATGCAGCGCGCGCTGATCTCGGGCCTGACCAGCGGCGGTGTGAAGGGATGATGATGACTGCAGAAAAAACCCGACCGGCCGGACTGGTCGCCATCGACCGCGAAATGGCGCGCCAGCACGCGGATGCGCGTGCGTCGTTCGAGAACAACGCTGCCATGGCGGCAAACGTTGCCGACTCAATCAGGAAGACAGGCCGTTTGCTGCTGCTCGGCATGGGCGGTTCGCACGCGGTCGGGCGCGCCGTCGAGCCGCTCTACCGCGCGCTCGGCGTCGATGCGCTGGCCCTGCCGCTCTCCGAACAGCTCGGTCAACTGGTGCCACTCAACGGCAAGACGGTGCTCATCACCTCGCAGTCCGGCGAGAGCGCCGAGGTCGTCAGATGGTTTGCCGAGGCCGGCAGCGCTGCCGATGTTTTCGGGCTGACGCTGGAAGGCGGTTCTTTCCTCGCCCGCACCGCGCCTTGCCTGGTCGGCGCCGGCGGGACCGAACTGGCCTTCGCCGCCACCCGCAGCCTGACCGTGACCTTCGCCTTGCATCTGGCCATCCTGGCCGCACTCGGCGAAGACCCAAGTGCCGCTCTTGGCGCACTGGACCGGCCGCAGGACAGCGACATCACGCAGGCACTCGCCGCGTTGGAAAAGGTGACGAGCATCGTCACCTCGGGGCGCCGGCTGCAAGGCGTTGCCGAAGCGCTGGCGCTTGGTCTTACCGAACTGTCCCGGCTGCCCTGCTTCGCGCTCGAAGGCGGCCAGTTGCGGCATGGACCGATGGAGATGCTGGGGCCGAAGGTCGGCGTCATCCTGTTTCGCGGTAACGACCCGACCGCGGAACTGGTAACGGCGATGGCGCTTTCCATTGTCGAGGCCGGCGCACCGCTCATCATCTTCGACGCCTCCGGGCAACCGCCCGTCGCGGGCGCTGTCACGCTCTCCTTCAAGCCGGCTTCTGGTCTCGCAGCGGTCTTCGCCATGCTGCCCGTGGCACAGCGCCTGATGATCGCCTTCGCCGATGCCCGCGTCGACAATGCCGGCACGCCGGTGCGCTCCACCAAGATCACCAGGAGCGAGTGATGCGTCCGCTTGCGGTGATCGGCAACGTCAATGTCGACCTGATTGTCGGCCCGGTCGCGCCATGGCCGAAGGCGGGGACGGAAACCGTCGTCGACCATGACGAATTGCGCGTCGGCGGCCAGGCCGGCAACAGCGCGCTCGCCTGGCAAGCACTGGGCGTCGACTTCGCTATCGCCGCCAATGTCGGCGACGACCAGTTCGGCCAATGGCTTCGCGAGGCGTTCGGCAGCCGTGCCGAGACATGGCCGGTCCGCTCCGAAGGCACGACGCTGTCTGTCGGCATGACTCACCCGGATGGCGAACGGACCTTCTTCACCACGCGCGGCCACCTGCCGCGCTTCAGCCTCGCCGATGTCTTGTCCGTCCTCGATGGCAACGCGCTCTCTGGCGGTTACGCGCTGTTGTGCGGCTCTTTCCTGACCGACGACCTCACCCGCGATTACGATGGGTTCTTCGACTGGGCGGACAGTCACGGCATCGCCGTCGCGCTCGACACTGGCTGGCCGATCGATGGCTGGACCGAGGCCAATTGCGTCGCCACGCGCGCCTGGCTTTCGCGCTGCGCGCTGGCGCTGTTCAACGAAGTCGAGACGGTAACCCTGGCGGGAATGCCAAGCCCGCAGCAGGCCGCGCGCGAGATCCGATCCAGCATGCGGCAAGGCGCAACCTTTGTCGTCAAGCGCGGCCCGCGAGGCGCGATCGCCATCGGTCCGGATGGGGCACTCGTCGAAGCCGTGGCGCCCGATGTCCGCGTCGTCGACACGATCGGCGCCGGCGATGTCTTCAACGCCGCCTTCCTCGCCGCCCTCGCCCGGGAACAACCGCTGTCCACTTGCCTTTCCGCCGCGACGCATGTCGCCTCGCGCGCCATTTCCACTCTGCCCCGCAACTATGGCGGGCCGATGCAGTTCGAGGGATCCACGCATGAGCGCGCTTGAAATCCGCAACATCCGCAAGAACTACGGCAGTGTCGAAACACTGAAAGGCATCGACATCGCGCTGCAGAGCGGCGAGTTCCTGGTGTTGCTCGGTTCCTCAGGCTGCGGAAAGTCGACGCTTCTCAACATCATCGCCGGGCTCGCCGAAGCGACGAGCGGCGACGTGCTGATCGGCGGCCGTTCGATCCTGGGCGTCCATCCCAAGAACCGCGACATCGCCATGGTCTTCCAGTCCTACGCGCTCTATCCGAACCTGACCGTGCGCCGCAACATCGGCTTCGGCCTGGAGATGCGCGGCGTTGCAGCCGACGAGCGCGAAAAGGCGGTGGCCGAGGCGGCAAGACTGCTCCAGATCGAAGCCCTGCTCGACCGCAAGCCGAGCCAGCTTTCCGGCGGCCAGCGCCAGCGCGTCGCCATCGGCAGGGCGCTGGTGCGCAAGCCCCAGGTTTTTCTCTTCGACGAACCGCTCTCCAACCTCGACGCCAAGCTGCGCCTGGAAATGCGCACCGAGCTGAAGCGGCTGCACCAGATGCTGCAGACCACCGTGGTCTACGTCACCCACGACCAGATCGAGGCGATGACGCTGGCGACACGCATCGCGGTGATGCGCGACGGCAGGATCGAGCAGCTCGGCACGCCGGAAGAGATCTACAACGAGCCGGCGACGCTCTACGTCGCCGGCTTTGTCGGCGCGCCGACGATGAACACGCTGCAGGCCACCATCACCGACGGCAAGCTGGCTATTGCCGAGTCCGATGTACGGATCCCCTTGCCGGCGCGCTATGCGAATGCGGCGCGTGGGGGCGCACGGCTGGTCGTCGGCATCAGGCCCGAAGCGCTGCGCGTGGCTACCGCCCCGACGGATTTGTCATTGCCCGTGGAGATCGAGGTGGTCGAACTGACCGGCCCCGAACTGGTCACCACAGCCCGGATCGGCGCGCAGCGACTGACGGCCTGCCTGCCGCCAAGGTCTCAGGTTGCCAAGGGCGAAAAGCGCAGCCTCACCTTCGATGAGACAGCGCTTCGCTTGTTCGACCCGTCGACAGGCAAGGCCCTGCCGACGGTTTAAGAAAGGCCGCACACGCCTGAAGACATGCGCGGCTTGGACTTTGGATGTCAGCGCGCCGGCGGTGCGTACATCAGGCCGCCGGCGTTCCACAGCGCGTTGATGCCGCGGGCGATTTTCAGCTGGCTGGACTGGCCGAGATTGCGCTCGAACATCTCGCCATAATTGCCGACCTTGGCAACGATGTTGTAGGCAAAGGCAGGGTCGAGCCCGATCTGCTTGCCATTGTCGCCCTCGACACCAAGGAACCGGCGGATCGTCGGATTTTGCGATTTCAGCGAGGCTTCCGCATTGGCCTGGGTGATGCCTTCCTCTTCCGCCTCGATCAGCGAGAACAGCGTCCAGCGCACGATGTCGAACCACTTGTCGTCGCTCTTGCGAACGGCCGGGCCGAGCGGCTCCTTCGAGATGATTTCCGGCAGCACCGTGAAGGCGGCAGGATCGGTCAGCTTCAGGCGCTGCGCATAGAGCGCCGAGGCGTCGGTGGTGTAGACGTCGCAACGGCCGCTGTCGAACGCCTTGATGATGCTGTCGGCGGAATCGATGACCACCGCCTCGTATTTCATGTTGTGAGCGGTGAAATAGTCGGCAACGTTCTGCTCGGTCGTCGTGCCCTGCTCGGCGCAGACCGTAGCGCCAGATAACTTCAGAGCGCTGTCGACACCTAGCTCCTTACGCACCATGAAACCCTGGCCGTCATAATAGGCGGCGCCGACGAAGTGGATGCCCATGCCGGTGTCGCGCGACAGGGTCCAGGTCGACTGCCGCGACAGGATGTCGACGGTGCCGGCCTGCAGCGCGGTGAAGCGCTCCTTGGTCGACAGCGGCACATAGCTCACCTTGTCGGGGTCGCCGAAGACGGCGGCAGAAATCGCGCGGCAGAAATCAATGTCGAAGCCGCTCCATTTGCCCTGGTCGTCGGGCGCCGAAAAGCCCGCGACGCCCTGGCTGACGCCGCAGATGATCGAACCCCTCTGCTTGACGATGTCGAATGTGTCCGCTTTCGCCGGCAAGGCCGTTGTGGCCGACGCGAGTGCGAGCGCGGTGATCAATGCATGTCTCATGGTTTCCTCCCTTGATGAGGCAAAGCCTCTCCTGCCGCCGGCGCGTGACGCGCCGGACGTTCCCAAAAAAATCGTTGCTCCTGAATTCTGCTCACGCACCGCCAGGGCGGTGCGCAGATATGTCCTAAGCCCCTTCCGCCAGAACCGCCGCCAGCGTCTCGTCGAGAACGCCGACCAGATGATCGGCATTGGCCCGGCTGAAGATCATTGGCGGGCGCATCTTCAGCACATTGTCATGCGGCCCCTCGGTGCCGATCAGCACGCCGCGTGCCCTCACCCCGTCATTGATGCGGCGGGCAAGTGCGGTCGCCGGCGCCTTGCTCTTGCGGTCCTCGACCAGTTCGATACCGAGGAAGAGGCCCTGGCCGCGCACATCGCCGATGATGTCGTAGCGGTCCTGCAAAGCCTTGAAGCGCGCCATGAGATAGCTGCCGATCTCCAGCGCATTGCGTCTGAGCCCATCGCGCTCGATGACATCGAGAACCGCGAGCCCGGCGGCGCAGGACACTGGATTGCCGCCGAACGTGTTGAAATACTCCATGCCGTTGTCGAACGAGGCCGCGATCTCTGATGTCGTCACCACGGCCGCCATCGGATGGCCGTTGCCGATAGGCTTGCCCATGGTGACGATGTCAGGCGTCACCTCCTGGGTTTCGAAAGCCCACCAATGGCTGCCGACACGGCCAAAACCGACCTGCACCTCGTCAGCCGCGCAAATGCCGCCGGCGGCGCGCACCATGGCGTAGACTTCCGCGAGATAGCCCTCCGGCAGGAACACCTGGCCGGCGACGCTGGGGATCGATTCCGCCAGGAACAGACCGGGCGCGCGGCCTTGTCTGGCCATATCGGCGATCTGCTCGGCGACGCTTTCGGCGAACCGTTTTGCATGTTCGTCGACCGGCCATTCGGCCGGAGCATGGTAGCTGTCGGGAATGGTCGCCTCGAACACATGCGCCGGGCGCCCCTTGCCGCCCTTGCGCTTGTATTTGTAAGGGCTGAGATCGATCAGCTCCTGCGTCGTGCCGTGATAGGCCCAGTCGAGCACGATTGCCTCGCTGCGGCCGGTATGGGTCCGTGCCATGCGCAGCATCAGGCTGTTGGCCTCACTGCCCGAGCAGGCGAAGGACGCCACCGACAGGCCGGCAGGCAGCGTCGCCGTCAGCCGCTCCGCATAGGTGACGATCGCGTCGTGCAGATAGCGCGTGTTGGTGTTGAGCTTGGCCGCTTGTCTGGCGATCGCCTCGACGACGTCGGGATGGGCATGGCCGAGATGGCAGACATTGTTGAAGCAGTCGAGATAGGCGCGGCCGCGATCGTCGATCAGCCAGACGCCCTCGCCACGCACGAACTTGATCGGCTCGGAGTAGGAAATGGAGAGATTGGGCAGCAGCGACGCCTTGCGCGCGGCGACAATTTCAGGGCGGGAACGGCCGCTTTGGCGGAAGGTCTCGGGCGGAATGCCGGCGAGATCGGCGGCATCCGGAAACAGTTCCTTCCACACGGCGAGATAACGTTCCTCGCCGACCCCAAGAATGTCGCGGGCGGCAAGGCTGGTATCCGTCGATATCTGAAAATGCAGATGCGGCGCCCAGCCGCCGTTCTCGACTGGTGTGCCCATCTCGCCGACAAGCGCGCCAGCCTCCAAATAATCGCCGGCCTTCAGCCGACGCCCGGCCTCATGCGCCATATGTCCCCACAAAGTCACGAAGGGCGGACAGCCCTGCGGTCTATGCTCCAGCGCCACCAGGCAGCCATAGCCGAGCGGATCCCCCTCGATCTCGACGCTTCTGACGGTGGCGGCCAGCGGTGTGTAAAGCCGCGTCCCCGCCGGCATGAAAAGATCGAGGCCGAGATGATTGGCGCGCCGCGCGCCTTCGACGAAACGCGACTGGAAGATGTCGCTGGTGTAGACCGTGCGCGCTTCGCCCCATGGGCCGATGCCGAGTCCAATGCCATGCTCGGCGCAATAGGCGTCCCACCAGGCGGTGGCCTTTTCGGGCTGCTGCGCGGCCGATGTCACCGTCATCGGATTGTGCGGATCGCCGTAAGGCACCAGCGCCTTGGCAAGCGTCGCCGGATGACGGTCGAGGATTGGCGCGAACCGTGCGCGGTTTGCCGCGATCCAGCCTGTCACGGCGCGTGCATCGGGAACGGCTTCGAAGCCGCAGGCATGGCGCAGGATTGCCGTCGCGAAGCGCCGGTTCATCCTGTCCAGGCGACGCAGCAATCGCCAGGCCGGCGCCTCCGAGATCGACAGATACGGGTTGTCGGCGGTACGGTCCCTGCGCGCGGCCGACAGCGTCACGGAGGTGACGAGGCGCATCGCGATGAGATCGAAGATCAGGTCGAGCTCTTCCTCCCGCAACGGATATTCCGCATGGAAGCCGGCGGCCAACCGTGCGGCGGCGCCGATCGGATCCCCGGCATCGAGGATGGCATAGGCGCAAGCGACGGCAACCTCGGCGATCAGCACACTGTGCAAGGCGTCACCGAAATCGATCAGCCCGGCGACATGCTTGGGCCTTCCGGGATCGACGAGCACATTCCAGTCATTGGCGTCGTTGTGGATCACCTGTGCCCGCAAGGACGGCAGCCGGGGGGCCACCACGGCATCGAAATGATCGAGGAACCGCTCCAGCAAAGCGCGGTCCTGTTCGTCATCAATGTGGTGGAGGCGTTGCCGCGCGGCACCTGCCTGGCGAATGTCCCAATCGAATGACCGCAGTGCGCCGGGATGAATGAAGCCCTGCAGGGCTCGATCCAGCCGGCCGAGCGCGCCGCCCAGGCTTTCGAGCAGCGCCGGCGTGGTCGGGCTCTCGGCCAGCGGTCGGCCGGGCAGCCACGACACAAGGCGCACGGCATGATCCTCGCCGCCAGGCCCCTTGGCATGGGCGAGCGAAGCGCCCTGCACCGTCTTCCTCAGACGCGGCACGGCCATATCCGGGCTGTTGCGCGCGAGGTGATCGAACAATGCCGTCTGGAATTCGCTCTCGACGAGCGGCTCGCTGGCGTTGACGATTTTCAGGATCCACAGCGAATGGTCGGGGGCGGTCAGCTTGAAATTCCGGTCGCGCTCGCTGTCGAGCGGGGCGACGCTGCCGGAAATCCCGAAGTGCCGCGTTGCGATATCAACCGCCTCGTTCTGCGAGACTTGAGGCGCTGGGTGTGAAACGTTGGTCATCGGGATTCCAGATCTGCTTTGTCCGAGCTTGGCATGGGTCAAAAAATCGGGCATCCGGCAAAGCGTCGGTTGCGCCAGCACAATGACTGCATTGACCGGCACATTAACGGAACCGCTTGGAGCGTGACGTCATGAGAGAACTGGACGCCAAGGACCGTGACATCCTCGCCATTCTGTCGAAGGAAGCCCGCATCCCGCTGAAGACGCTTGCCGGTCGCATCGGCCTGTCGCGCAGCGCGACGAGCGAGCGGGTGGCTTCGTTGGAAAAGAGCGGCGTCATCAGAGGTTACCGGGCCGATATTGGTCAGATGGACGCCGGACTGGTCTGCGCTTTCTTGCTGGTCACGCTGATCCGCACGCCGTCAATCGGCATTCTCGACCAGTTGGCGCGCTATCCGGAGGTCCGGCGCGTGTCGTCGGTGAGCGGCCAGCTCGATCTCATCGTCGAGGTCGAGGTGCCGTCGATCGACAGGCTCAACACGGTGCGCGACCTCATTGCCACGCTCGGCGGCGTCGAGGACCTGACAACCGCGATCGTCCTGCGCCGGGATATCGAGCGCGCCGCGGGTTGAATGCCCGCAACAACGGTCATTCTTGGCGCCGCCTATTTGGCGATCTCCAGCAGGGACGAGACCAGCAGCTCGCGCTCGTCCTTCGACATCACCTCGGAATCGAAGAGGTTCATGCTGCGCAGCCCCTCGATGGCGAGATAACAGACCAGCAGCGATTTGAGGTCTTTCGTGTCGCCTTTCAGCCGTTCGAAAAGCTGTCGCTTGAACGTCTTTATCGGCGTCATGAAATCGGGATCCTCGGCAATCGCCGAAAAGATCCAGGACGCCGAGGGCTGCTTTTCCTCGCAATCATTGGCCGACAGTTTGATGTAGACGGCGAGCGGATTTTTGCCATCGTCGCTGCTGTTGGCGGATTCCAGCGCTTGCTCGAAATCGCGCAGATAGCCCTCGACCAGACCCTGCATCAATTTGGCCTTGGTCGGGAAATTGTAGAGCAGCCCGCCCTTCGACACACCGGCGCGGCTGGCCACCGCTTCCAGCGACAGGCTGCCGGGCCCGGATTCCCGGGCGACATCAGCCGCTGCGGCGAGAATTTTCTCGCGCGAATTCGGACGTTGGGCTCTCATGGCGCCTCCCTTCGCAAGCTTAGGCCCAATTGACAAGACCGTCCAGACGGTACAGTAAAGCCGCCATTATTTGAAATCGGGACCCGCAGTCGATATGTGTCCCGATGTCCGAGCTTCGCGCCGGATTTCGACTGAGGGGACTTCCTTGTTCAAGCGCATACTCCGTATCTTTATCATTATTTTGGTCCTGGCCGTGCTCGTCATCGTGGTCGGCGGCATCGTCGGCTTCAACTTCCTGCGCGACAATGGCATCAAGCAGTATTTCGCCACGATGAAGCCGCCGGCGGCGACCGTGTCGACGACCATCGCCAAGCCGTCGAGCTGGACCCCTGGCGTCGAGGCGATCGGTACAGTGCGAGCCGTGCGCGGTGTTGACCTGACGGTTGAGACAGCCGGCATCGTCAAGGAAATCCCCTTCCATGCCAACGAGAAAGTGGCGGCCAACGCGGTGCTGCTGCAGCTCGACGATGCCGTCGAGCGCGCCGATCTCGACGCACAGAAGGCGCAGGCCGCGCTCGATCAGGTGTCACTGACCCGCGCCATCGAACTGACCAGGCGCGGTGTCGGCTCCGACTCGACACTGGACAGTGCGCGTGCGGCGGCGTCCGCTTCGGCATCCCAGGTCACCAGGCTGCAGGCCGTGCTCGATCAGAAGCAGCTGACGGCGCCTTTCGCCGGCACGGTTGGCATCCCGAAGATCGACCTCGGCCAATATCTGTCGCCCGGCACCGCGGTGGTGACGCTGCAGGATCTCGACACGATGCGCGTCGACTTCTCGGTTCCCGAACAGCAGCTGCCGCTGCTCAAGATCGGTCAGACGGTTCGGCTGGGCCTCAGCGGCGCGGACATGCCATTTGCCGGCGCCATTCGCGGCATCGACCCCAAGATCGACCCGTCCAGCCGGCTGGTGAACATCAGGGCGGAAGTCGCCAATCCCGATGGCAAACTGACCCCTGGCCAGTTCGTGCAGGTGCGTGTCGAACTGCCCGAGGAGCAGAACGTGCTGTCGCTGCCGCAGACGGCGCTGACCACCAGCCTCTATGGTGACTATATCTTCGTGGTGCAGCCGGCCAAGCCCGCCGAGGCCGCCCCGGCCAAGCCAGAAGAAAAAGCAGCCGCCACGGCCACCGACAAACCGGCCGACGCCAAGCCGGCGGACGCGATGAAACCGGCGGCTGATGCCATGAAGCCGGCGGCTGATGCCACGAAACCGGCCGCCGATGCTGCAAAGCCAGCGGACAAGGCCGCTTCCGATGCCACCAAGCCGGCTGCCGACCCGGCCAAGCCGGCGACGGAAGGCGATAAGCCCGCGCTGGTGCTGTCGCAGGTCTTCGTCAAGCCCGGCCGCCGCAATCAAGGCATGGTCGAGATCGTCGAAGGGCTGAAGGCTGGCGAAGAGGTCGTCACCGCGGGTCAGAACCGCCTGTTCAACGGCATGTCCGTCAACGTCGACAACACCATCGATCCGACCAAATCGGCGAACAAGCAGGCCGACCAGCAATGAGCTTTTCCGATCTCTTCATTCGCCGGCCCGTCCTGTCGACGGTCCTTGCCTGCATGATCCTGCTCTTGGGTTTTCAGGGCATCTTCAACCTGTCGATCCGGCAATATCCGAAGGTTGACGAGACCGCGATCACCATCACGACGGCCTATCCGGGCGCCAGCGCCGACCTGATCCAGGGCTTCATTTCCGCCCCGATCGCGCGGGCCGTCGCCTCGACCGAGAACATCGACTACGTCACTTCGTCCAGCCGGCCGTCCTCCAGCACCGTGACGGTGCAGATGAAGCTCGGCTCCAACCCCGACGTGGCGCTGACCGAAGTGCTGTCCAAAGTCCAGGGCGTGCGCGGCACCTTGCCGGACGCCTCCAAGGATCCGGTTATCGTCAAGGGCACCGGCCAGCAGTTCGCGATGATGTACATCTCGATGCAGAATCCGAACATGACGAAGGAGCAGCTCACGGAGTATATCGAGCGCGTCATCAGGCCCCGCATGTCGACGGTCGAAGGTGTCGCCGACGTCCAGATCTTCGGTGCCCAGCAATACTCGATGCGCGTCTGGATCGACCCGATCAGGCTTGCCGCGCGCGGCGTGACGGCGGCGGAAGTGCTGGCGGCAATCAACAATTCCAACTTCCTGTCGGCGCCCGGCAACACCCAGAACGAATATGTCGTCTCGTCGATCACCGTGCGCTCGACGCTGCAGACACCGGAAGCCTTCGCCGAACTGCCTTTGCGCTCGACCGACGGCAATGTGGTGCGGCTGCGCGACGTGGCCCGCGTCGAACTCGGCGCGGAGAACACCGACACCAGGGTCTCCTTCAACGGCAAGCCCGGCACCTTCCTCGCTATCTTCCCGACCCCGGCGGCCAACCCGCTGACCCCCGCGGCAGCGCTCACCAAGCTCGTGCCGCAGATTCAGGAAACGCTGCCGAAAGGCATGACGATCGAGGTCGTCTACGACGCGACCGGGCAGATCAGCGCCTCGATCGACGAGGTCTTCAAGACCATCGCCGAGGCTGTTGCCATCGTCGTCGTGGTCATCCTGTTGTTCCTTGGCTCGTTCCGCTCGGTGATGATGCCGATCGTCACCATCCCGCTGTCGCTGATAGGCGTCTGCTTCCTGTTGTTTGCGGTGGGCTATTCGATCAACCTTCTGTCGTTGCTGGCCATGGTGCTGGCGATCGGCCTTGTCGTCGATGACGCCATCGTGGTGGTGGAGAATATCCACCGCCACATGGAAGAAGACCACATGTCGCCGATGCAGGCAGCGTTCAGCGGCATGCGAGAAATCGCTTCTGCCATTGTCGCCATGACCATGACGCTGGCCGCCGTGTTCGCGCCGCTGGCCTTCACCGGCGGCCTGACTGGCGCGCTGTTCCGCGAATTCGCGGTCACGCTCGCCGGCTCGGTCGTGCTGTCGGGCGTCATCGCCGTCACCATCACCCCGATGATGTCGGCGCGCCTCCTGAAGGCCGGCACGCCCGGCCGTTTCCAGCGCATTGTCGATGGCATTTTCGCGCGGGTCGAGCATGTCTATGAGCGGGCCGTCACCGGCTCGCTGAACTACCGTCCTTTGACGCTGATCATCGTGCTCGCGCTGGTCGGCGTAACCGGCTTCATGTTCACCAAGACTTCGAGCGAGCTGGCGCCGGAAGAGGATCAGGGCTTCCTGCTCTCGATTGTGACCGCGCCGACCTATGCGACATCGGACTATACCGAAACCTATGTGAACCAGATGCTCGGCCTGGTGAGGGATATTCCCGAAACGCGGGCGCAGTTCTCGGCGGTCGCCTTCGGTGGCACGACAAACAGCGCCTTCGTCGGCTTTGCCTTCAAGGATTGGGCTGAGCGCAAGCGCAGTTCGAAGGAGCTGCAGGCCGACATTACGGCCCGCCTCGCCAAGGTGGCGGGTGTCCAGGCCTTCGTCTTCGCACCGCCGACGCTGCCGGGCTCCGGTGGCGGTCTGCCGATCGCTTTGGTGGTACGCTCGACCGGTGATTCCGCGGAAGTATATAAGGCGGCCGAGCAGATCAAGAACAAGGCGCAGGCCTCCGGTCGCTTCATCGTCGTGCAGAACTCGATGTCTTATGACTCGCCGCAGGTGACGGTGACCATCGATCGGGATCGCGCCGCCGCACTCAACCTGCCGATCGCCGATATCGGTCGCACGCTGACGCTGCTGGTCGGCGGCGCCGAAGTGGCGCAGTTCGACCGCGACTCCAACAGCTACGACATCATCCCGCAGGTGCCGCAGCAATTCCGCGACAACCCCGAACGGCTCGGCGAATATTTTGTGCGCAGCGTGACGGGCGAGATGGTGCCGCTGTCTGCCGTGGTGAAGATTTCGAACAATGCGTCGCCGGCAGCGATCGAACAGTTCAACCAGCTGAATTCGTCGACGATCTCCGCACTGCCGCTGCCCGGCGTCACCACGGGCGACGGTTTGAAAGTCCTCGAGAATATCGCCAGGGAGAGCCTGCCCGACACCTTCTTCATCGACTACTCCGGCCAGTCCCGGCAGGAGAAGGAACAGGGCAACACCATCCTGATCGCTTTCGGAGCGGCCATCATCGTCATCTACCTGGTGCTGGCGGCGCAGTTTGAAAGCTTCCGCGACCCGCTGATCATCATGATGGCGGTGCCGCTGTCGATCTTCGGCGCGATCGTGCCGCTCAATCTGGGCCTCGGCACGCTCAACATCTACACGCAGGTCGGTCTGATCACGCTGATCGGCCTGATCACCAAGCACGGCATCCTGCTGGTCGAATTCGCCAACCAGCAGCGCGAAGCGCATGGCATGCGGCGGCGTGATGCCATCATCGCCTCGGCCAAGGTGCGCCTGCGGCCGATCCTGATGACGACGGCAGCTATGGCGCTTGGCGTCGTGCCGCTGATCACGTCGAGCGGCGCAGGTGCGGCGGCCCGCTATTCGATGGGCTTGGTCATCTTCACCGGCATCCTGGTCGGCACCATGTTCACGCTGTTCGTCGTGCCGATGTTCTACACCTTCATCGCCAGCAAGGACCTGCCGCATCTTGCGGAAAAGCCGGATCCGAAGCTGATGCCGGCATTGCCGGACTGATAGAGCAATTCCAGGAAAAGTGTGAAGCGGTTTTCCGTCCGGAATTGCGTCAAAACAAAGAGCTCTCGGAAGCCGAGAAAAAAAGAGGCCGGGGAATTCCCGGCCTCTTTTTTGGCTGCGCTCGATACCGCTGGACAATTTCCAGCGGGAGCCTTGAATAGGGCACGACAGTAAGCCGGCCCGCTCCTCAGCCTGCTACTTGACGATGACGATGCTGGTGTTGGCCGGCCCGAACGTCTCGACCAACTGGTAGAAATCGGCGGCATTGTCGGGATGCAGCCGCACGCAGCCATGCGAGGCCGGCTGGCCGAGCCGCTTGATCGCATAGGTGGCGTGCACCGCGTAGCCGCCGCTGAAGAACACCGAGTGCGGCATCGGCGCGTTGTCGTACTTCTTCGAATACCACATCTCATGCATGCGCGTCGGCTTGAACGAGCCCGTCGGCGTCACATGCGCCCGGTCGCCGGTCGAAACCTTCCAGGCGAAGGTCGGCCGGCCATCGACCGAGACTTCCATGACCTGCTGTGAAAGCGAGACCCGCGCCACGATCTTGTTGGCGGCATGGGCCGCGTTGGCGCCGAACAGAAGTGCTGTACCCGTCAGCGCAGCGGCGGTGATGTTGATGAGCTTGGCGGAAATGGTGGTGTGCATGATGTCCCCTCTCTCTGCCGGTCCGACCGGCTCCAATTCGATGAGCGGCTTATCGCTGCGGCATGTTTCGGACAGATTTCGCGAAATGCTCGTTTATGTTTCGATTATGTTTCCTCTGGTTAACAAACCAAGCAGCCAGGGCGGGGGCGATCATCGCCCACAAACCGGAGAAAAGAAGCAGAACATAGGTATTCCCCACGAAATGAAAGTTCGAATTGCCTCTATATGAAAGATCCAGGGTCGATCTCGAAACCAATCGGCAACAAAGCGCAGCTTCGGGCGGCATGATCCGGATACGGGCCGGAACGAAAGTTGACGTAACGAAAGCAGACGGCAACGACCATGGGAACGAAATCGAACACGCGGTCCTGGCTCTTCAGGATCAGCATCGCGGCGGTGGCCATCGGCAGCGTCGGCACAGTTGCCGGCGGTCCCGTGGCAAGGCTGGCGGCGATGACCTCGAGCGAGATCTCTACCCTGCACGTCGCCCTGTTTTCCGCCTCGGTCTGGATTGTTTCCAGCCGGCGCATCGCCCGGCTCAAGGCCCTCTGGCGGGTTGGCCTTCGGTTGCTGGCATTGCGCGGCCCCTCCGGCAACTTGCTGCCGAGAGGACCGAAGGCCCGCGCCGCTGCGGGGGGCTCCGTGGGCGGCGCGGGCACTTCGGGAGTTTCCTGAAGCGACCCGCTTCAAATTTGATTTCTGGGAGTTGGAACGATGAAAACGAAATTCGCGGCCTCGGTGCTTTCCGCACTGCTTTATGCGCAGGGCCTGCTGGGCTTTGCCGCCCTTGCCACCGTGCTCCTCAAGGACCGCGCCGCCCACGCAAACGAACTCGTCATGAGCAGCGACATGCCATCGGGTCCGTCGTTGCTGGTGGTACGCTGAACTGCAGGAGCATCGGTGAATGGAAAATCCGATGCTCAGCCAGAAAGATAACCCGAGCGCACTGCCGTCAGTCGGAGAATTGCTGCGGCGGATCGAACCGGTAGCCGGCGCCACGTATGGTGGTGATGGTCTCGGTGTCGAGCTTGCGGCGCAGCCGCACGATGCGCGAATCGATCGAGCGATCGAAGGCGTCGGCATTTTCGGCCGGTGCGGCGGCGATGATGTCGTCACGCGTCAGCACCTTGCGGGGGCTCGCCAGGAACAGCCTGAGCAGCGCCACCTGACCGGGCGAGAGCTGTTCCTCCGTGCCAGAGCGGTGCATGACGATGGCCGATCTCAGATCGACGGTCGCGTTCTCCAGCACGATCAGTTCCTGGGTGCCCCTGCCGCGCCGCGAAAGCAGGCCGCCAACGCGGGCGGCGAGTTCCCTGACATTGAGCGGGCTTTCGACGACGTCGGCCGCACCCAGTTCCAGCGCCAGCACCTTGTCGAGGAGATCGGCCGGCCGGCAGATCAGGATGAAATCGGGCCCAGCCTCGCCGCCCTCGCCTTGGCCGCCATAACGCCTGAGCAGATCCCGCCCCTCCGCCTGGCTGAGACTGTCGCCGACGACGACGACGTCGATGCCTTTGCCCGCCAACAGCGATTCCGCCTCCCAGGGCTGCCGCGCCTGGCGCACGTCATGGCCTCGCCGCTCGAGATGGTCAGCGAGTTCGGTCGCCACCACTTCGGCGACGGAAACAAGCGCAATGACGGCTCGTGCTGCCATGTTTTCCAACCATTCCCTTGCAACCGGATATGAGTGCTGGACATGATGTTTATACCCAATCTACTTTCCACTGAAAGTGGCAGCGAGGGCATCGTGCGGGCAAGAATTGTTATCGTCGAGGACGAGCCCGACCTGAGGGACGCGGTTGCCGAATATCTCGGCGCCGCCGGTTATGATGTGGCGACCGCGGAAACCGCGGCCGCCGCGCGCAGCCTGATCGAGACACAAGCCTTCCATCTGGCCATTCTCGACATCGCCATGCCGGGCGAGGACGGGCTGTCGCTCGGCCGCTGGCTGCGCTCGAAAATGCCGATCGGCATCATCTACGCGACCGCCGCCGGTACCGCGCTCGACCGCATCGTCGGGCTGGAACTCGGCGCCGACGACTATATCGTCAAGCCATACGAACTGCGCGAAGTGCTGGCGAGGGTCCGCAGCGTGTTGCGCCGCGTTCCGCAGCCGACTGAGTTGCTCGACAGGAAAGCCAGGACGGACCGCCGTTCCGTTGCCTTCGGCCCGTTCCAGGCCGATCTTGACGGCAGGCTGGTCACTGGCGCCAACGGCGCGGTGATCGAAATGGCCAAGAGCGAGTTCGACGTGCTGGAGGTTTTCCTGACCCGCGCCAACCGGCTTTTGACGCGCGCCGCGATCTCGGAAGCGATCGGCTTCACCGAGGATCCGGAATCATCGCGTGCCGTCGACATCCGCATCATGCGCCTGAGAAAGAAGATCGAGGCGGACCCGGCCAACCCGAAATTCCTGCGCACGGTGCGTGGCGAAGGCTATATCTTCTCGCTGCCGACCGGCGACAGCAACTGAGCGCCAGACCCACAGGGTTCAGGTTCGCAGCCGTTGCTCGCCGATCGGATTAGGATTGGCATGACCTTGGAACAACGGCTGAAAATGACGGGCGAAGCGACAAGCACGGATATGCAGGGTTTCAGGCAGGGCGCGGCGATGGCGGCCGTGCGCGTCGTTCGCCGGCTGCGCGAAGCCGGCGACTGGCAACGCGAGATGGAAGGCATACTGGAAACCCTGTGTCGCGCCATGGAGTGCCAGCGCGGCATTCTGTTCCGCTTGCGCGAACTGCCCGGCCAGGGTTTTGCTCAGTCGGTTGCCGCCTACTGGATCGACCCCGACTTCGGCGGAGAGTTGGCGTCACCGACCGTCATCATGCAGTCGATCGTCAACTCCGATCCGCTGCTGGAGCGGGTGGCCGAGGACGAACGGCAGGGTAAGATCTTCGCCGGGCACACCCGCGACCTCGAAGGGTTCCTGAGAACCGATTTCGAAAAGCAGAACATCAAGTCGTTCCTGTCGGTGTCGGTCTTCGCGCACGGCCATCTGTGGGGCACGCTCGCCGTCAATGACTGCGTCGACGAGCGCGAGTGGACCGACGAGGAAGAGGCAACGCTGCACATCATCGCGCTCGCCATCGGCGACGCCATCGAACACTCGCCCTCCGACGCCCATGCCAGCGAAGTGATCCGGCGCACCATGCTGCAGGCCTCGCTCGACGCCATCATCGTCATCGACGAGGCCGGATCGATCATCGAATTCAATCCGGCCGCCGAAAAGATGTTCGGCTTCCAACGCAGCGACATCCTCGGCAAGGACCTGCTCGACACCGTTGTGCCGGAATACTACCGCAAGGGCTATTCCTCGGGCGCCGACTACATGTCGGGCGCGGCGCGCCGATGGTCGGCCAGCGGCTGGAGACCGTGACGCAGAACGCCGCCGGCGAGGTGTTTCCTATCGAGCTGACGGCGACCGAGATGCGGGTCGCCGACCGCCGCTTGATCTTCGGCTCGATCCGCGACCTGCGCGACAGGCTGCGTGCCGAGGAAGAGATCAACCGGCAGCGCGAGAAGCTGCACCAGAACGAGAAGATGGCGGCGATGGGCTCGCTGCTTGCGGGCGTTTCGCACGAGCTTAACAACCCCTTGGCGGTGGTGGTCGCGCAATCGACGCTGCTGCATGAATTCGCCACCGATCCGCAGACCAAGGTCCGTGCCGAGAAGGTGCGTGCCGCCGCCGAGCGCTGCGGCCGCATCGTCAAGAGCTTCCTGTCGATGGTCCGGCTTCATCCGGCCGCGCAAGCCGAGACCGATCTAAACCAGGTGATCCGCGCCGCGCTCGAGGTGACTGCCTATGGCGCACGCTCGAGCGGCATCATCATCGACACCGATTTCGCGCCGGGTCCATTGCTGGCCATGGCCGACGCCGACCACGTGACGCAAGTGGCTGCCAATTTCCTCATCAACAGCCAGCACGCACTGGCCGGCATTGCCGGCGACCGGCTGATCAAGGTGCGGACCTTCCTCAGCGATCGCGGCAATCCCGGCTTCTCGGTCGAGGACAACGGACCCGGCATTCCCGAAGCGATCCGCAACCGCATCTTCGAATCCTATTTCACCACCAAGCCGGTCGGTGTCGGTACCGGCATCGGCCTGTCGATCTCGAAATCAATCATCGAACGGCACAATGGCAATGTCTGGTTCGAAGAAGTGCAGCCCAGGGGCGCGCGTTTCGTTGTCCAGTTGCCGGCCATTTCGGCGGGGAACGCCGCGGCCGGCGAAACCCAGCCGCGCTCGAGCGGCCTGCGTCATGCCCTGATCATCGACGACGAGCCTGACGTTGCGGGCTCCTTGTCCGACATTCTTGAGTTGATGGGCATCAAGTCGCGGATCGCGCCGGTCTGGGAATCGGGCTCCGCCACCTTGAGCGGCCACATGCCGCCGGACATCGTTTTTTCGGACCTGCGCATGCCCGGCACATCAGGCATGGCCATCTACCGCGAACTGCTTGCCGAGAGGCCTGAGTTGGCACGGCGTTTCGTATTGGTTACCGGCGACCTGATCGGCGCCAAGGCCGAAATCGAGGCCTTGCCGGCGCAGCAGCGGCCGCAGATCCTGGAAAAACCGTTCAGCACGCTGGATGTGCGCAGCGTGCTTTCAACCATTGCCGAGCAAGCGGCATCGAAGGGATAAAAAAGGGCTCCCGGCCGACATGCGGGCGGGAGCCGAAGGGAGCGCTGGAGGAGCGCTCGGGGGAGGTCAGAGCAGGAGCCCGAAGAGGGAACCGGTTTTCGGGATCATGCTTCGACAAAAATCAGAAAATGTTGGGCGTGTTGGTCAGCGGCGCGGCATTGGCGATCATGCGGATCGCACGGGCCTTGTGCGTGCCGGACTGCTGGGCGATGGCGCGCAGGCAATCGACGCTCTCGGCACCCCAGGCCTGGCCCTTGCAAGCGAAGTCGAGCGCCGGCATCGGCAGGCGAGCGGTCTTGATTGTCGTCGGCGCCCCGTCAACGACGTTGGCCGGCGGGTTCAACGAAGCGAAGGCCGGCCCGACCGTCGGCGTAAACGCCATGCCGATGACGGCGCAAGCAGCCAGCGCCATGAACATGGCCATGGGGTGATCGCTGGCGCGTTGGCGTAGGGCCAGTTTCGGGCGGCGGTCAGCGCGCTCCGGAGCCTGAAGGCGGTGCTCGCTGCTGATGGTCTCGACTTTCGCATGCATTGTCTTCCCCTTCGCTGCGTTTCTTTTTGATGATGAAACGAACTTAATCGCACTTTGTAACAGCACAAAATTGGGGCGGAACTGGCAATGTAACCAGATTGAAACGGAGCTATCGGGCAAAACCGGGCAGAATCGGTCACTCCGGCTCAAATTTCGCCGGGGCAAGCGAATCTCGGGCCGACCCCGCCAGGCGGTCCCGGCTCAAACGTCTGCCGAACAGCCAATTTGATTGAGTGCCACGAACCCTTTTTTACCTCCAGCGAGGCGTCTTGTTCCTCAGCCCGCACGCTTCGTGAAATCGCGCTTGAATGGCGTTTCGGAACCAGGGCTAACACCCGGATTCTCTGCGATTTTCCTGGCCGGCAGCTGTATCGAATTCAGCCGTGGGCGATTCAAGGAACCTGCCTTGGAATCCTTCGCATTTTCACAAGCCATTGCATTTCAATGCAAAATATGATTTTATTGAATGATTATTCAACAAAAAGAAGAGACGTTTTATGAACCCGCACCTCCGTGACGTGGCGATCCCCAACGATTGGGACCGGCGGGGACTACCGGGCTGGAGTTACCATTCCGATGCCCTTCTCGAGCTCGAGAAGGAACATGTCTTCCGCAATCACTGGCAGATCGTCGGACATGTCAGCGACATCCCGAACGCCGGCGACTATCTGACCATGGACGTGGTCGGCGAGCGCGCTTTGATCGTTCGCGGCAAGGACGGCGTCGTGCGCGGCTTCAACAATATGTGCCGCCACCGCGGCAGCCGTGTCGTCGCCGACAGCCAGGGCAATTGCAAGAACGCGCTGGTATGCCCGTTCCATGGCTGGGTCTACAATCTGGACGGCACGCTGCGCGGCGCCGCGCGCCCGCGCTCCTTCCCTGATCTCGACAAGACCGAGTTCGGCCTGATGCAGCTCGACCTCGAAATCTGGATGGGTTTTATCTTCATCCGCTTCCGCAATGGCGGACCGCAGCCTTCCGTCGCTGAGCTGATGAAGCCGATCGAGCCCGAATTCGCGCATTACAAGGCCGCCGACATGGTGCCGTCCTGGGGCATCTGGAGCCAGAAGACCCCGGTCAACTGGAAGTCGGTGCGCGATGTCGACAATGAGGGCTATCACGTCGCCATGGCGCATCCTGCCCTGCAGGATCTCTATGGCGCGACCTATTTCGACGAGCCTTTCATCAACGGCGTGTCGCGGTCCTTCGCCACCTACAACCCGCATGCCGGCCGCCGCTGGAGCGTCAAGAACTACGTCAAGATCGCGCCCGAGCCGACGCATCTGCCAGACTATCTGAAGAAGGCCTGGGTCTATTACGGCATCTTCCCCAATGCGGTCATTTCGGTGATGCCGGAATCCGTGCAGTTCTATCAGGAGTTTCCGCTGTCGACGGGTGAAACCCTGCTGCGCGGCGCCATCTACCGCTACCGCGACGAAAGCCGCGAGCAGGCCGCCGCCCGATACCTTTCCTTCCGCATCGACCGCGACACCATGTCGGAAGATGTCCAACTGTCGGTGTGGTCGAACGAATCCATGCTCTCCGAAGCCTTCGAGGGTTTTTACCTCTCCGACCTCGAATACGGCGTGCGCACCCACCACGACCATCTGCGCAAGATGCTGCCGGTGCTCGGCCTGGAAACCGCGCCCGAGGAGAAGGATATGTGGAATTTGAACGACGCGCTCAGGTCAAGGGGGTAGCTTCCTTCTCCCCGTTTCACGGGGAGGTGAGGAGCGGTCCGCACAGCGGATGAAAAGCCAACTGCTTGGCTTTTCGAGCGACGAACGCCCGAAGGGCGGATGAGGGGCGGCGCCAGCGCCTCGCGATTGGCTTGCCCTCAAGCTCAGAAAGCTATCTTCGACTGAAATCTTGTAAGCCGGCGCTGCGACGGCCGGTGAGGTCATCGCCTCAGACGGATGAAGTCCTCGTGCACGGCCAACCGCCAATGTCGGCGCCGCTCCTCATCCGCCCGTTGGGC
This sequence comes from Mesorhizobium huakuii, assembly GCF_014189455.1. Taxonomy (NCBI): domain Bacteria; kingdom Pseudomonadati; phylum Pseudomonadota; class Alphaproteobacteria; order Hyphomicrobiales; family Phyllobacteriaceae; genus Mesorhizobium; species Mesorhizobium huakuii. The sequence goes on from NZ_CP050296.1 coordinate 2,192,736, forward strand.
ACCTTCTCCCCGTTCCACGGGGAGAAGGAAGAGTTGTCACCCCCGCCACACACCTTCTTTCCTGAGATCATCCATGGTCCGCGAAATGCCCTCGCGCAGAATCGCGACCATGTCGTCGATCTGTTCGCGGGTGATGATCAGCGGCGGCGACATCACGCACATGTTGATCAGCGGCCGCACCAAGAGCCCGAGTTCATGGCAATGGGCATCGATGCGTTTGCCGACATCCTTGTCGAGCTGCAGCGGGTCCTTGCTTTCGCGGTCGGCAACGCATTCGACGCAGCCCATCAGCCCGGCGCCGCGCACCTCGCCGACCAGCGGCAGTTCTTCCAGCGTCTTCAGCTGCGCCTGGAAATAGGGCGCGACCGCCCGCGTATGGGCAAGCACGCCTTCTTCCAGCAGGTCGAGGTTTTTCAGCGCCACGGCGCAGCCGACGGGATGGCTGGTGTAGGTCAGGCCATGGCCGAACATCGCGTCGGGATGGTTCGAGCGGCGCAGTTCCTGCAGCAGCCGCTCCGAGATGATGACGCCGCCGAGCGGGAAGTAGCCCGAGGTGACGCCCTTGGCGAAGGTGATCATGTCGGGATCGATGCCGAACACATCGCCCGAGGCGAAGACATGGCCAAGCCGGCCGAAGCCCGTCACCACCTCGTCGGAGACATAGAGGATGTCGTTGTCGCGGCAGATCTCGCGGATGCGCTTGAGGTAGCCGTCCGGCGGGATGACCACGCCGCCCGATGCCTGCACCGGCTCGCCAACGAAAACACCGATCTTGTCGGCGCCGACACGGGCGACCGTGTCGCGGAACTGGTCGACCAGGAAATCCGTGAAGGCGGCAAGGCTCATGCCGTGCGGACGGCGGAACGGATCGGGCGAGGACAGTTTGATCACCAGCTCGTCGGCGCCGTCCATCCAGTCACGGTCGCGCGGGCGGCCGTTGAGCGAGGCCGACAGATAGGTCGAGCCGTGATAGGCGCCGCCGCGCGACAGGATCAGCTTCTTCTCAGGCCGGCCGCGCACATTGTTGTAGAACTGCATGAAGCGCAGCGCCGTCTCGACGGCCGAAGAGCCGCCGGTGGTGTAGAAGACATGGCTGAGATCGCCCGGCGCATGGCCGGCGATGCGCATGGCAAGTTCCGCCGACGGCGCGTTCATCGTGTACCAGGGCGTGTTGTAGGACAGCGCCATCGCCTGGTCGTACATCACCCTGGCCAGTTCCTCGCGGCGGTGGCCGACATTGACGCACCACATGCCGGCAGGCCCGTCGATCAGCCGCTTGCCGGTATTGTCGGTGATGTAGATGCCATCGCCCTCGCCGATCAGCGCGCGTGCTTCGGTACCTACCGAACCGGCATAAGGCCAGGGCTGGATGAGATGGCGCTTGCCCAGTTCGACGGCGTCGTCATCCCCGGACGCCGCCATTTCGCTCGCCTTCAGATCTCTCACCGCAGCCATCATCGTCTCCACATCTCTATCAATTTTTTTCGAACTCCAAATTCAGCGTCAAAGCCCGGAAATAGTGGCTTTCTTCACCTGATGTTGAATGTTCGTTCAATCAATATCTCAGAAATAGCGCTTGATTTCAATCCACGGATGCGCGCATGATGAAAGAAAGCCGGCAAGGGGAACAATAGTCGGCGTCAGCACAATGGGATGCCGCATGGCGGAAAAGTCCAAGCCCGCAACCGAGATCACCCCCGGGGCCCTGCAATGACGGCGGCGGCGGAAGGGTCGCCCCCGTTGCGCATGACGCGGGCCAGACGAAATGCCCTTCTGCAATCAGAGCCCGTGCAGGGCTTTGCCCTGATCAGTCCGACCTTTCTCTATGCACTGATCCTGCTGGTCCTGCCGATCCTGGTGGTCATCGCCCACTCCTTCTGGACGCAGCACTATCTGACCATCGACCGCACCTTCACGCTGGAGAACTACCGCGTCGCGTTGACCGAGCCGATCTACCGCGATCTGTTGTGGCGCTCGCTCTATATCTCGCTGACGGTCAGCCTGTTCACCGTCATCCTCGCCTACCCGATCGCCTATTACATTTCCTTCCATGGCGGCCGTCACAAGAGCCTGTGGCTGTTCCTCATCACCATCCCGTTCTGGACCAGCTATCTCCTGCGCGTGATGTCGTGGAAGGTCATCCTCGGCTATAACGGCGTGCTCAATTCCGGCCTGATGGGGCTCGGGATCATCGACGAGCCGTCGACCGCCCTGCTCTACAATTCGAGCGCCGTCATCATCACCCTTACCCACGCCTGGGCGGCCTTCGCCATCCTGCCGATCTTCGTCTCGCTGGAAAAGGTCGACCGCACGTTGGTCGAAGCGGCCACCGATCTCGGCGATGGACCCTTGCGCTCATTCCTGCGCGTGACCTTGCCGTTGTCGGCGCCGGGCGTCATCTCGGCGGCGCTGATCGTCATGATCCCGACCGTCGGCGACTATGTCACGCCGAAGCTGGTCGGCGGCAAGGACGGCGTCATGATCGCCAACGCTATCCAGGCGCAGTTCGGCAAGGCGGCCAACTGGCCACTGGGGGCCGCACTTTCCGTCACCACCATGCTGATCGTCACGCTGATGGCCGGCGCCACGGTGTTGATCATCCGCGCCTTGCAGAGGCTGGCACGATGAGGGCGCGGCGTTTCCTGTCGGGCGGCTGGCTGTCCGTCTATGCTTTCCTCTATATCGTCTTCCTCTATCTGCCCGTGATCTTCCTGCCGATCTTCTCGGTCAACATTGCCCCGACACCGAAGTTTCCGCTCACCGGCTTCACCCTGCAATGGTATGCGGACCTGCCGCACACGCCGGCCCTGCTCGACGCCGCCTGGAACAGCCTGAAAGTCGGTGTCTGTGCGTCAGTTCTCGCCACGGTGCTCGGCATCCTCGCCGCCCGTTCGATCACCCGCTACCGCTACCCCGGCCGCCGCACCATCAACGGCCTGATCATGGCGCCGCTGGTGCTGCCCGAGGTGATCGTCGCCATCTCGATGCTGCTGGTGATGCTGCAGCTTGGCTTGAGCCTGTCGCTGTTCACCGTCGTGCTCGGCCATGTCCTGATCTGCATTCCCTATTCGATGACGGTGCTGACCTCCGGCTTCGAGGGTTTTGATCGCAGCCTGGAGGAAGCCTCCGCCGACCTCGGCGAAAGCGCCTTCGGCACCTTCCGCCGTGTCACGCTGCCGATGGTGGCACCGGCCATCATCTCCAGCCTGCTCGTCTGCTTCACCATTTCGCTCGACGAGTTCATCATCGCCTTCTTCCTGACCGGCACCGAAGCGACGCTGCCGATCTACATCTGGGGCCAGTTGCGCTTCGCCTCGAAACTGCCCGGCGTGCTGGCGCTGGGCACGCTGCTTCTGGTTGCCTCCTTCCTGTTGATGACCGTCGCCGAAATCCTGCGTCGCCGCGCGGCCAGACGCACCCAGAACGAGGGAGGCCTCTATGCCTGAACAGCCGCAGATCGAGCGCGCCCAATCCGATCGGCCCATGATCGAGATCCGCAACGTCACCCGCAGCTATGGATCGTTCAAGGCGCTGGACGACGCGTCCCTGACCATAAGGGAGGGCGAATTCTTCTCGCTGCTCGGCCCGTCCGGCTGCGGCAAGACCACACTGCTTCGCATGATCGCCGGCTTCGACAACCCGACCAGCGGTTCGATCGCGGTCGGCGGCCAGTCGATGGAAGGCATCCCGGCCAATCGCCGGCCGACCAACATGGTGTTCCAGAGCTATGCGATCTTCCCGCATCTCAATGTCGAGCAGAACGTCGCCTATGGGTTGAAGCGGCTGAAATTGCAGGGCGGCGAGGAGAAGCGCCGCGTCGAGGAGGCGCTGGCGCAGGTCTCGCTGACAGGTCTCGGCAAGCGGCTCGCCACCGAGCTTTCCGGCGGCCAGCGCCAGCGTGTCGCGCTCGCCCGCGCGCTTGTCATGCGCCCCAAAGTGCTGCTGCTCGACGAACCGCTGTCGGCGCTCGACAAGAAATTGCGTGAGCAGATGCAGGTTGAACTGCGCCGCCTGCAGCAGGCGGTCGGCATCACCTTCGTGCTGGTCACCCACGACCAGTACGAGGCGCTCGCCATGTCTGACCGCATCGCGGTGATGTTCGGCGGTAAAATCGCGCAAGTCGCCTCGCCCAAGGAAATCTATCAGCGCCCGGTCAACCGTCAGGTCGCCGACTTCCTCGGCGGCATGAACTTCGTCAAGGCCGAGATCGTCGAGGAGAACGGCACCTCGCTGATCGTCGACACGCTCGGCTTCGGCCGCGTCAAGACCGACAAGCCGAAGGCCTTCGTGCGCAATGGCGCCGCCGCTACGCTCGGCATAAGGCCCGAGCGCCTGCGCGTGCTATGGGACAACGCCACCGCAAAATTCGAGGTCGCCGGCAAGGTGGTCGAACGCCATTATTTCGGCGAGATCACCCACCTGATCGTCGAGATACCAGGGCTGGAAAAGCCGCTGTCGGTGACCGAGACCAACGATTTCGGCGCCGACGACATTCCGGTCGGCACCCCGATCCGCCTTGCCTACGATCCCGAGGCGCTGGTGGCGATGGGCGACTGAAGCTGCAGCACGATCTTGCGCGCGGCGATGCGCCCCGCAACGATCGCACCCTCGACATAGCCCGGAAATGACGGCGACAGTTCCGAAGCGGCGAAATGAACCGACGGCGCACCCGCAAGAATCGTTCGCTCGGCATCCTTTGCCGTCGCGTCGACGATGAGGTCGCTGTAAGCGCCGCCGCTCCAGCGATCCTCTATCCAGTCGCGTGAGCTGAAATCGATGGCATCGCCGGCATCAGGCCCGAGGGCTGCCTGCAATCGGCTGGTCACTTCCGCACGCAGCGCCGCCGCATCGAGCGCACGCCAGCGCAGCGCCAGTGGTCCGCCGATGAAGACGACGAGCGCGGCATGCTTCGCGTCCTTGCTGGCGTCGCAGGCAAACAGACCCGGCAGGTCGCGCCACATCACCATGCCGCTCAAACCCTGCTCGCGCCAGAATGGCCGGGGATAGCGCACCAGCACCTTGATCACCGCGCCGCTTTCCCAGACCCCAAGCGCCCTCGCGAGCCTCGCCGGCAAGGCAGGCGCGAAATCGAGCTTCACGGCCGTCGCCGGCGGGAGGGCGACCAGCACCTGGCGCGCTTCGATCACGCTATTGCCAGTGACGACACGAACGCCTTGCGGTCCATGCTCGACGCGCATGACCGCTTCGCCAAGCCGCACTAGGTCGCCGAGATCGCCAGCCAGATCCTCGGCCAGCGACTGCATCGTCTCGCGCAGGGAATACTGCAGCTCCGGCACTTCGTTGGTGATGCGCCGGTCATTGTCGATCAGGTGCCAGAGCGGCACCTTGTCCATCGCCAGGCACCACAGGCCTTCGATCATCGACCGGAAAGCCCTCTTGGCGTCGATGGGATCATGCTGGCGTTCGAGCCAGGCGGCGACGCTCATGCCTTCTATCGACGGGTCGTCCGGCTCGATGCCGTTCATGCGTTCGCGGATCGCCATCGCGCCGTGATAGGTCTGCTTGGCGTCCCTGGCCGGCATCGACGGATGGGTGATGAAATCACCCTCGACATAGGTTTCGACGAAGGTCTTGCCGCGCGCCTTCGCCAGCGCCATCACTTCCGGCATGTCCTGGCACAGGAACTGGCCGCCGCTGTCGATGCGCTCGCCAAGTCCGTTGTGTCTGGCTTCGACCCGCCCGCCGACGCGGTCGCGTGCTTCGAGCAGCAGGAAGCCGACGCCGGCCTGCTTCATCTCAAGCGCCGCCGACAGGCCGGTGAAGCCGGCGCCGACGATGACGACGTCGGTTCTTTCCAGTTCGCTCGTCAATAGCCGGCCTTGATCTTCTCGAACTCGTCGACCATGCGCTTCTTCAGCTCGGGCGCGACCGGCTGCTGGAACAGCGTCTTGTCGAGGAATTTGTCAATGTCGTCGAAACCGCGTTCGGCCAGCACCTTGTGGTCGATCGCGGCCATGCCGGCACTGTTGCCATGGCCGTAGCCGAACGTCGTGACCATGTATTTCGAAATGTCAGGCGCATTGACCGCGCTCAGGAAATCATAGGCCTGGTCGAGCTTGCCCGGCGCGTCCTTCATCAGCACGTAGCCGCACACCCAGGTCGACATGCCTTCCTTAGTGTCGCGGTTCATCGCGACGGGAACGCCTTGCCCGCTCATCGCGATCAGCGTCTGGCCCCAGCCCCAGGCAAGGTCGACCTCGTTGCCGGAAAAGGCCTGGTCGATGTCGCTCGAGTCGGTCCAGTAGAGACGCACGTTCTTGTGCACCTGGCGCAGGAAATCCGACGCCTCCTTGAACTGCGCGTCGGTCATCTTGGTCCAGTCCTTCAGGCCGATGACCAGGCTCGCCAGCGCGTAGGCATCGTCGACATTGTCGCCGATGGTGACGCGGCCCTTGAATTTCGGATCGGCAAGGATCCGCAGCGACTTCGCCTCATCGGCCGTCACATTGTCGGTGCGGTAGAGCAATGCCGTGTTGCCCCAGTCGAACGGCATGAACCAGGCCTTGCCGTCGGCGGTGGTGGCGAGGTTCTTCATCGCCATGATGCCCGGATTGAGATCCTTCCAGCCGGCAATCCGGGAGGTGTCGAGCGGCTGCAGCAGGCCCGCGTCGCGCCATTTCGCCACGCTTTGCGAACAGGGATGCGCAATATCGGTCTTGAAGCCAGCCCGCATCTTCTCGAAGGCCTCATCCTCGTCGCCGAAGAAGGCAAAGGTCGGCTCGGCGCCGTGTTTGGCGGTGTAGGCGGGATGCAGCAGCGGATCCTCGTAACCGGACCAGTCGAACACCACGAGATCGCCGCCACCTTCCGCCCAGGCATAGACCGCGCCACCACCGATCATGCAGGCGGCGGTAAGCGCCAGGCGGCGTAGCATTGGCGTCATGGTGAGAGTCCCCCATCGCGAAAAAGCTGCCGCGAGGTTAGGAGAAATCATCCGCTTTGGCGAGGCCCGTCCGCCCGCCATACCGGCAACGGACGGGCAGTCGTGCCAATCAATACCCGGCTTTGATCTTCTCGAATTCCGCGATCATCTTCAGCTTGAGGTCGGACGGCAGCGGCGACTGGAACAGCGTCTTGTCGACGAACTTCTGCACGTCGTCATAGCCTTTTTCCCTGAGGATCACCTGGTCGACGCCGGCCATGCCCTTGGCATTGGCCTGGCCATAGCCCCAGTCCTTGACCAGTACTTTGGCGGTCTCCGGATCGTTGACGGCGTTCAGATAGTCATAGGCCTTGTCGATGTTGCCGGGCGCATCCTTGAACAGCACATAGCCGCAGACCCAGGTCGAGATGCCTTCGTTGGTATCCTTTACGGATTTGATCGGCACGCCGGCGGCGACCGACTGCACCGTCGCATCGTTCCAGGCCCAGGCGAGGTCGACCTCGCCACCGCTCAACAGCTGCACGATGTCGGTGGTGTCGGTCCAGTAGGAGCGGACGTTCTTGTGCACCTGGCGCAGGAAGTCGGATGCCTGCTTGAACTGGTCGTCTGTCATCTTGGTCCAGTCCCTCAGGCCGATGGCCAGGCTCGCCAGCGCATAGGCATCGTCGACATTGTCGCCGATCGACACCCGGCCCTTGAACTTCGGATCGGCGAACGCCTTCAGCGACTGCACGTCCTTGGCGTCGATCTTGGAGGAGTTGTAGGTGAGCTGGGTGTTGCCCCAGTCCCACGGCATGAACCACGCCTTGCCGTCATCGGTCGTGGCGAGATTTTTCATTGCCATGATGCCAGGATTGAGGTCTTTCCAGCCCGTGATTTTCGAGGTGTCGAGCGGCTGCAAGAGGCCTGCTTCGCGCCACTTCGTCACGCTCTGCGAGCAGGGATGGCCAAGATCGGCCTTGAAGCCGGAGCGCACCTTCTCGAACGCCTCGTCCTCGTCACCGAAGAAGGCGAAGGTCGGCGAATCGCCGTTCTTCTCGACATATTTCGGATGGAAGCTGGGGGGCTTCATAGCCGGACCAGTCGAACACGATCAGGTCCTTGTCGGCGGCGACGGCGAACGCTGCCGCCGAAGCCGCAAGCGCGCCGCCCAGCGCCAATGTCAATGTCAGGCGTCGGCTAAGGTTCTTCATGCTGTTCCATCCTCTTTTGGTCTTGCCGGTCTTGGCGGCCGGCTGTTGCTAACCGTAATGCTTCGGGAAGGCGGCGGCCAAAAAAGCGTTGGCCGCCTGCAGGGCTGTTTCTCGCGTCGTGTCCTCAGTGCCCATCATCAGCCGCAGCCACAGCCCCTCCAGCATGGCCGACAGCGCCAACGCCATCACCTGCGGCTCATAGGCATACGAGCCGCTCTGCTTGAGCGTCGTGCAGAGATCGATGAAGACCTGCTGGTAATAATTATCGCGCGAACTGCTCAGCGCCTGATAGGTCGGCCGCGACTTGGCCTCGCCCCAAAAGGCCAGCCAGGCGGCGAGCTTGCGCTTGTTGCAGATCGAGCGATCGAAGTCGGCCCACACCAGTTGCTGCAGCTGCCGCGCCGGATCGTCACCTGCCTTCTGCAGGGCGGCGCGCCAATGCGCCGAATACTCGTCATACATGTGCTGCAACGTCGCGATCAGCAGCTTTTCCTTGCTCTCGAAGTGGAAATTGACGATGCCACGCGACAGGCCCGCGCCATCGGCGACATCGGCCATCGTCGTCTCGGCGTAGCCGCGCTTGGCCAGTGAATCGATCGTCGCCTCGATCAGCTGCAGCTGACGGACTTCCTTCGAAGCCTTGCGGCCGCGCTTTTCGGCATCGCCCTTTTGCGCCGTTTCGGCGGGAATGTCCCTGGCTTCGGAAGTCTTCATGGATGTGACGGTCTCCAGCATCGCCGGCTATCCAACCGGCTTCCAACCGCGCAGATGAGTGGGACGGTGCTCGCCACTGTCAAGCACCTTCTGCATGGCCTCCCAGGTTCGGATGTTCTTGTCGACATAGGCGGCGCCGACCACGGCGGCGGCTTGGCGGTAGAGCGATCCCTTGAGCCGCGCGAGCTCCCCGCGCGCCACCTCCCGGTACCACGGATTGCGGTCGCGCACGGTGACGTCGGCAAAGCCCGCCTTGCGCATCGCCTGCGCATAGCGCGCCGGCGAGGCCATGGCGAAGGACAGCCCTTCCGCCGCGATATAGGCCTTCATCTCGGGTGAGGGTTCGCCATCATGCCCAATCATCCAGTTGGAAGCGGCAAAGACGCCGCCCGGTTTCAGCACGCGGAAGATCTCGGCGAACAGGCTGTCCTTGTCAGGCACATGCAGCAGCGCGTCCTTGGAAAAAACGGTATCGAAGGAGCGATCGGCGAAAGGCAGTGGTCCGGGTGGCGCCTGGACGAAGTCAGCGCGGTCCGAGAGCCCGCGCTCGGCGGCTCGCCGTCTGGCCGCCTCGATCACCGGCTGCTCGACATCGAAGCCGGTGGCATGAGCGGCGCCATGGCGCTCGACCAGATGCAAGGTGATGCCGCCGGCCCCGCAGCCGATATCGAGGACCGTCTTGCCCCTCAGCGAAAGCCCTTCGACCACCCGGTCGACCTCTTCAGGTCCGCCCGGCGACAGGTAGCCCTCGCCCCACAGCGCCTCGAGGAAGCGGATGGCGGTGTCGTCATACTCGGCATCTGCCGTTTCGATCATCAGCCCTCGATCCCCAATCGACGAATGCTCAGCTCGAATGCCGGCAAAGCCTATCGCATGCCTGGGAAAACGCAACATCATTTGTTGAACATTCATTCAGAATAGCTGGACAGAATGGCCGATACCGTGCCAAATTCCGCTCATTCGGGAACAGATCACGCAAAATGAACAGCGGGTCGCACAGAGCAATTCCAGGAAAAGTGTGAGCGGCTTTCCCGGGAAACCGCACAGAGCTTTCCCTTGGGAATTGCGAAGAAACAAAGAGACTGGGCCACAATGAAAGCTTGGGACGCGATCATCATCGGCGGCGGACACAACGGCCTGGTCAACGCCTGCTACCTGCAACGCGCCGGGCTCGATGTGCTGGTGGTGGAGAAGAACGGCTGGGTCGGGGGTGCTGCCACCAGCCGCGAGCTGACGCCGGGTTTCCTCTATTCCAACTGCTCCTATGTCTGCTCGCTGTTCCGCCCGGAAATCATGCGCGACCTCGAACTGCCGCGCTTCGGCCTGCAGGTCATTTCCTACGAAGGCGGCGCGGTGTTCACTCGCGACGGCGACTATCTCGCCAACTACCGCGACCATGACGCGCACCGGCGCGAATTCGCGCGCTTCTCCAGGCGCGACGCCGAAGCCTATGACCGCTACGCCCGCGACGTGACACGGCAGTGCCGCTTCATCCAGCCGCTTTTGATGCGCACCGCGCCCGACCCGACCAGCCTCAAGCCGCGCGACCTCGGCGAGTTGCTCTATCTCGGCAAAAGTTCGCAGGCCTGTCGGCGGAAGAAATGGCACTGACGCTGCGCTTCTGGACCATGTCGATCTCGGAGTTCCTCGACGAGTATTTCGAGACCGATGTCATCAAGGCAAACTTCGCTTTGTCCGGCATCATCGGCACCGCGCTCGGGCCGATGTCGCCCGGCACGGCTTACGTGCTGCTGCACCACTATATGGGTGAGGTCGACGGCTCGGTCGGTGCCTGGGGCTATGCGCGCGGCGGCATGGGCGCGGTCACCAAGGCGCTCGCAGCGTCGTTCAAGGCCTCGGGCGGCACGATCCGCACCGGCGCCGAGGTCGACCATGTGCTGGTGAGCCGCGGCAAGGCCAAGGGCGTGGTGCTGGCTGGCGGCGAGGAGATCTATGGCAAGCTCGTCGTCTCCAATGCCGACGTGAAGCGCACCTTCCTGAAGCTGGTCGAGGAGAAGGAACTGCCCGACATCTTTCTGCGCCGGGTGAGAAACTTCAAGATCCGCGGCTCCTCCGGCAAGGTCAACATCGCACTCGATTCGCTGCCGGAATTCCCGGCGCTGCCGAAGGATTCGCCTGTCTATCGCGGCGACATGCATTTCACCGATTCGATGGAGCGCATGGAGCGCGCCTATGACGACTGGAAGGCCGGGCGCTGGTCGGCCGACCCCTTCCTCGACATGGTGATCCCGACGACGCTCGACCCGACCATGGCGCCGCCGGGCAAGCACTTCATGAGCTGCTTCGTGCAATACGCGCCGCCCAAGGTGAACGGCCGAGAATGGACCGATGCCGACCGCAACGGCTTCGCCGAAAGCGTGATTGCGCAAATCGCCGAATACTCACCCGGCTTCCGCGACCGCATCGTCCACATGGAAGTGCGCACGCCGCGTGAGATCGAGGCCGAGGTCGGGCTCACCGAAGGCAACATTTTTCAGGGCGAACTGACCTTCGACCAGCTTCTGTTCAACCGGCCTGTGCCGGGCTACGCGCAATACCGCTCGCCGGTGGGTGGCCTTTATATGTGCGGCTCCTCGACCCATCCCGGCGGCGGTGTCATGGGCGCGCCCGGCCGCAATGCCGCCGCCGAAATCCTGCGCGATCTCGCCAAATCCACCTCGCATATGAGCCCAGCCCATGACGTCATTTGATGCAATCGTCATCGGCGGCGGCCACAACGGCCTCGTCGCCGCCGCCACGCTGGCCAAAGCCGGCCACAAGGTGCTGGTGCTGGAAGCGGGCAGCGAAGTCGGCGGTGCCGCACGCACCGAGGAATTCGCCCCCGGCTTCCGCATCTCCTCGATCGCTCATCTTCTGAACCGCCTGCATCCCGATGTGGTGAAGACGTTGGAGTTGGAGAAGCATGGGCTGCAATTTGCCCGCACGGACTTCCTGCCGTCTGTGGCGCTGTCAAAAGACGGCCCGGCGCTGATGCTGCATGGCGCCTATGGCGAGGTGCTGACCGGCGCCAGTTCCTCCGAGCAGTCGGCCTGGAAGGAACTGCGTGCGCAGCTGCTTCGCTATGCCGGCATCCTGAAACCGTTCCTCTCCCGACGCGCCCCCGATCTTGCCGGCATGTCGCTGCTTGAGACCGCTGTCCTCGGCCAGACTGCGCTGGCGCTGAAGAAGCTCGGCAAGGAGGATATGCGTGACTTCCTGCGCGTGCTCTTGATGAACGTCGCCGACCTGCTCGACGAACAGCTCAGGGATGACAGGCTGAAAGGCCTGCTCGCCTTCGACGCGACGCTCGGCAGCCATCTCGGCCCGCGCTCGCCGACCTCGTTGCTCGGTCTCTACTATCGCCTGGCCGGCGAGACGGGCGGAGCGGCCGGTGCACAGGTCGTGCCGCAAGGCGGCATGGGCGCCGTCGTCGCCGCCATTCGCGCCGCGGCGGAGAAGGCCGATGTCACCATCCGCACCTCGGTTACCGCAGCAAAAATCATCGTCGAGAAAGGCCGCGCCGTCGGCGTCGCGCTCGACACGGGTGAGGAGTTGCGCGCCAGGACCATTGTCTCCGCCATCAATCCGGCGACCACTTTCCTCGAGCTTGTCGGCCCGCGCGAGATCGACACCGGTTTCGTGCGCAAGGTGAAAAACATCCGCATGAAGGGCGATACCGCCAAGCTGCATCTGGCGCTCGACCGGCCGCCACAGTTCACCGGTGCCGATGCCGCCGCTCACAAGGGCCGGCTGGTCATTGCGCCCTCGCCCGATCATGTCGAGCGCGCTTTCAACCCATGCAAATATGGCGAATTCTCACCCGAGCCGGTGATGGAGATCACCCTGCCCAGTCTTGCCGATCCATCGCTGGCGCCTGACGGCGCCTGTGTGCTCTCGGCGGTGGTGCAATACGCGCCCTACGCCTTGAAGGAAGGCTGGGCTGCCGGCAAGCCGAAATTCCTCAAGGTTGTCATGGCGCAGCTCGAGGCTCATGCGCCTGGCATCGGCAAGAGCGTCCTCCATGCCGAGCTGCTGACACCGGCCGATATCGAGGCGCGCTATCGCATGCCCGGCGGCCACTGGCACCATGGCGAGCTACAGGCCGACCAAATGCTGATCTCGCGCCCCGTCTCCGGCTGGTCGGGCTACGACACGCCGCTCGAAGGACTGTTCCTGGCCGGCGCCGGCTCGCATCCCGGCGGCGGTGTCTCCGGTGCACCAGGGCTCAATGCCGCGCGACGCATCATTGCGATGAAGGGATAGATCATGGCCCAGGCAACCAGGAAAAAGCCCGCTGCAAAGACGGCCGACGCGACCGTTTCCGCCCGCATCGCCGCGCAAGGTCATTTCCGCACGCTGCGCCTCGGCACGCCGTTCCAGCCGCGCCTCGATGCGCTGGCCAAAACCCAGGACTGGTACAATTGGGCCGGCTATCGTGCGCCGCATTCGCTGTGGGACGAGGAGCTCGAATATTTCGCCATCCGCAGCCAGGCGGCGCTGCTCGACATCTCGCCGATGATCAAATACCGGATCGAGGGGCCGGACGCCGAAGCCTTCCTCGACCGCGTCACCTTGCGCGACGTCACCAAACTCAAACCCGGCCGCGTCCACTACACCGCATGGTGTGATGACGAGGGTTTTGTCCTCGACGACGGCACGCTGTTCCGCCTCTCGCCGACCCGCTTCCGCCTCTGTTCGCAAGAGCGTCATCTGCCGTGGCTGCTCGACAGTGCTATTGGATTCAACGTCACCGTCGAAGAAGAAACCGAGGCCGTCGCCGGGCTCGCGCTGCAAGGTCCAACCTCCTTCGCCGTGCTGCGCGATGCCGGCTTCGCTGGTGTCGAGAAGCTCAGGGTTTTCGACCTTGCGGATTTCTCGCACGACGGCGCAACCGTCACCATCTCGCGCACCGGCTTCACCGGCGATCTCGGCTACGAACTGTTCGTGCCGGCCGACAAGGCGCTGAGCCTGTGGGACCGGTTGATGACAGCGGGCGAGCTACGCGGCATCCGCGCCATCGGCTATACCGCACTCAATCGTGCCCGGCTCGAGGCCGGGCTGATCGTCGCCAATGCCGACTTCACCACCGCCGAGCATGCCATCCGCGCCGACCGCTTGCGCAGGCCCGATGAGATCGGTCTCGGCTTCATGATCGATCCGGAGAAAGCCCATTTCAACGGCCGCAGCGCCATCCTCGAAGCGCGCGCCAAACGCAAGCTGCGCCATGTGCTGGTCGGGCTGGAGATCGAAGGCAACATCCCGGCCGAACACGCCATCGTCTATCACAAGAAGCATCAGGAGGTCGGCCTGGTCAGTGCCGCCATGTGGTCGCCGATGGCCAAGCGCAACATCGCCATCGCCTCGCTGGCGCGGCCCTATGGTGATACTGTCGTGGAAGACCTCTGGGTCGAGATCTACGCCATGCGCGAGCTGCAGTATCAGAAGCTGATGAAGCGGGCCAAGGTGATGCCACGGCCCTTCATCAAGCTCGATCGCCGCACCGCCAATCCGCCGGCGGATTTCTGACCATGGCCGACGAAGCGGAGCTGGAAGCGGCCGAGCAGTGGCAGCTGGTCAACACGCCGCTCGGCGAAAAATGGTCCGGCCGCACGCGCTATGCCGCCGCCATGTTCTTCTACAAGCGCGACGAGATGAGTGCCGAGACACTCGAAGTCTACCGCATCTGCGCGCGGCTGGACTCAGAGAACCCGCTGCCGATCATCCGCGACCGCGGCATCGGCAAGGACTGGCTGAAAAGGATGGGTTTCGAGTAGCGCCTGCGCGCTATCCAATGGTTCTTTCGAGCATGCTCAACCAGTTGCGGTAAGCGATCTTCTCGATCAGCGCCCGGCCGAAACCACGCGCGGCCAACGCATCGATCAGCTTCGGCAGGCCGGCGACGTCGCCGATGACGGCCGGGATCATGGCGCCGTCGAAATCGGAGCCGAGGCCGACGCCGTCCTCACCCAGCGCCTGCAGCAGGGAATCGACATGACGCACCATGATGTCGAGGCTGGTGTCGGCATTCATGCGGCCGTCCTCGCGCAGGAAGCCGGTCGCGAAGTTCAGCCCGACCATGCCGCCGGACTCGCGGATGGCGCCGAGCTGCCAGTCGGTGAGATTGCGCGAATGGGTGCAGAGCGCATGCACGTTGGAGTGGGTGGCGACCAGTGGTGCATCACTAAGCGCAACCACGTCGCGAAAACCTTTCTCGTTGAGGTGCGAGAGGTCGATCATGATCTTCAGCTGATTGCAGGCCTTGACCAGCGCCTTGCCGGCATCGGTCAGCCCCGGGCCGGTGTCCGGCGAGGACGGAAAGCGGAACGGCACGCCGTTGCCGAAGGCGTTCGGCCGGCTCCAGACGATACCGAGCGAACGCAGGCCGGCGGCATGCAGCACGTCGAGCATGGTCAGTTCGGGATCGATCGCCTCGACGCCCTCGATGTGGAAAACCGCGGCGATCGTGCCTTTGGCCATGGCGTTGTGTATGTCGCCGGCAGTGCGGCAGACGGCCAGAGCCCCGGCCCGTTCCAGCCGGAACAGGATCGAGGCCATCGCGATCGTCGAGTTCAGCGCATCGGCGCGCGGCACCTCCGGCGGCAGCGGCTCGCTGTCGCTCGGTGCCGAGGGTACGGCGCTGCGCCTGGCCTTCTCGACCGGCGGCGGAAAGATCGCGAACATGCCGCCGGCAAAGCCGCCCGCCTTGGCGCGCGGCAGGTCGATATGGCCGCCCGACTTGCCTTCGACGAACAGCTTTTCGACGTCCGTGTCCTTCGACTGATACAGCCTGAGCAGCGTATCGTTGTGGCCGTCGAAGACGGGGACGAGGTCGGTTTCGGTCATAGGGGGATCATTCAGTTCGTTTGTCGGCACGGCGAGATATCATATCTAGGCAAGATATCCGGTCGCGGCAAATGACAAAGCCAGCCGGCAGCGGGGACTACCCCTTTATCCCCCCGCTGCAGCCTATCGATGACGTGCCTGCACCTACTGCTTCAGCACGTCAGCCCATTCCGCGTGGCGGCGGAACTGGGCGTTGGCGAACGGGCAAAGCGGGATGATCTTCTTGCCCGCCGCGCGCGCATCCTCGACAGCGCGGGTGACGAGCCGAAGCCCGGCGCCCTGGCCGCGAAACGCGTCCGGCACTTCGGTGTGGTCGATGATGATCTGGTGTTCGCCGATCTTGGTGAAGGTCATCTCGGCCTCGGCGCCGCCGGGGCCACGCAGCACATAGCGCCCTTTGGAGCCGCGGGCTTCCAGTTCGATTTCGGGCAGTTGGTCGGGCATGTCTAAACTCCTTGAGCGACGCCGGCAAAGAGCCGCCGGGCCGCTTCGATTTCATTTGGCCGCACCTCGTGCCCGCCTTCGTGCCACTCCACTGTGACATCGGCGCCATCGGCACGCAAATAGGCCTCGAGCCGCGTCGTCAGGTTCGGCGGGCAGATCGGATCGCGCTTGCCGGCGGTCAGCAACATGTGGCGGCCGGCGAGGCTGCCCTTGACCTGCGGTTCGAACGGGATCAGCGGATGCATCAGCACCGTGGCGTCGAACAGCCCGGGCTCGGCGAACACCACCGAGGCCAGTATGTTGGCACCGTTGGAATAGCCGAGGCCAAGCACCGCCGAGGGCTTCGCCGCTTCGACATGCGCCTTGACGAAGGCCACCATCTTGTCCGTTGCCCGCGCCAGATCGTCCATGTCGTAGACACCCTCGCCGGTGCGACGAAAGAAGCGCGCCGCACCGTATTCGGACACATCGCCGCGTGGCGAGATGATGGTGGCCTGGGGCACGAGATCGCGCCCTGGCGACAGAAGCTGGCTCTCGTCACCGCCGGTGCCGTGGAAGACGAAAAGCAAGGGACCGCCCGGCGAACCGGGCAGCACCTTGTGGATGTAAGCGTCCTTGCTCATGGTCTTAGCCTTCCAGCTTCTGCAGGTGCTGTTCGAGATAGGGCCGCAAATGCTGGTGCTGCGTCGGCAGCTTCAGCGCTTCGCCCAGATGCGCGGTGTCCTCATCCCTGTCGAACCCCGGCTCATTGGTGGCGACTTCGAACAGCACGCCGCCCGGCGTGCGGAAATAGATCGCCCAGAAATAGTCGCGGTCGATCACCGGCGTCACCCCATAGCCTGTGTCCATCAACGCCTTGCGCACTTCGAGCTGCTTGGCGCGGTTCTCGACGGCGAAGGCGACGTGGTGGACCGAGCCGGCACCGAGATCGGCGAAGGCTGCGGTCGGCAGCGATTCGATGTCGACGACATCGGCACCACTGCCGTTCTTCATGGCAAGCCGTCTGACATTGCCCGATTTGTCGACTTCCTCGTAGCCCATGAATTTCAACAGCTCCTCGGTGGCGCCGCCATCCTTCAGCCTGAGCGAAACCGAGTGAAAGCCGCGGATCGCCTCGTCAGTCGGGATGCCGCCTTTGGCCCATGGCGTTCTGCTATCGGCCTTGTCCTCGACAAGCGCGAAACCGTCGCCGTCAGGACCGGCAAATCTGAGCCGCTTCTCACCGAAACTCTCCTCGCGGGAAACACCGCTCACACCTTCGTCGGCGAAGCGCTTTTCCCAATAGGCGAGCGTGCCTTCCGGCACCGAGTAGACCGTGGTGCCGACTTCGCCGACGCCGTGACGGCCCTTGCCGATGTTGGGAAACGGAAAATAGGTCATAACCGAACCCGGCGTGCCAGCCTCGTCGCCATAATAGAGGTGGTAGACGTCGGGCGCGTCGAAATTGACTGTCTTTTTGACCCGGCGCAGGCCGAGCTTGTGGGTGAAGAAATCATTGTTCTGGCGCGCATCCCTGGCCATCGAGGTGACGTGATGCAGGCCCTTGATCTGGTCGAGCATTGTCTTGCTCCTTCCCTTGGTGTTTGTGCGGCCCTCGCCGCTGTCCACGCCAATATGAGGACACCCATGCTTGCGGCAAAGGCGGCAAACACAGAATGGACTGTGCTGTAAAAGTGAACGATGGAAAGAAATTTGTTCACCAATCGACTAACACGGGCGGCCTTGCGCCCTTGATGGAATCGGTTCCATGAATGGCATTCGACCAACCAGCGAAAGGTATCGCGAGTGACAGGAAAAGCCAGGCGCCCGAATGTTCTCCTGATCGCTTGCGACCAGTGGCGCGGTGATTGCCTGTCGGCTGCCGGCCATCCCGTGGTGAAGACGCCCAACGCCGACGCGCTGGCCGCCGAGGGCGTGCTGTTCAGGCGCCACTATGGCGGCGCCGCACCCTGTTCGCCGGCGCGCGCCTGCCTCTACACCGGCCTCTATCAGATGAACAACCGCGTTTGCCGCAACGGCTCACCGCTCGACGCCCGTCATGGCAACATCGCGCAGCACGCGCGCAGCATCGGCTACGATCCGACGCTGTTCGGCTATACCGACGTGTCGCTCGATCCACGCCTGCTGGCACCCCCGTGATCCAAGGCTGAAAAGCTATGAAGGCGTGCTGCCGGGATTCACGGCGCGCCAGCTGCTGCCGGAGCACCAGAAGCAGTGGCTGTCCTGGCTGAAGCAGCAGGGCATCGATGCCAGCGCCGGATTTCCAGGCATCCACCGTCCCGTAGACGAGGACGACAGCGGCGACGCCGTGACCGAGGCACCGCCGATCTATTCGAAAGACCAGACGCCGGCGGCTTTCCTTGTCGGCGAGTTTCGCCGCTGGCTCGGCGAGCAGGAGCAGGCCACGCCCTGGTTCGCGCATCTTTCCTTCATCAGCCCGCATCCACCGTTCATCGTACCGGAGCCCTACAACACACAATACGATCCAGCCGACGGCCCGGCCTTTCACCGTGCGGAGAGCTGGCGGGCCGAAGCGCAAAGCCATCCCTATCTCGCCTATGATCTCAGCCGGCAGAAACGCGCGAAATTCCGCCCCGGCGCCGCGGGCAAGGTGCACGACTGGAGCGAGGATGATTTCCGCCGCATCCGGGCGATTTATTACGGCATGATCTCGGAGGTCGACGCAAAGCTTGGCCTGGTATGGCAGGCGCTCAAGGCTTCGGGCGCGTGGGACGACACAATCATCGTTCTCACCTCGGATCACGCCGAGATGATGGGCGATCATTTCATGCTGGGCAAGGGCGGCTACTTCGATGGCAGCTACCATATCCCGCTGATCATTCGCGATCCGCGGCATGGCAAAGGCTGCCGGCGGCACGGTCGATCGCTTCACCGAAGCGGTAGACATCTTGCCCACGCTTATAGACCTGCTTGGCGAGCCGCCCGAACCACATCTCGACGGATGGTCGCTCAAACCATTCCTGAGCGGCGGAACCCCCGCTATCTGGCGCGACGCCGCGCATTGGGAGTTCGACTTCCGCTCGATCGCCGATGGCGAGGCCGAAGCGCATTTCGGCATTGCCTCTCGCCAGTGCAACCTGGCTGTCATCCGCACCAAAAAATTCAAATACGTGCATTTCGGCGGCGGCTTGCCACCCTTGCTTTTCAACGTCGAGACCGACCCTGGCGAACTGACCAACCTCGCCACCAGCCCCGCGCATCTGTCCACCCGTCTGGAATTCGCCGAACGGCTTCTCGCCTGGCGGGCCGAACATCTCGACCAGTCACTGGCGCTGGCGGAGTTAACGGACAATGGCGTGGTGGGACATGTGAGTAAGGCAGTGAGGGAGTGAAGGCGTAAGGCAGTAAGGCAGGAGTTTGGATACACCGGCACCGACGCCGCTGCCCTACTGCCCTACTGCCCTACTTCACAATCAACCGCTGCTGGTCGCGCTTCTCGGCATAGCTGCCCTTGTCATAGGCAGGCTGTGCCTCGAGCTGTTCCTTGGTGAAGGTGGTGTAGAGATATTTCTTGCCGTCCTTGTCGGTCATGAATTTGAGATTATCCAGACCGACCGCCACCTCCTTCTCGCCGATGCCAAGGAAGCCTCCGACATTGACGATCACCGCGTCGGTCTTCTTGTCGGGCGTCAGTACGACATCGCCGATCTCCCCGACCTTGGCGTCGTTGGCGCCGTAGACCGTCGCACCCTTCAGATCGTCACCTCTGATTTCTCCAACCGGCATCTCGGTCAGAGCGGACTTGTCGATGGCAGCCGTCTGAGTCTGATCAGGGGCAATGGCATCAGGCGTAGCAGCTGTCTTGTCAGCCGGAGCGGCAGCAGGAGCGGCTGGCGCGGTTGCCGCCGGTTCGTTGGATGCCGTCGTTGCCGGCACCGGGTCATAGGCCTTGCGGTTGAAATCCGGCTGCGCCTGCAGCTCTTCCTTGGTGGTCTGCGCCACCAGCCAGCGGTCGCCGTTCTTCTCCGCCCACTGCGCCTTGCTGAAATCATAGGTGACATTCTTGGCGCCGAGGCCAAGGAAACCACCGACGCCGATGACCAGCGATTCCGCCTTGCCTTCCTTGTTAAGCACGATGTCATTGACGCTGCCGATGTTCTGCGCGTCATCGCTGGTGCCGTTGTAGACGGTCTCGCCAATGATGTTGGTGGCAAGGTTGCCATCACCACGCTTCACCGGTTCGGCGGAGGCGGCGGCAGGAGCCTGCGCGGTATCCGTCGTCGCAGGAGCTGCCGGTGCTGCCGCGTCGGTGGAAGTGGCAGGAGCCGGCGCGGCGCCATAGGGCTTGCTGTCAAACTCAGGATGCGCCGTCAGTTCGTCCTTGGTGGTCTGGGCAACCAGCCAGCGGTCGCCGTTCTTTTCGGCCCACTGCAGCTTGTCATAGTCGAACGCGACATTCTTAGTGCCGACGCCAAGGAAGCCGCCGACGCCAATGACAACCGATTTTGCCATGCCGTCCTTGTCGAAGACGACATCGCTGACCTTGCCGATGTTCTCGGCGTCGTCGCCTGTGCCGTTATAGACGGATTCGCCGATGATGTTGGTGACGATACTGCCTTCGGCGTGCGCCACCGGAGCGGCTGCGGCCGGCGCCTGAACGGCAGGAGCGTCGGCCGGAGCCGGGGTCGTCGCGGTCTGCGCAAAGGCGCCCGTCGCGATCAACGTTGCGAGTGCGGTCGTGGCTAAAAGAGTGCGTATCATGATAGTCTCTCCTGGTGCGTGATTTCATGCGCGCCGCGCCCGATTGAACCGTTGCTGGGAAGATCGGGCGCGGCATCTCCACGGGTTCACAACGTCGTGACCATGCCGTTGTTCCGACAAAACTGGCGTGGATTTCGCGTCGGAAAAACACGCAGCAGTTGCGCGGGCGGTTGGTGAACCCGCGTTGAATTGCACCTTTCCAACGGAACCTTTCCCGCATCGCCACGTTTCAGCCTGCGGCTGGGCTCCTCCGGCCGTCTTGGGCTGAAACAACGGAGCGGGGCATGAAATTTGCAGCGGTGCTGAACCGGGATGGGGGCACCTTGCGCACCACCGACCTCGCCGCTTTTTCCGACAGGATGCGCCAGACGCTGGAGGCGGCAGGCCACTCCTTGAGCATTGACGTGGTTGCCGGCAAGGACGTGGTGGAAAGCCTCGACAGCGCGGCTTCGCACCGCGCCGTCGATGTGGTGCTGGCGGGTGGCGGCGACGGAACCATTTCAGCGGCGGCCGCGAGGCTGATGGGCACGAAGAAGGCGCTTGCCATCTTGCCGGCCGGCACCATGAACCTGTTTGCGCGCGGCCTCGGCATTCCGCAGTCGCTCGATGCCGCGCTGAAATCCTTCGCTGATGGTGAGATCATCGCCGTCGACGTGGCCACCGCCAACGGCCGGCCCTTCATTCATCAATTCTCGATCGGCATGCATGCGAAGATGGTGCAGCTGCGCCAGGGAATGGAATTCGGCTCGCGCCTGGGCAAGATCGGAGCTTCGGCCAAGGCGGCATGGGCGACAATCAAGAACCCGCCGGCGATGAACGTCACGCTCACCATCGGCAAGGCTGAGATGACGACGCGCATCTCAGGCATCGGCGTCACCAACAATCTGTTCGGTGAGGGCCATCTGCCCTATGCGGACAATCCTTCGGGTGGCGTGCTCGGCATCTATGTCACGGTGGCGCAGCAGCGCGCCGAGCTGGTGAAATTCCTCTTCAATGTGGCGCGCGGCAAATGGCGTGACAATGAACATGTCGAAATCCATCAGGCTGACCGCACCGTCCTGAAAATCCATTCCGGCAGCAGAAAATTCCGCGCCGTCATGGACGGCGAACTGGTCAGGCTCGAGCATGAGACGACGATCGAAATCCGGCCCGGCGCGCTGAATGTCCTGGTGCCGGCCAGCATTGCCGAGGCAAAGGCCGCCTGATGCGATCTCCAACGATGACGGCCGAAAATCTAGCCGCTCGGCGCGCTTCCCTGCTGCGTCGCCGGTGTCTTGGTCGCCTCACCGTAGATTTCGGCGATGCCCCAGGCAGCAAAGGCCAGAAGCAGCGCGGCGATCAGGATGCGCAGGCCGTGCCAGCCCCACCGCCCCTGACGCGCTTTGTCCTCGGGAATGATCTTGGCCATGGCCGGTCCTTGTCTCGCTCCGCGCCCGTGGGCGCCTTCGGCAAATCACGGTCGGGTAACGGTTCCTCGCTAGGATGGTTCCGGGAATGCCACCTTGCCATGGGCCGTTGGATCGGCAAGACGGCGAAGACCGGCATGGGCATTTGGGGATTGGGGTGAACAGCAAGGCGGAAATAGGGGCGAGCCTGCCGGCCGAGGTGGCGCTCGCGGTCAATGCCGAAGACCGGCTGGCCGTGCTGCACGGGCTGGAGATGCTGGATACGGCGGCCGATCCGGATTTCGACCGCATCAGCAGCCTTGCCGCGGCTGTGATGCAGGCGCCGATCGCCCTGGTCACGCTGGTCGATCTCGAACGGCAATGGTTTAAGTCGTGCTTTGGCCTCGACCAGACCGAGACCGCGACCGACATCTCCTTCTGTGCCCACGCCATCGCCGCCGGCGACGATCCCATGGTGGTGACGGACGCGACGACGGACCCGCGCTTCAAAACCAACCCGCTGGTGACCGGCAAGCATCATGTGCGCTTCTATGCCGGCGCGCCGATGGTGGTGGCGGGTGCCAGGATCGGCACGCTGTGCGTGCTCGATCGCAAGCCGCACGCCTATCCCTCCGGCGCCAAGCTCGATCAGTTGAAGACGCTGGCCAGCCTTGCCGCCAGCCTGTTCACCTTGAAGGACGCGACCCGCAGCGGCGCCATCGCCGAGGCCGCCCTGGCGCGCGAGGAGAAGCGGCGGGCCATCGCGCTCGACGCGGCCTCGCTTGCCAGCTGGGCATGGGATATCCGCACCGACATGATCGAATGCGATGTCCGGCTGTCGGAACTGTTCAACCTGCCGCGCTCGACCCGTCTGCGGGCGCGCGACATCCTGACTGCCATCGATCCGCGCGACGTCTACCAGACCGAAACCCGCTTCCGCGATGCCCTGTCCGGCAGCGACGACTATTTTGGCGAATACCGCGTGAAGGGCTTTCATCCGCCACGTTGGGTGGCCACGCGCGGCCGCGTCATCGAGCGCGACGGCGACGGCAAGCCGACGCTGATCTTCGGCGTCAACTACGACATTTCCGAACGCAAGCTCGGCGACGAGCGGCAACGACTTTGCTGCGCGAGCTCAACCACCGCGTCAAGAACACGCTGGCGACCGTCCAGGCGCTGGCGACGCAGACCGTGCGCCATGCCCGCCAGCCGAGCGAATTCCTCGAAGCTTTCAGCGCCCGTCTTCAGGCGCTGGGCATCGCCCACAATCTCTTGTCCGACCGCGAGTGGCGCGGCATCGGCATCCGCGAGCTCGTCCAGATCGAGATCAGGCCCTTTGACACAGCCGACCAGCCGCGCATCACCATCTCCGGCGCCGACCTCTTGCTGTCGCCCGATCAGGCCGTCGGCCTCGGACTCATCCTGCACGAACTGGCCAGCAACGCGCTGCAATATGGATCGCTGTCGATTGCATCGGGCAAGGTCGATCTCGACTGGAAGACACAAGGCAGGAAGGGCAGCCGTCGGCTGGTGTTGACCTGGCGCGAAAGCGGCGGACCGGCAGTCGCCCCGCCGCAGCGCCACGGCTTCGGCTCGATCCTCATCCGCCGCAGCCTGGCCAAGGTCATTTCAAGCGAAGTGACCCATGAATTCCGGCCGGAAGGCGTCTTCGCCGAAATATCGATGCCGTTGGAGGATCTGTCCAAGTGACGGATCATAATCGGGAGCGGCAGCGTTATTTCCCCTCCCCGCCATCCGGATCGTCGGGCTTCACATTCTCGCGGTAGATGGCATAGGCGGCGAGCGCCACGGCCGGGCCCAGAATGACACCGAGGCCGCCTTTTCCCTTGAGCAATACCGGCAGCACGGCGAGTGCCGCCGTAATGCCGAGCGCCCTCATGTCGGCTTTGCGCCGCCTTGCCTCGCTGCGGGCACGGGCGCCGGACATCAGCCGATGGACCAGAAGCACGAGGCCGGCGATCACCAGGAAGCCGACACCGAAGCCAAGCGCCGCGGAGAATGATCCATAACGGGCGGCGGCCCAGATATAGGCCGCCCCGACCAGAAAGCCGAGGCCGCAAAGTGCCGCCAAAGCGGCTATCGCATACACGATGGCCGCCGTACGTGCGCGACGTATGGCGGCGATGGTTTCACCCGAGGCGAAACCCGAGAGCAGGGATGCCAGCAGACCCATCTCAGGCGGAACTAGCGACGCGCAAGCAGCGCGAAGAGGAAGCCAACGCCGGCGGCGATCGCCAGCGACGTCACCGGCTTTTCGCGAACATTTGCCAGCAACTGCGCCTCGATATCCTTGGCACTGCCGCGAAGGCTGTCAAACGCAGCTTCACCCTGCGCGCGCAATTGCTCGACTCCCTCGGTGGCCGCGCGGCGGGCGGTGCCATAGCCATGTTCACCGGTCTTGGCCAACTGCTTGGTAAGCTTGTCGATATCGGCCTTCAACTGACGGATGTCGGCTTCGAGGTCCGAATTTGCCCGCGCTTCGTTGGCGGTCTTCCCTGCAGCGGTTGCCATTGCTTAACTCCTTGTGATTGCTCGATTTCAAACGCGCCGTGCGTCTCAAGGTTCCGGCATCGGGACAAACTAGAGCAACTCCAGGAAAAGTGCGAAACGGTTTTCCCGGGAAAAGTGCGTAGCACTTTCCCTTGGGAGTTGCGTCAAAACAAAGAGATAGAGCAGTTCGCTGTTTCCGTGAAACAGTGAAATTGCTCTAGCCGAAAAACATGCGCGTGCGCACCAATCGCCAATCCATGGCGAGAGGTGCGTCTCAGATCAGAGGGCGACGCCCCTCGCCCAGCCCTTCCCAGCCCGCGAGCAACTTGAGCGCTTCATTGTCGACGACCTCGCAACCACCATCGCGCCAGACGATCAGCTTGCGGTCCATCAGCTTGCGGATCGTCTTGTTGGTGTGAACCAGCGAGAGGCCAAGCGTGTCGGCGATGTGCTGCTGCGTGATCGGAATCTGGATGGATTTCTTGCCGTTCAATCCGACGACTTTGGCGCGGCTGCCGATGAAGGCGATAAGGTAGGCGGCGCGTTCGATCGCGCTGCGGCGGCCGACACTGAGCAGGTTCTCGTCCAGCATGCGTTCTTCACGCGACGCGATCCAGGTTATGTCGTAGGCGAGACCCGGATGGTTGCGGTAGAGCTCGTGCAGATTGTCGCGCTCGAAGACACACAGCAGCATTGGCGACAGGGCCTCGACGGAATGCTGCATTTCCCCCATGACGCTGCCTTGCAGGCCGATGAGATCGCCGGGCATGAGATAGTTGAGGATCTGTCGGCGCCCGTCCGGCAACAGCTTGTAGCGGAACGCCCAGCCGGACAGCACCGTGTAGAGATGGGCGCTGTGGCTTCCTTCCACGAGGACCGTGGCGCCCTTGTCGACCGCCAGTTCCCCCTTCTTGAATGTGCTGATGAAGGCGAGTTCCTCTTTTTCGAACTCCCGGAACACGGGCAGGGGCCGCAACGGGCAATTTTCGCAAGGGTATTGGCGGCTTGCGAAAGAACGTGCATTCTGGCTTGGCATTTCGACCCCCTTCGAAAGCCTGCCGGTCGGCAGGCCGGTTTCAAACGCTTTGCCGGGGATCGGGTTCCGCCGCTGGTGGCATGTCTTTTTAAATGACAGCGCGCGGAATTGCGATCATGACTCCCGGCGTTTCAAGGAGCGATTACCCGTGCCCCATTTGCTTGACGGATTGCGAATTCTTGTCCTGGAGGACGAATTCCTCATCGCCATGGATGTCGAGCAGCTCTGCCGCGACCACGGAGCCGGCGAGGTGGTGGTTGCCCGCGACCTTGCCGAGATCGATGACCGAAAGATCGCAACGCAATTCGACGCGGCCATCGTTGATCTGATGCTGGGCGGCACCTCGACGCTCGAATTCGCAGCCGGTTTACGTGAAACAGGCGTCCCGTTCGTGTTTGCCTCCGGCTATTCGGACGCTGACGAGATCAAGGCATCCTTTCCGGGGGTGCGGCTGGTCACCAAACCCTATTCAGGCGAAGATCTCGTCGAAGCGGTCGCGCTGGCCTATGGACGTGGCTCTCCCGGATGAGACCGATGCGGCCGCATCCGCATCCCGTTGTCCAGACCTCGCGTTAATGCGCCGCCGTCCCCGTGACCTGAGCCGAGATCGCATCGGGACCATATTCGTCCTCGCCCGAAATCTTCAGGATTTCCTGCAGGCGCGTGCGGGCCCTGCTGACGCGGCTCTTGATCGTTCCGACCGCGCAACCGCAGATTTCGGCGGCCTCCTCATAGGAGAAGCCTGAAGCGCCAATGAGGATGATGGCCTCGCGCTGGTCTTCCGGCAATTGCTCGAGAGCGCCACGAAAATCCTTGAGGTCGAGTTGGCCGTGCTGGGCCGGATGCACGGCAAGCCTGGCCGTCATGATGCCGTCGCTGTCCTGCACCTCGCGGCCGCGTTTGCGCATCTGTGAATAGAATTCATTGCGCAGGATGGTGAAAAGCCATGCCTTGAGATTGGTGCCGGGCTGGAAGCTCTCATGCTTGTCCCAGGCCTTGACCAGCGTTTCCTGAACGAGGTCGTCGGCCTTGTCGGCATTCTGCGTCAGCGACACGGCAAAGGCCCGCAAGCTCGGGATTGCCCCAAGCAGATCGGTCTTGAAGCCTTGGGAGACCGCTGCCATGCCTCAGTCCTTCTTCTGTGCGGGTTCGGCCTGTTCCAGCTGGCTGAGCAACTGGGCGAAGCGATCCGGCACATCGTCGGAGACCAGCTCGTCATAATATTGTTTGAGTTTGCGACCGATTTCGGAGTTCGGCCCGAGCGGATCGCCGGCACCGTTCCGGCGCCTGCCCACGGCGCCAGCCAAAATATCTTTCGTCATGTCCTTCATTTCGCCCTTATATTCCCAGCGCCCAGGCCGCTCATATTCAACTCAACACAAGGCAAGCGGCACCCTCGTCTGGTTGCCCATCCCGACACTGAAACGCCGCTCTCGCCTATTCGTTCCATATCGGCCGGAACTTTTTCGGAAAATCCGCGTTGTATTAGCGGGGCCTGCAATCAGCTTGGCCTGCAATCCGTGCAATCACGTCATTCTGAGGGAGACGTCTTACCATGAGTTTATCCGCCACCATCGCACCGCACCTGCCGTTCCTGCGCCGCTTCTCGCGTGCCGTCTCGGGATCGCAAGAGAGCGGCGACGCGCTGGTCGCTGCGATGCTTGAGGCCATCATAGCCGACGTCGACATCTTCCCCGAGGCATCGAGCGACCGTATCGCGCTCTACAAGGTTTTCGCCAAACTCTTCACCTCGGTGGCCATCCGCGTGCCACAGGAGCAGGCCCAATCGGCATGGGAGCAGCGCGCCGCCGCCAATCTCAATGCGATCGCGCCTCTTCCGCGCCAGGCCTTCCTGCTGGTTGCCGTCGAAGGCTTCAGCGAAGACGAGGCGGCCGAGATACTGGACGTCGGCGACCAGCAATTCTCCGAGCTGCTTGCCCAGGCAAGCAATGAGATTTCCCGCCAGGTGGCGACCGACGTGCTCATCATCGAGGACGAACCGCTGATCGCCATGGACATAGAGGAGATGGTCGAGAGCCTCGGTCATCGTGTCGTCGGGACGGCGCGCACGCACGCCGAAGCGGTGACGATGTTCGGCAAGACGCGGCCGAAGATGGTGCTGGCCGACATCCAGCTCGCCGACGGCAGCTCGGGTATCGAGGCGGTCAACGAGATCCTGTCGTCAACCTCGGTGCCGGTGATCTTCATCACCGCCTTTCCCGAGCGCCTGCTGACCGGCGAGCGCCCCGAACCGGCCTTCCTGGTGACCAAGCCGTTCAATCCCGACATGGTCAAGGCGCTGATCAGCCAGGCGCTGTTCTTCGACCGCCAGGCGAAGGCCGCCGCCTAATGCCTGTCGCCCAAAAGTGATCTCGGTTTTGGGGGAACGACATGCATAAAAGTAAAGATCTAAAGCGCGTCGCATGAACCCGTTTCAGCGCGACGCGCTTTAGGTCCGCTGCTTTTCCGGCAGGAATACCCGACATCAAAGGCCGTTCGATGCGATGCATCGGGCGGCCTTTTGGCAACCCGATCCATCAACCGAGAATTTCGAGAGCTCCACTGCGAACCATTTGCAAGCGCCGTCTTTTTCAGCAAAGGGTGGAACAAACCGCATCCACCCACGTTTCCCTGCATCATTCGGAAGGAGATGAACCATGCTCTACTGGGCGCTCGTATTTCTCGTCGTGGCGATCATAGCCGGCGCGCTTGGTTTCGGCGGCATCGCCGGCACATCTGCCGGTATCGCGCAGATATTGTTCTTCATCTTTCTCGCCTTCCTGGTCATTTCGCTGCTGGCCGGCCTGTTCAAACGGGCGTGAGGGCGAACACCTATCCGAGCGAACACTGGAAGCCGCACCCCTCAAACGGTTTCCAGCCACCGCCGGACGGAGCCCTTCAAAAGGCACCGTCCGGCGGACCGTTTTAGGGGACAGGTTTCCGGGAAATTTCATTTGGGAACCCATTTCACAGTGAGCCGTTCAGCCTGAGTTGGGTGGACAAATCGACCGATGCGCTCCAGGACTGCAGATAGAACGGAAGGCGCACGGAGCGACGAAGTCATCGCCCTGCATCCGGCAGAAAGTGGCATGCAGCTTGGCCGGGCTCTTCTCCACGCACTGCACAATGCCGGCATTTCCGTTCTCTATCAGGATCGCGAGATGAAAACCGTATGGGCTCGCAACGTGCGCGCGCCCTGGGCCTCGGACAATTCCGACGGCAATGGCATTCTACCGATGGCGCAGGCAGACCGCATCAGCGCCGCCAAGCGCGACGTGGTCGCGACCGGCAACCCAGAGCGGCTCGAGATCAGTGTTCCGGTCGAGAACGGCGTCCGCTGGTTTCAGATCTGGGTCGATGCCGACCGGGGTGACGCCGGTGACGTGCAAGGTGTCGTCACCACCATGGTCGAGACGACCGAGCAGAAGCGGCGCGAACAGACACTGACAACGCTGCTGCGCGAGGTCAGCCACCGCTCGAAGAACCTCCTGGCGATCATCCAGAGCATCGCGACCCAGACCGGTCGCTATTCCGATGGCATCGGCGACTTCCTGACGCGTTTTCGCGGCCGGCTGCAGTCGCTGGCCTCCTCCCAGGATCTGGTGACGTCCTCGAACTGGCGCGGTGCAGCCCTTCATGAACTGGTGACGAGCCAGGTCGGCCGCTACGGAACGAACACGTCGCACGGCCTTCGCTTCCGGGGCGCCAATCCCTATCTCAATCCCAATGCCGCCCTGCATATCGGCCTGGCGATGCATGAGCTCGCCGTCAACTCGGTCAGCTACGGCGCCCTGTCCCGGCCGGATGGATTCGTCGAAGTGACCGCCAATCTCAACACCGCCGCCACTGGCGAGGTCGCCCTGTCGCTGACATGGGCCGAGACCACAGGAGCCAATGGCGGCCGGGGGGAATCAAAAGCGTTTCGGCAGCGTCGCGCTGGAGCGGGTGGTGCCTACATCGCTCAGCGGAACCGCGAGCCTCGACATCGCGGACGGCCGCCTTGAATACCGCCTTGTCGTCCCGCACAGCAATTTCGAGACGCAGTGAGTGACTCTATCTCTTTGATTTAGAGGCGGATTCAGATTTCAGGTCGATCTGACCTGAAATCATCCGGCTCTGGCGGTAAGCAACGATCCTTAACCGGCTGTTCACCATAGGAGCGGATGCTGTTTTACCCAGATACGGCTGCAACCCACTGGGCTGCGGCACGGTGTGGGGAGGAAATGCTTGACGGTCACCGACATAAACAGACTGGAACAGGCCGCCCGTGTTTCGATGGGCGAATTTCAGGATCCCGAAGCATCCGCGGAACCGCTTTCCCTATCGCATCACGCATTGCTGTGGGGCATCGTCCTGGCGGCGGCCGCGACAATTCTCCTAATCGCCGTGTTCCAGCTGACCTGACCTAAATCCCCTGCCGGCAACATTGCCCGGCGTTCAACCGCTTGCAGCGCTGGCATTATTCGTGTGTCCACCCCGGTCGCTCAGGAACTTTCGGCCGATCTGGGCCGTTATTGTGGCGAGAGGACACGTCGCCATGGAACACATCGCTGCATTGTTGCTGGTCATCGGTTGCAGCAATTCGATGACCGAGTGCCACGAACTGCAGGTGCCGGTGAGCATTTTCGAAACCGCCGACGCATGCACCGCCGAGCGTCCCTTCGCCATGGGCGACGTGCAGGGACAGGCGCAGCATATTGTCGCCAAGTGTCTCGCTGTCGATCCCGCGCTCGAGGATGACTATGATCAGATCGTCTGGAATGTGCGTCCCGATGGCAGCCTCGAAGCTTCGCTTGCCATTTCCAGCCTGGTCATGGCATCTAACGCAGTACGCCCAGAAAAAGACTATCTTAGCCAACAATAAATTCGAGCAGCAAAGGCCGTCATTTCGTGCTAAATGGCTGTTGGAGCTTACCAAAGTGTGGACACAAAGTGAGGAGTGACTCTATGCGGAAGATGATTATTGCCATGGTTGCGGTGGCCGCTCTCAGCGGCTGCACCTCGACCGAGCAGGACGTCGTTGGCGGCGGCTTGATTGGCGCCGGTATCGGCGGTCTGGTCGGCGGCGGCAAGGGCGCGCTGATCGGTGCGGCTGTCGGTGCCGGTTCCGGCCTGCTGGTTCGCAAGCTGCAGAACGGCTATTGCCAGTATCGCGATCATCGCGGCCGGATTTACACGGCGCGCTGCAACTAATCCGGCGATAGTCGAAACTTCGATCCGGAGGCCGGCCCGCCGGCCTCCGGATTTTGTACGTATTGGCGTTCGATTGCCATCCGCCTGGCTGGTCGCCGTCAGCCAGTCAGTGGGATTCGTATTTCCACCTTCAGACCATCGGCCTGAAAATCGCGCTTGATCGTGCCGCGCAGCTCGCGCGTGACATTGAGGTCGATCAGCTTGGTGCCGAATCCGGTCTCGGCCGGCGCCTCGACTTTCTTCTTTCCGGCCTCCCGCCAGTTCAGCGCCAGCGTCCGCTCGCGCCCACGCCCTTCCACCGACCAGTCCACCTTGAGCGCCCAGTCACTCCTGAGCGAATTGGCGGAATTGCCGGCTTCGCCGTATTTCAGCGCATTGGTTGCCAGCTCATGAAAGGTCAGGCCAAGCGCCTGCGTCGTGGTCTCGTCGAGCAGCACCTCCGGTCCTGACAGCAACCCCTCGGGCAGGTCCTTGCCGAACACCTGGCCAAGCTCGATGCGCAGCAGATCGGCGAGATCGGCCTTCTGCCAACGCGAGCGCGTCAGCATGTCCTGGGAGGCCGCCATTGCCTGCAGCCTGGCCGAGAAGGATGCCGAGAACTCGTTGACGTCAGTCGCCCGCGAAGCCGTCTGCCGCGCGATCGCCAGCACCCGGGTGATCGAATTCTTGATGCGATGCTTCATCTCCTGCAGCATCAGGTCTTTTTCGAGCAGGCTCTTTTCGGTCGTCTCGTGCAGGCGCGATGCCGCCTCATAGGCGCGCTCCTGATAGCGCGCCACCAGTGCGATGGCGCCCGCCGCCAGCAGGCCGAACAGCCCCAGCATCACCGGGATGGCGCGCGACGACGGCTGCGAGAAGGCGCTGGTCGGCCTGAACAGCACCGTCCACGGCCGGCCGGCCACCGTGATCTTGCGGGTGACCAGCAGCCGGTCGCCAAAGGACGAAGCCGGCGGCGTCTCCGACCGGAACAACAGATTGTCGCTGTTCGCCGCGCCGTCATAGATCTCGGTGTTGACCGGCAGCAGCGGCGCGCGGCTGAGCGCGATCTGGAACAGGTCGCGGGCCCGGAAGGCTGCATAGAGAAAGCCCGCGGTCGAGGACCGCGATGCGTTGATGACCTCCGGCGCGGTTTCGACGTTGAGCCGCACGAAGACCAGGAAGCCGGGGAAGGTCTGCGTGGCACCCGTGCCCTGGCCCAGTTGCACCAGGCCGCTCGCGTGCTGCTGATCATCGGCCATTGCCTTCTCGATCGCCGCGCGCCGCACCGCTTCGCTGAACATGTCATAACCGATACTGGCCTGATTGGACGGATCCAGCGGTTCGAAGAGCATGATGGGCGCGCGCCAGGGCTGCGTCGTTTCCGGATAGACCGGATGGCTGACGCCAAAATCATGGAGGATGTCGCGTTCAACCGCCGCCTCGTCGCCCGTCTTGACGAGGCCGAGGAAGCCGATGCCGCGCAGGCCGGCGAAATTGTTGTCGACATCCAGCGCGTTGAAGAACGCCTTGAATTCGTTCTGGGAGATGTCGCCATTGCGGGCATCGAACAGCGCCTGTGTCGACCGCAGCAGCGACAAATGCAGGTCGATCCGGCTCTCGATCCGGTTGAGTGCATCGTCGGCCGCCGCTTCGAACTTGATGCGGGAGGCCTCCTGCGTCGCGAAATAGGCGAACCCCGCCATGGTCATGCTGATCAGCGCAACGGCGATGAACGCGACAATCGGAAAAAGTTTCTTCAACGGATGATGTGGTCCATGGGCAATACCGGACCTTTATGGGCAAGTCGCCGGGCCAACACAATGGCAAGGCCAAGCCATCGCGGTCACTGGCATATCACGTGAGCGGCAACGGGCGATGCCAATCAAGCCCATACCGGGCCGCCGACAGCCTCAGGCGGCGATCTTCAGCGCGCCCGGCCCGGGAATGGCGCCCGGAGGACATTTGCCCAGGATGATCATGCCGAGCACCTCGTCCTGGGTGACATCGGTGGTGCGCGCGGTGCCGACGACCTGGCCGTTCTTCATGACGCAGACCCGGTCGGCCAGTTCGAACACATCGTGAATGTCGTGGCTGATCAGGAAGATGCCGATGCCATCGGATTTGAGCTGCTTGACCAGTTCGCCGACCTGCGCCGTCTCCTGCGGACCAAGGGCGGCCGTCGGCTCGTCCATGATCAGGATGCGGGCGTTGAACAGGATCGCGCGCGCAATCGCCACCGATTGCCGCTGTCCGCCCGACAGCTTGATCACCGGCTCCTTGAAGCGCTGGAAGCGCGGATTGAGCCGGCCCATCACCTTGCGCGCCTCGGCCTCCATGGCAACGTCGTCGAGCGTGCCCCAGCCGGTCATCAGCTCGCGCCCGAGGAACAGATTGGCGGCGGCGTCGACATTGTCGGCCAGCGCGAGTGTCTGGTAGATCGTCTCGATGCCGTATTTCTTGGCATCGCGCGGATTGGCGATCGAAGCCTCCTCGCCATTGACGAAGATCTGGCCGGCATCGCGCTTGTAGGCGCCGGAGAGGATCTTGATCAACGTCGATTTGCCGGCGCCGTTATGGCCGAGCAGCGCCACGACCTCGCCGGGGAAAAGATCGATCGAGGCATCGTCGACGGCGCGGATGCCGCCAAAGGCGATCGAGATGTTGCGCATGTCGATCAGCGGCGTGCCAGAGGGGGCAGTTGTGGGGGAAGTTGCGGGAGCGGTTTTGTCGGCCATGATCGTTTCTCCCCTAAACCCGCTTGCGATAGACGGTGTCGAGCCACACCGCGATGACCAGCACGGCGCCGACGACGATGCTCTGCAGCGGCGAGTCGATGCCGAGCAGCACCATGCCCGACTGCAATGACTGCATCAGAAGCGCGCCCAGCATGGCGCCCATCACCGTGCCGGCGCCGCCGGCGAGCGACGTGCCGCCGATGACAGCGGCGGCGATGACCAGAAGTTCATCCAACGTGCCAAGCGCATTGGTCGACGCGTTGAGCCGCGCCGACGAGATCGCCGCGCTGATCGCGGCCAGCACGCCCATGATCATGAACACCTTCATGGTCACCCAGCGTGTGTTGATACCGGCGAGTTCGGCCGCCTCCGGATTGCCGCCGATGGCAAAGACATAGCGGCCGAAACGCGTGCGCTTGGTGATGAAGGTCATGATGATGCCCACTGCCACCGCCATCAGCACCGGTATGGCAATGCCATGCGCGATGAACAGCCCGCCCTCGGGAACGGTAATGCCGTTCTGCTGGGCGTACTGGCGCACGATGCCGATCGGCCATGGATAGGAATTGGCGATCCAGACGGCGCCAAGGATAGCGGCGCAAGCAACCACGCCAAGCAAGGTCTCGGCCCAAACGGGGCGCAGCGGAAAGTGGAACCGCTTGCGCTGCGACCTGCCGTTGAGCAGCATGAAGGCGACCGCCACGCAAGCGACGACACCGACGATCCAGCTGGCGGTGGCGCCGATCGAGCCGCGTGGTCCGCCGCCCATCAGCTGGAAGGTTGTGTCGAGCGGCGCGACCGTGCGCCCGCTGGTGATCAGCCATGCCATGCCGCGCCAGACCAGCAGGCCGCCCAGCGTCACGATGAAGGCCGGAACCTCCATATAGGCGATGATGAAGCCCTGGAATGCGCCGATCAGGAGACCAAGCACCACGCCGGCCGCCAGCGCGATGATCCAGAGCCAGGGGTTTCCAAGCTGGAAACCGACGACGCGAATGAGGAACTCGGCCTGCGCCACGCCCATGATCATGCCGATCACGCCTTCGACGGATCCGACCGAGAGGTCGATGTTGCGCATGACGATGACCAGCACCATGCCGGTCGCCATGATCGCGACCGAAGAGGTCTGCACCGACAGGTTCCACAGATTGCGTGGCGTCAGGAAAAGTCCACCCGACAGGATATGGATGCCGACCCAGATGACCAGCAGCGCACCGACCATGCCGAGCATGCGCGTGTCGAGTTCGGTAGCCTTGAGAAACCTTCCAACGGCGCTGAGTTCGGATGCACGCGCTTTGTCCGCCGCCGTGCTGCCGACCGGTTGATTAGAGGTCGTGTCGGTCATGCTATCCTCCCACCGGTTTACCGTCTGGCGCGGATGCCGGAACATGGATGCTATTTGCTTTCCGCAGTCACTTGAAGCGGGAAGCCCCTGGAGAAACGCCGCGGCTTTTGGGCCGCGGCGTCGATATCGAACCGTATTGCGCCGTTTAGTTGCAGGCCGCGACGCTGCCGGCAGCGACGCCCGCGCAGACTTCGTCCTTCTTGATCCAGCCGGCGTCGATGACGACGTTGAGATTGTCCTTGGTGATGGCGACCGGGGTCAGGAACAGCGACTTGACGGTGTTGCCGCCAGGCGTCGTGAAGTCCTTGACGCCGGCGATGTCGGTCATCTTCTTGCCGTCGGCCAGCTGCGAGGCAATCTCGGCGGCGTTCTTGCCGAGTTCGCGCGCGTCCTTCCAAACCGACACGGTCTGGGTGCCGAGCGCGATGCGGTTGAGCGCGGCATGGTCGCCGTCCTGGCCCGACACCGGCACGGTGCCGGCGAGACCTTGCGCCGTCAGCGCCGCGACGACGCCGCCGGCGGTGCCGTCATTGGCCGCGACGACCGCATCGACCTTGTTGTCGTTGGCGGTCAGGAACTGTTCCATGTTCTTCTGGGCGTTGGCGGGCAGCCAGCCATCCGTATAGGCCTCACCGACATTCTTGATCTTGCCGCTGTCGATGGCCGCCTTGAGCACTTCCATCGAGCCCGAGAACAGGAAGTCGGCATTCGGATCGGCGCCCGAGCCCTTGATAAAGACATAATTGCCTTCCGGCTTGGCCTTGAACACCGCAGCGGCCTGCAAGCGGCCGACTTCCTTGTTGTCGAAGGTCAGGTAGAAGACGTCCTTGTTCTCGATCAGGCGGTCATAGCCGACGACCGGAATGCCTTCGTCCAACGCCTTCTGCACGGCCGGGCCGATGGCCGAGGCGTCCTGCGCCAGGATGATCAACGAATTGGCGCCCTGCGAGATGAGGCTCTCGACATCGGTAAGCTGCTTGCCGGGATTGGACTGTGCGTCGGCGGAAATGTACTTGTCGCCGGCGGCCTCGATGGCCTTCTTCATGGCGGCTTCGTCAGTCTTCCAGCGCTCTTCCTGGAAGTTGGACCACGAAACGCCGATGACCTTGTCCTTCGCCTGCGCGACCGACGCAAGCGTCAGCGACATGGCGACACCCGCCAGGATGGCGGCTGTGAATCTCTTCATGATATTCCTCCCTGCGCCGCGTATGGCGCGACCAAACTGGCCCTAAGGCCGGCACAGAGGCTCTATTTTTTCGAGCCTCGAAAAACACTGGTCCAACACCGGAACGCTGTCAACAACGATTCTGATGGATTTTGATGTCCCTGCGAATTTTTTCGAGCCTCGGAATAAATAAATGACAGGACGGGCCGCTTCTGCCAGTATTTGACCGTGTCGCACGCGGCGTTTGAGGGGCCGGAGGAACCGCGGCGACCGGGAGGATGTGGAAAACATGTCGGTCGGAATCCGTCACGACGATCTGCGCCGGCGCAACCGCGCCATGGTGATTGCGGCCGTGCGCCGGGCCGGCCGGCCCTCGCGCACCGAGATCGCCGCGACCACCGGCCTCAGCCATTCGACCATATCGGCGATTTCCTCCGATCTGATCGGTGAAGGCATCCTGGCCGAAGGCAAGCCGAGCGAGGCCGGCTCGCTGAAGCGCGGCAGGCCGCAGGTCGGCCTCGGCCTCAACCCGGAGGCCGCGGCCGTCATGACCGTGGTGCTGTCGCTGAATTTCCTGTCCGTCGCCGTCATCGACTATGCCGGCCAGGTGATATCGGAGGAACAGCGCCGGCTGGACACGCTGACCATGTCGCGCGAGGCGCTGAT
Organism: Mesorhizobium huakuii; assembly: GCF_014189455.1. Classification (NCBI taxonomy): domain Bacteria; kingdom Pseudomonadati; phylum Pseudomonadota; class Alphaproteobacteria; order Hyphomicrobiales; family Phyllobacteriaceae; genus Mesorhizobium; species Mesorhizobium huakuii. Next base: position 2,229,571 of record NZ_CP050296.1, read on the forward strand.
CGGCGAATGCGTCGCCATCGTGCGGCGGCGCCTCGAGGATCCCGATATCGACGTGCGCAGCGTCGCCCGCATCGCACTGGCAATCCAGGGCATCACAGACACCGAGGCCCGGGCGATGCTGTGGTCGCCGATCACGCCACAGACCGACATCGCCTTCGCCGATATACTCGAAGCCGAGTTCGGCATCCCCGCCACCATGGAAAACGACTGCAACATGATGGCGGTGGCGCTGCGCTGGCGCGATCCCGAGCGTTACCGCGACGACTTCATCGCCATCCTGCTTTCGCACGGCATCGGCATGGGGCTGGTGTTGAAGGGCGAGCTGTTCACCGGCACCCATTCCTCGGGCGGCGAGTTCGGCCACATGATCCATCGGCCAGGCGGCGCGCTCTGCCGCTGCGGGCGGCGCGGCTGCGTCGAGGCCTATGCCGGCAACTACGCCATCTGGCGCAATGCCCGGCAGCTCGGTGAGGACACCGAGCCGGTCGCAGATGTCAGCGACGCCCAGATGCGGGCACTGGCCGCGACGGCGCGGGAACGGGACGGGCCCGAGCGCGAAGCCTATCGTAAAGCCGGCGAGGCGCTCGGCTATGGCCTCGGCAGCCTGTTCGCGCTGATCGATCCCGCACCCGTCGCCATGGTCGGCGTCAGCGCCGCCGCCTTCGACCTGATCGAGCCGGCATTGCGCGAGGCGATCGCCCAGACCGCTGGCGGCCAGCACTCGAAATCGATTTCCTTCGACACCGAACCGAACGAACTGCCGCTGATCCGCGAAGGCTGCGCCATGCGCGCACTGACCTTCGTCGACCAGGAGATTTTCGCGCCGGGCGGGCAGGGTAAGTCAGGCGTTGCCGGCAAGAACGTTGCCTGAGTAACGCGCAGGGATATGTTGAGATTCAGGTCAGGCCGAGTCGAGAATGGCGGGTTCCGAGAACCGGAACGGAGCGGACATTTGGGTCCGTGAGTACCGGAAGCGCGGGAAACCGCCATTCGCAGGCCGGCATCACCTGAATATCAGCATATCCCTAATCCTCGCGGATCGCGTAGCCCGCCCCCCGAATGGTCCTGATAACATCGGGCATGCGGCCATTGTTGACCGCCTTGCGCAGCCGGCCGACATGCACGTCCACGGTGCGCTCGTCGATGTAGATCGTCTCGCCCCAGACATTGTCGAGCAACTGGCTGCGCGAGAACACGCGACCGGGATGGCGCATCATGAATTCGAGCAGGCGGAACTCGGTCGGCCCGAGCCGGATCTCGCTCTTCTTGCGATAGACCCGGTGCGATTCGCGGTCGAGCACGATGTCGCCGACCTTGAGCACGCTGGACAGAACTTCCGGCTTGGCGCGGCGCAGCAGCGCCTTGACGCGAGCCATGAATTCCGGCGTCGAGAACGGCTTGACCAGATAGTCGTCGGCGCCGGTCGAAAGGCCGCGCACACGGTCGCTTTCCTCGCCGCGCGCGGTCAGCATGATGATCGGCAGCCGCTCGGTCTCGGGCCGCATCCGCAGGCGCCGGCAGAGTTCGATGCCGGACACCGCCGGCACCATCCAGTCGAGCACCAGAAGGTCGGGCACGTTTTCCTGCAGGCGGATTTCGGCTTCGTCGCCGCGTGTCACCACCTCGACCTGGTAACCCTCCGATTCCAGATTGTAGCGGAGGAGCACGCCAAGCGGCTCCTCATCCTCCACCACCATGATGCGTGGTGCGATCATCGATTGGTTACCCCTGCGCTCAGGCCGCCGGCGCCGACATCGCCGTCTCGTCCTGTTTTGGACGGTTGGCGGGCAGTTGCGTGCCGGTCAGGACATAGTACGCGTTTTCGGCGATGTTGGTCACATGGTCGCCGATGCGTTCGAGATTCTTGGCGCAGAACAGCAGATGCGTGCAAGCCGTGATGTTGCGCGGATCCTCCATCATATAGGTCAGCAGTTCGCGGAAGACGGAGGTGTATTTGACGTCGATGCGCTCGTCGTCGGCGCGCAGCTTCGCCAGCGCGGCGGCATCGCGCGCCGCATACTCTTCGATCACGCCCTGCACCTGGATCAACACCAGCTGCGCCATGGCGTCGATGGAGTGCGAAAGATCGCGCGGCGTGGCGCTGAGCCCGACGGTGCCGACGCGCTTGGCGATGTTCTTGGCAAGATCGCCGATGCGTTCGAGGTCGCCGGCCATGCGGATCGAGCCGACGACATGACGCAGATCGTCGGCCATAGGCTGGCGCTTGGCGATCAGTGTGATGGCGCGGTCGTCGAGCTCGCGCTGGCGCGCATCCATGATGGCGTCGTCGGAGACCACGCGCTGTGCCAGAGCATTGTCGGAATTCAGCAGTGCCTTGGTGGCACCGCCGACCATCGAGCCGGCGAGATCGCCCATGTCGCTGATCAGTCTGCTGATCTGTCCGAGATCCTCGTCGAAGGCTGCGACTGTATGTTCGGCCATGATCCTGGTCCTCGTATGCGTGCGATCAGCCGAAGCGGCCGGTGATGTAGTCTTGCGTGCGCTTCTCGCGAGGCGACGTGAAGATCTTCTCGGTTTTGTCGAACTCGACCAGTTCGCCCAGATACATGAAGGCGGTCTGCTTCGACACGCGCGCCGCCTGCTGCATATTGTGGGTGACGATGACGATCGTGTAGTCGGCTTGCAATTCGTCGATCAGCTCCTCGATCTTGGCGGTCGACAGCGGGTCGAGCGCCGAGGCCGGCTCGTCGAGCAGGATGACTTCCGGCTTCACCGCCACGGTGCGGGCGATGCACAGCCGCTGCTGCTGGCCGCCCGACAGGCTGAGGCCGCTGGCATTGAGCTTGTCCTTGACCTCGGTCCAGAGTGCCGCGCGCTTCAGCGCCTGCTCGACACGGCCGTCCATCTCGGCCTTGCTGATCTTCTCATAGAGCCTGACGCCGAAAGCGATGTTCTCGTAGATCGACATCGGGAACGGCGTCGGCTTCTGGAACACCATGCCGATCTTGGTGCGCAGCAGGTTGAGGTCCTGCGAGCGGTCGAGAACGTTCTGGCCGTCGAGCAGCACCTGGCCCTCGGCGGTCTGCTTGGGATAGAGCTCGTAGATGCGGTTGAAGACGCGCAGCAGCGTCGACTTCCCGCAGCCCGAAGGGCCGATGAAGGCGGTGACGCTGCGTTCGGGCAGCGACAGCGTGATATCCTTCAGGGCCTTCGACTGGCCATAGTAGAAGTTGAGGTTCTTGACCTCGATCTTGGCCTTGGCCACCGCCTCGGCGGCGATCGTCATGTCTGGAGACAACATCTGGCTCATTTGTCCTCTCTGCGTCCGGTCAGGCTGCGCGCAAAGATGCTGAGCGCGAGAACCGTCAATGTGATGATGAGTGCGCCGGTCCAGGCCAGCTGCTGCCATTCCTCGTAAGGGCTGAGAGCGAACTGGAAGATGGTGACAGGCAGGCTGGCCATCGGCGCGTTGAGATTGCTCGACCAGAACTGGTTGTTCAGCGCCGTGAAAAGAAGCGGCGCCGTCTCGCCGGAGATGCGGGCGATGGCCAGCAATATGCCGGTGACGATGCCGGAAAGTGCGGCGCGGTAGGCAACCGAGCGGATCACCACCCAGCGCGGCGCGCCGATCGCGGTGCCGGCTTCGCGCAAGGCGTTTGGCACCAGATTGAGCATGTCTTCAGTGGTGCGCACCACGACCGGGATGACCAGGATGGCAAGTGCGACGGCGCCGGCGATTGCTGAGAAATGCCCCATCGGCCGCACCATCAGCTCATAGACGAACAGGCCGATGATGATCGACGGAGCCGACAAAAGGATGTCGTTGATGAAGCGCACCACGGTGGTGAGCTTCGAGAAGCGGCCGTACTCGGCCATGTAGGTGCCGGCCAACACGCCGATCGGCGTGCCGACGATGATGCCGATGATGGTCATCACGATGCTGCCGTAGATGGCGTTGAGCAGGCCGCCGGCATCGCCGGGCGGTGGCGTCATTTCCGTGAAGACCGACAGTGAGAGGCCGGACAGGCCCTTGTAGAGCAGGGCGCCAAGGATCAGCGCCAGCCAGGCAAGGCCGATGCCGGCGGCAACGACGCACAGCGTCATCATCACGCCATTCTTGCGCTTGCGGCTCTGGTGAAGCGATGCGGCTGTCGACATCGGTCAGGCTCCGGTGCGGGCGTCAATGCGCATCAGCATGTAGCGGGCGATGGCAAGGATCAGGAAGGTGATGACGAACAGGATCAGGCCGAGCGCCACCAGCGAGGAGGTGTAGAGATCGCCGACCGCTTCGGTGAATTCGTTGGCGATGGTCGCCGAGATGGTCGTTGCCGGCGCAAACAGCGACGTCGAGATGCGGTGCGCGTTGCCGATGACGAAGGTCACCGCCATCGTTTCGCCGAGCGCACGGCCGAGAGCGAGCATGACGCCGCCCATGATGCCGATGCGCGTGTAAGGAATGACGACCCGGCGCGTGACTTCCCAGGTCGTGCAGCCGATGCCATAGGCCGATTCCTTGAGCACCGATGGCACCGTATCAAAGACGTCCTTGGTGATCGAGGTGATGAAAGGCAGGATCATGATGGCCAGGATCATCGCCGAGGTCAGCAGGCCGATGCCGTAAGGGGGACCGGCGAACAGGCCGTTGAGGCCCGGAACGCCGTGAAACACGTTGATGATGAAAGGCTGCACCGTCGTCTGCAGGAACGGCGCCAGCACGAACAGGCCCCAGATGCCGTAGATGATCGAAGGGATGCCGGCCAGCAATTCCACCGCCATGCCGATCGGGCGACGAAGCGGACGCGGGCAAAGCTCGGTGAGGAAGATGGCGATGCCGATGCCGAGCGGCACGGCGATCAGGATGGCGATGGCCGAGGTGATGATGGTGCCGTAGATCGGCGCCAGGGCACCGAACTTCTCCGTCACCGGGTTCCAGCTTTCGCTGGTCAGGAAGGAGAAGCCGAAGGTCGACAGAGCTTGCCAGGAACCGGCTACCAGCGAGATCGCAACGCCACCGAGCAGGACCAGCACCAATATGGCGGCGGCGCGGGTCATTCCATGGAAGATCGAATCGGTCAGCGCGAACCGTCGAACGGTGGCGTCGCGCGAACCTCTAACGGCTGGCAAGGCTTCCTGGACAGCGCTCATGTCAAGCTCGGCTCTTTCAAGTTGATGAGAAAAGGAGCGCCGCAGGCGCGACGCTCCTTCAGACGATATTACTCGCCGGCGTAGACGGGCTTGCCGCCGGCCTGGATGTCGGCCTTCCACGAAGCCTTGATCAGGTCGACGACGCTGTCGGGGATCGACACGTAGTCGAGCGCCTTGGCGGTTTCCTTGCCGTCCTTGTAGGCCCAGGCGAAGAACTTGAGCGCTTCGCCGGTGGCAGCGGCATCATCCGGAGCCTTGTGGATCAGCACCCAGGTGGAGGCAGCGATCGGCCAGGTGGTGTCGCCAGGCTCGTTGGTGATGATGACGTTGAAGTTCTTGGCGGTCTTGAAGTCGGCATTCGAAGCGGCAGCGCCGAAGGATTCGAGCGACGGCTCGACGACCTTGCCGGCTGCATTCAGCATCTTGGAGTAGGACAGGTTGTTCTGCTTGGCATAGGCGTATTCGACGTAGCCGATGCCGCCGTCCGTCTGCTTGACGGTGTTGGCAACGCCTTCGCTGCCCTTGGCGCCGACGCCCGTCGGCCATTCGACGGCGGTGTCCGAACCAACCTTGTCCTTCCAGTCGGGCGAGAGCTTCACCAGATAGTTGGTGAAGTTGAAGGTGGTGCCCGAGCCGTCCGAACGGTGGACCACGGCGATCGCGGTCGACGGCAGCTTGAGGCTGGGGTTCAGCGCCTTGATCGCGGCGTCGTCCCAGGTGGTGATGGCGCCGAGATAGATCTGCGCGATCGTCTTGCCGTCGAGGACGAGTTCGCCCGGCTTGACGCCAGTGAGGTTGACGATCGGCACGATGCCGCCCATCACCATCGGGAACTGCACGAGGCCGTTCTTTTCCAGATCGGCATCGGACATCGGCTTGTCGGTGGCGCCGAAGGTCACGGTCTTGGCGATGACCTGCTTGATGCCGCCGCCGGAGCCGATCGACTGGTAGTTGAGGCCGACGCCGGTATCCTTCTTGTAGGTATCAGCCCACTTGGCGAACACCGGATAGATGAAGGTCGAGCCGGCGCCGGAAAGGTCAGCTGCGATGGCTGCGGAAAGGGTGAAAGTAGACGCTGTAGCCATTGCAATCGCAACGGCCGCCGAGCGGATGAAATGTCTCATGTGGCCTGCTCCTGTTCGGAAGATGGTCTCTCGGCGCCATTCAAAACCGGCGCCCGCTGAGGCCAATAGACTTCGATTATTACAGTCGCATGACAGTTTCATGTCAGCCCGGTAACGCGTCGCTGGCACTCGAAAAGACGGTGACGGCAGATGGTCGTGGCCAGGTCCAGGTTTGCCCCCGAAATCAGGGGCTTGAGCCATCCGCCGGCTGCGGCCACCGCCGGATTCGGCGGGGCTTTCCCAGGTGAAGAAAATCCGGACGGGAGTGCGTTGCTCAAAGCCAGAGCGTGTCGTGGCCGGGCCATCGCCAAAAACAGGTCCGTTGGGGTAGGTTGACGCTGTCTCTTTCCGGCGGTCGCTGCTCCCGCCCGTAACTGCAAAAGGCGGAATTCGATTTTGCTATTGTTCCGACTCGGCGCCGCCTTTGGTATGGTGCGATCGCACCATAGGCATTGCACGTAGGGGTAGCAGCAAATCCGCGATTGATTCCCTCGGCTTGCCTCTTCAGATCCTTGGAACCGGGCGACGCGCGCTGCTATCCCGCGCTGCGCTGGACCTGGCGGCTGGCGCCGAGCCAGCGCTCGACTTTCTCCAGCAGGGCCCTGGGGCTGATCGGCTTGGGCAGATAATCGTCCATGCCCGCCTCAAGGCAGCGTTCGCGATCGCCCTTGAGCGCATGCGCGGTGACGCCGACAATCGGCACATGCGTGCCAGTTTCCTGCTCCAGTTGGCGGATCGCGGCGGTCGCCTCGAGCCCGCTCATCTCCGGCATCGAGACATCCATCAGGATCATGCACGGATTGAGCTTGCCGAAGGCGTCGAGCGCCTTGCGGCCATTGCCGACGATCTCGAAGCCGTAACCGGTCTCGCCAAGAATCTGGGTGAAGACCATCTGGTTCACCTCATTGTCCTCGGCCACGAGGATATCCAGCCTGTGTCCGCCATCGCCGGTGGCAGGCAGCCTCGGACGAACCGGCGGCGGCTGCAATTGCGCGCGTTGTTCGGACAGCGCCAGTGGCGGCCGCTGGGGAGCATCAAGTCTCTCGGTTGCAAGCTGGACCGGGATGTCCGTGGTGTGGCGATGGCGCTGGATGGTCGCGACCAGCGTCTCCAGGAGCACGGAGGAGCGCGCCGGCTTGATCAGCTGGGCGTCGATGCCGAGATCGCGGTAACTGGTGTTGGCGAGCGACTGGTCGACCGAGGTCAGCATGATGATCGGCGTCTCGGCAAGGCCTTCGGTGTTGCGCACGATGCGCGCCATTTCGGCACCGCTCATCTCTGGCATCTGGTAGTCGAGCACGACGCAATCGACAGGCACGCCATAGGCGGCGGCCGCGATCAGCACCTTGAGACCCTCGGCGCCGCTTTCGGCCGCGCAAGAATCGAACGTCCACGAAGTCATCTGCTCGGTCAGGATGGCTCGGTTGACGGCATTGTCGTCGACGATCAGCACGCGCGCGCCGGTCACGTCCACCGGCATGATGCGCTGCCCGTTCTGCTGTCCGGCCCTGGGCAACGTTACGGTGAACCAGAAGGTCGAGCCCTTGCCCTCGGCGCTCTCGACGCCGATCTCGCCGCCCATCAGTTCGACCAGCCGTGAAGTGATGGCAAGGCCCAGCCCGGTGCCCTCATGCCGCCTTGTCGAGGAGGTGTCAACCTGGCTGAATTTTTCGAAGACAAGCTTCAGCTTTTCCTCGGGGATGCCGATACCGGTGTCGGTGACCGAGATCGTCAGCCTTGTTCCGGCCGGGACCCTCTCGCCGGTCACATCGACCAGCACATGGCCTTCATCGGTGAATTTCACCGCATTGCCGAGCAGGTTGGTGACGATCTGGCGGATGCGGCCGACATCGCCGATGAACAGGCTTTCGAGCCTCGGCTCGACGCGCACGATGAGCTCGAGGTCCTTTTCCTTGGCCCGTGTCGACACCAGCGTCGCCACGTCCTCGATCGCCTCGGCAAGGTTGAAGGGCGCCGGATCGAGCACCATCTGGCCGGCATCGATCTTGGAGAAATCCAGGATGTCGTTGATGATGGTCAACAGCGCGTTGCCCGACTTGACGATGATGTCGGTGAACGTCTTCTGCTTCGGATCGAGATTGGATTTGGCCAGGAGTTCCGCCATGCCCAGCACACCATTCATCGGCGTGCGGATCTCATGGCTCATATTGGCAAGGAATTCCGACTTGGCGCGGTCGGCGAGCACGGCGCGCTGGCGCGCCTCGCTGAGCTCCGCCTCGCGCATCTTCAGTTCCGTGATGTCGGTGGTCGATCCGATCAGGTAGAGCGAACCGTCCGACGCGATCATCGCGCCCTTGCGCGCGAACTGATGCCTGACGCTGCCATCGGGGAGTGTCACACTCTCCTCGATCTCCTGGGTATCGCCGGTGCGCAGCACCGCCAGATCGCCGGCCACGAAAGCCTCGCCATCCGGCCCGAAGATCTCGATGTCTGTCTTGCCGATCGCATCTTCCCTGCCGAGACCGGTCAGATCGCACCAGCCCTTGTTGACATAGAACTGCCTGAGATCGGAGCGCTTGGCGTAGATCGACACCGGTACATTATCGATCAGGCTGCGGAACACCTCGTTCTCGCGCATGCTCTCTTCCAGAGCCCGCTCGCGCGCCTTGACTTCGGTGATGTCGGTGCTGGAGCCGACCAGATGCACCGATCCGTCAATGGCCACCAGGCGGCTCTTGCGCGTCATCAATTGCCGCACCGTGCCGTCGCGGTGGGTGACGGGCTCCTCGACCTCACGCACGGCGCCGGTCGCCACGACATCGGTGTCGTCATGGCTGTAGCCTTCCGCGTCCTCGGCGCCGAACAGCTGGCGATCGGTCCGGCCGATGACGTCTTCCTTTGCGAGGCCGGTAATCGCGCACCAGGCCTTGTTGACGAATTCGATGCTCAGATCCTGCGCCTTGATGAAGGCGGCCACCGGCAACTCGTCCATAACGTGCCGGAAGAGATCGATCTGGCGCATCGAGTCGCGCAGCGCCGCCTCGCGGCTCTTGATGTCGGTGATGTCGACACGCACGCCGATGAACGTGCTGTCATCGGTGCGCATGTCGTAGACCTGGTACCAGCGTCCATCGGCATTGAGCCGCTCGTAGGAAGAATTTGGCAGGTGGTAGCGCGCCAGCATGCTGTCGAGCCAGCGTTCGGGTTCGGTCTCGTACAGCCTGTCGATGCCGGCATCGCCGCTCGAGCGGAAATAGCCGACCGAATGGCCGAACTCCAGCGCCTCGCGGAAGCTGCGGCCGGGCTGCCAGAAGGGTTTGAGCGCGGGCAGCGAGTCCTGCAGCTTGCGGTTGGCGAAGACGAACTGGTCGTCGCGGTCGTAGATGATGACGCCGGCCGGCAGCGATTCCAGCACGCTGGCAAGATGCCTGCGCGCATCCTGTGCCTCGGTCTCGCGGCCCTTCATGTCGGTGACGTCGACATAGGAGATGAGCCGCTTGCCGCCGGGCAGCGGCGCCAGCGATGCGACAAGCGTGCGCCCGTCATTGTGCGGCAATTGCCTGGAGCCGGCGACGCCAGCCCTGATTTCGGCTTCGCGCTCGGCCGTGTGACGTTGCCAGGCAATTTCATCGGCGCCGTAAGGGTCGATGCCGCGGCTGGCTTCCATCAGCTCGCGGAAGGCCGAGCCGATGCCGGCGCGGCCGGGATCGATCCTCCAGAAGTCATAGAAGGCGCGATTGATGACTTCGGCACGCATATCGGCATCGAGGACGAGAACGCCGATCGGCATCTCATCGACCATGGTGCGCAGATTGGCGAAGGTCTCGGCGATTTTGGCGTTGGCGCTCTCGATCTCGGCATCGCGACGCTTGAGTTCGGTGACCTCATAGTAGGTCAAGAGCCGCTTGCCGCCGGACAGCGCCGTCACCGAGAACATCATCGTCCTGCCGTTGGCATGGACAAATTCGCGTGGCGCGACGGAGCCGGCGCGAATCTCCTCGATACGGGTGGCGAGGTAGCGCTGCCACGGCTGTTCGTCGATGTCGCCATAGATGCCATTGCGGCGGTTGAGTTCCATCAGCCGGCTGAACGGAGCGCCGACGGTCACGGCATCGTCCGGTATCCTCGACAGGTCGCGATAGGCCTTGTTGACGATCAGCGTGTCGAGCTTGGCATCAAGAAGCACGACGCCCATGTGCATGGCGTCCATCGTCCGTTCCAGATCGGCAAGATGCCGGTCGGGTTCGCTGCCCGACAACGGGTTCTGCTCCACGGTCTCGAAGGCGCTGGCCAGCGCCGTGACATTGCGGCCTATGCCGCGATAGCCGGCAAATTCCCCTTCGCCGTCAAACCGTGGGAAGCCTGACGTCAGCACCCAGCGGCAGTCGGCGCCGCCGCCCTTCAGTTCGTAGACGAAGTCGCGGAACGGCCGGCGCGCCTGCAGATCCTCCAGATGCGCAGCCGCGCTGTGGTTACCCTTCAGGACCTGGTTGAGGAAATCGAAGCGGAACCGGCCAAGCACATCGGCCGGATCGATGCCGGTGGCCGCCTGGTAGGTGGGGGAAAGCCAGGAGAACCGCAGTTCGGCGTCGGTCTCCCAAACCCAGTCCGAGCCTGCCTCGACCAGTTGGCGAAGCGCATCGGTCGAATCCATGTCCGCGCGCGGTGGCGCATCGCGGCGATGTACCGCCTTGCCGGGCTCACGCTTGCCGCGCGCGCCGATTGTTTCGTCCGCTTCCGCCATGCTGTCCCCACCCCGAAAATCAAGGCCGAACCCTCCCTCCGCGGTTCGTCGGCGGAATGTGCCCGAGAAGCATTAACGATCCGCTAACCTTAACGGCGCAACCAGCGCGTTCCTCCTGCGTTATTCAGTCCGGTTGTCGGGCGGACCAAGGCCGCGTTATAAGCCCGTGCAGGGGTGTTGCTAATGTATGGACGGATAGGGCCTTTCTTGCTGGGCGTGGTGCTGCTTTTCGGCAGCGGCTGTTCGCGCAGCTATGACGGCACGGTGATCATTCCGCGGCCGCTCGACGCCAGGCGCTTCTGGGACCGGCCGCCACCCAATATCGACTACGCCCCGCCGGCCGACAACGGCGCCTTTCCGGTGCCGCCACAGCCGCCACCCGGACGACTTTCTGATCGCAGGGTTTTGAAGCCTGCCGTGCATAGACGGCACCAGACGCGATTTTCGCCGCCGCCTCCCCCGCCCTCGGACTCGGATTCGCAAAAGCAATTGGCATGCAGGAACGTGAGCGCGCCAGGCCAACGGGTTCGCATGGTCTGCGAATAGGAGCAATTCAGGGAAGCTGCCCGCCGGAGCCTCACAGCGGACAGGCCTATAGCGATGCCGCGCCCTTCTTCGGTTCCTTTGCGCCAAGCTTGTCGAGCGCAAGACGAACCTGGCGCAAATCGTCCTGCCAGCCGTCATCATCGCCCATGGAACTCTCCGACGCCGCCCGCTGCAGGCCGCGCGCCTCGGATTCGATCTCACGCAGTTCGGCGACCTTCTCGTCATTGGTCAGTGAGCCGTCTTCGACGATCTCCAGAACCCGCATTTCCCTGAACGTGGCCATGGCGTTTCTCCTGGCTGATGTCGATCACAACGCCGTGAGCGCCCCTCTGTTCCAGACGGTTCTATAGCCGGCTGCACCATGACAGCCTGCTGCAAGCTGTTATCCGATGGATGCGCAGAGAGGGGCGGTCATTCAGCCGGGAAGAAGGCCGGGCCGACCACGCGCACCGGCCGCTTGCTGGCCTCGATCGACTGCAGCTGAGCGACAGCCGCGGTCTCGGTGCCGGATTGCGGGATCGCCGCAACGTTGCCGAGGTCCGGCTTTGGCTGCGGCAGGGGAATGACGGCGTTGGTCATGTTTGTCGGCGTCACCGTCCTTGCCCGCAATTCGGCAACGCGCTGGTAGTAGCGCTTGACGTCGCAGGCCTTGAAACTGGCATCGTCGCGGTAGCGGAAAGCCGACGGCAGTTCGGTATAGGGTTTGCGCGTATCGAGCGCGACCATCTTTTCGGTTTCAAGACTGGCATCGCTGAGCGTGTAGAGATCGACGGCCGGATCATCGCAGATGTAACGGCACTGATCGGCCATATCCTTGACATCGTCGTTGCCGGCAAATTGCGACTTTGGCGCGGGGAAGAAGTAGCCATCCGACAGGCGCACGCAAAACAGCATCGCATTGCCGGCATAGATTGCTCCGCCGGACTGGGTCTTCGGCGCCGGGCGCTCCTTCGCCCCGAACGTGCAGCCGAGCGCCGCGAACCGTGCCTGCAGGCCGAAATGTCCCGGCCAGAATTGGATGCGGCGGCCATCTGGCGCAGCACCTCCGTGCGGTTTCTGGCAAGGTCGGCACAAGCGTTGAAGAAGCCGCCCGTGGCGCTTTGCGCCGTGCATCTGCGTTGCCTCTCCAGGCCCTGGATCGCCGCAAGCTGGCGGCGCAGTTGCGCCAGTTCGGGGCTCGCGCCCCCACCGCGGCCGCCAGAAAGCAACTGACCTCTGATGGCGCTGCAACTATCCGCGTAGGAAGACGCCGTGCCAAGCGCAGAGGCCGCCACCGTCACCAGTGCGATCATCATGAGAAACCAGAAACGGATCATCGGGGCGACGTTGTCCTTGTTGCTGACGGACTGGAATCGCGTTCTTTCGACTTGGATAATCTATAACTAAATGAGCTATACCTAATAATTGAAGAGTTACGACATGAAACAGACTTTCATCTAGTGTAATAGGATCGCTCCTGTAAATTCGATATTACATTTTTATTTCAAGATTGAGACGAACCGGAAAACAATGCGGCCAGTCCGGCGGCTGTCGAAATCGCTGGACCATGGACCGCAGGGGCGAACGATCAATCCGGCGTTACCGGCACCTGACCTTGAAACCTTTGCCTGACTGCCGCGTTGATGGGCAGAGGAGAACGCAGATGTCGATCCACTTCACGGTATCGGAACTGACAAGAAACCTTTTCCATTCTCTCGGGCTGGATCACGAGCGCGCGCCACGACCGCTCAATCCCGAGCAAAACCTGTTGCTTGAGTGCTATCTGGCCGGACAGATTCCGGAATCGGCCTGGAGCGACTACGTGTTCGAAACACCGGATCTGGCACGGCATGCCGAGGTCCGGCGCCTGAACCATTGAGCAATTGTTTCTTCAAAGCCAGCCTGGCGGAGGCGTAAGGCCTTACCAGGCAGCCTGTCCGAAAGCTTTCCCTCGCCCATGGACATCAGGGATGTGTATCCGGGTGCCGCCATTTCTCACTGAAAGGTCGGCGGCAACAGCTATTTCTTCGGAGAAACCAGTTGCAACGTGAAGACGTTGCCGCCAACGCCTTGCGCCAAAGCCGGTGAAAAAGTCAGGGGCGTGCAATTCTTGACGGCGGCAATGGCCGCGTCGATGAATGCCTTCCGCGCCTTGTCATCGCCGGCGACTTTGACGGCGGTCGGCCGTGGCGGACCGATCAGCGAGCCGTCGCGCTTGAAGCTGAAGCTCAGGGTTACGGTCGAATTCCCGGCGTCCGCCGGCGGCGTCCAGCACGCCTGGATCGCGTCCCCGACATCATCCATTGTGTTGAGCACTGCTGCCTGTGACGGGAGAAGCGTCCCAGCCAGCATTCCACCTGCCATCACAAGCGTTGCCGCCACGCATTTCATCGCAAGCCCTCATCTCGCTCCAGGCCGGCATTCCAAGCCGAATCCGCTGGAAGCGATGTTAGAGCCAGCGTCGGCGATGACAATATCCCGATGTGAAAAGTTGATGCTCTGGCGCAATTCCAGGAAAAGTGTCAGCGGTTTTCCGTCCGGAATTGCGCAAAAACAAAGAGATAGAGCGGCTCGCCGTTTCCGTGAAACGGAGCAATGCTCTGGCGTTGCCTGGTCACCGTCGCGCGATGTCCCGGCATGAGGCCGAAAAAGCAAAAAAGGCCGGCACGGAGCCGACCTTTCCTTCCACCGATCATGCGCCAGTACATCCGTGGTCGCGCGGTGAATTCCTGCCAGTAGACAGGGCTTTGGTTAACGAAGCCTTAAGCTGAAGCCTTCGCCTGCGACCGCACATAGGCGATGTAGCCACGCACGTCGCCGGCCGGCTCGGCGTAGGCCTTGCCGAGCTTCTTCTCGATTGCCGCCATATACTCCTTCGCCCATTTGGGCAGCGCGTAGTCGATGACCGCCAGGAACTCGAGCGTCGCCGCCAGCCTTATGTCGGCGATCGACGGGTTCTTGCCGCCGATGAACGGCTTGCCGTCCCTGAAGAAGCTGTGGAAGACCTCCAGCGGCTCGGCGATCGCGGCCATCGCGGCCTTCTGTGCTTCCGACTTCTTGTCCGGATGGGCATCGCTGTGGCCGACCTCGCCGGCATATTGCGGGAACCCCAGCGCCGGGTAGGTGGCGCGCGCCACAAGGGGGGTAGAGCGTGCCGATCAGGTAGAACATGGCGCTGTCGACCATCGCCCGCTTGGCCGGCGCCTTCGGATAGAATTTCTCCAGCCCGTGCTTGTTGGCGAGGTACTGCATGATGGCGCAGCTTTCCCACAGCACACCCCTGGGCAGCCCCTTGTCCTCGATCATCGGCGTCAGATGCGCCGGATTGCGCGCCATATATTCGGGCGAACGCGTGTGGCCCCAGGCGTCGGTCTCGGCGGCGTCGAACCCGGCCGCGCGGGCAAACACCCGCACCGTCATGTTGTTGACGCTCGGCTTCAGCATGCTGAGCTTCAGCGCCGGCTTTTTCGCCGGCTTGGCCTTGGCGGCCTTCGGCGCCGACTTTTGAGCTGCCGGTTTTGCCGCTGCTTTCGCGGCCACTTTTGCCGCAGCCGCGCTTTCGGCTTTGCCTGGGCACCGGATTTCCCAGCACTCTTGGTCACTGTCTTTGCCATTATTGTCCTCCCTCTGTTTTTGTTGGCCGTCAGTATGGATTCTTCGGCGCCCGGTCGTCCGACAAAGTCGCGCGGGAGCTCTCGACAAGCGCCTGGATCGCGTCGGCAAGGTGTGCCTCGGCGATGTTGTAATCACCGCGTCCGACACGCAGCCTGTGCGCCTGCATCAGCACGTCCGCATGGGTGAAACCCGTTGGCGGCTCGAAGCGGTAGGAGGCGAGTTCGATCAGCAGGCCGAGCGGATCCTCGAAATAAATCGAATCCATGAAGCCGCGATCCTTGACGCCGCTGTGCTTGATGCCGCGCTCATCGAGCCGGGCGACCGCCTGCAGGAAGGTGACACGCGACACCGCAAACGCGATGTGGTGGACGCAGCCCGGATCGGTCGGCGTGCGCCGTTTCTGCGGCGTGCGGCTCTCATCGGTGAAGACGGTGATCAGCCGGCCGTCGCCCGGATCGAAATAGAGATGGCTTTCGCTGGCCTTGTCGAGGTTGGGCTGCTCGAAGATGAACGGCATGCCGAGCACGCCTTCCCAGAAATCGATCGAGGTCTGGCGCCCGGCGCCGACCAGCGTGATGTGGTGGACGCCCTGCGCTTGCAGTTTCTGCATCGGCCTTCTCCCCGTGGCATCGTTGCCCGTCAGGATCTGCCTGGCACCCGGCGTTCAGTGCGCCGCTTGAGCCCTGCCTCGAAATCCATGAGGTGATGCTAGTGCAATCGGACCCGCCGCGCCAGAAGCCGTAAGTCCTATCGCTGCATGACGGGAAACCCGCTCTTGGCCCTAAAAGCTCAAGAGACGGCGGAAGCGATCGCAAGGCGAAAGCCGCCCTTACCACGTCTCGGACGAAGCCACGACTAGGCGACGGCCCTGAGTTCGGCTTCCGCCAGCATTCCCAGGCCACTGCACTCAGTGCAGGTAACGGTTTTGCCCGGGCAACTGGTCTGGTGCGTCCCTTGCGGGCAGCAATGCCCTTTCGACGCACTCCATCTGGAGCAATCGAAAACCTTGCCGCCGCCATAGCAGCGCGGGCAAATCATCTTCACTGACGCCATTCCAACTCTACCCGACCCAAAATCCACGTTGCCGCGGATGCTACCCCACGCCGTAAGTAACAGGGATCGTTGCGCTTTCAAGCGTCGCGGCCTGACTTAAATTGGGGGATTCGAGGCACGCGGGCCGTCGCGCTTTCGCGGGCCTCGCCAATCCCGCCAGGCCGAACGCGATCCGCGCGGGTGCATGCCCCGAGTGTTGTCCAGGGCCATTCTACGCGCAGAGAGGATGGCCCCGAAATGTGGATAGGGCTGTTTCCTTCATCTGTTCGGCCGATGCGGTACGTCATCCTGAGGGCTACATTGGAGATGATCCTACGGATCACTGAGTAGTCCACAGCCAGTCCCCTGCGGCTACTCCAAGGGCCCCGCTTGACTCCCGGTCGGCGGGGCTTTTCCGTGCAGTCAACAGGGCGACCTTGCGGCGTAAAAGCGGATGGTTGATCAGCCCGCAATTGCCCCGATCAAAGATTGAAGACATGCGAAGCGGTCAGTCCGGCCAGCAGCACGCCCGCAAGGAGAGCGATGATCGAGGCGAGGAACCAGCGCAGTGTGACCTGATAGACCGGCTCGTCGTCGTCGCGCGGGAGCAGCGAACGCCACAGTGCGACGAGTTGCAGGACGATGGCCAGCGCGAGCAGGAGCGTCGCCAGGATCGAGGCAGTCGTCCATCCGCCATCAGCTTCGAAATTCCAATACCGCAGGAAAAGAAGCGAAAATCCGAGCAATACGGTGATCGCCGAGATCACGCCCTGTCGGTAGCCGACAGGCAAGGGAACTCTGCGCGCCTCGATTGCCTGAAAACCCGGCTCGATGGCCTCATCGGGATCCTGACGCTTGGGTGAGTCGATCATGAAGGCAACATCTGATTTGGCAGGCCCTTGGAAGTCGGCGCAGGTCTTGTTCAATCGATACCATCGAGGAAGCCATGTAGCGCCGTCATCATCATCCTTGCGCCTTCCTCGCGCAAGGTGAACGACTTGAAACGATCGACAGCGGGGAGTCCGACCAGACACATGGTTGACGCGCCTGTTCGCCCTCCAGATCATCGCTATCTGGAAGTGCGCAGCCAAGGCCGGATCTATGGCCGAGGTGATAATCAATGGCGTGACAGTGCGTCTGGTGCCTGGGATCTATTCCTGATCTTCGGGGCGCCAGCAAGGCGACTTGCGAGGCGTCGGAGGTAAAAAAGAGCGCCGGTAGACTCGGACTCCTCAGCCGGCGCTCAATAGCGCAGGGGTTTAAGCCACGCCATGCATCAAGGTAACGCCGGCCATCATGGGCTTCATCCATCGATTGGATGACACGGGCTGATCGCCGCGAGTGGCGGCAGCAAGCGCTGTGGCTTTCGTGCGGATAGAGGATCGGCTATGGAACTCATCGGCTAGGCTGCGGGCGCCAGTAGCACGGTGAAAAAAGGGAGCCCCACGAGGATCAGCATGCATCTGTCAAACGAGAGCATCATTGTCGTATTGGTAGTCGGCCTTGTTGCCGGATGGTTGGCCGGAAAGATCGTACGAGGGGCCGGCTTTGGTCTGATCGGGGACATAGCAATCGGGATCATCGGCGCGCTCATCGGCGACTGGCTGCTGCCTCGCTTAGGCATCCATCTTGGGACCGGGACGATCAGCTTGATCGTCAACGCCACCGTCGGCGCGATTGTACTTCTCCTGATCATCCGGTTGGTTGCCGGTGGCGGTCGATTTGGTCGTCGGTAGTCGCAGCGCATCGGTCGAACTTGGTGCCGCCGGCTACCTACAGCGGAGACGCGTCCTGCGCCTCCTGGCACGTCCTTGCTGGCGCTCCTTCATTCGCATGTGAGGCCCGCACCCAACTGTGCGCCGGGCCTCGGTACCAAGTCCTTGGGCTTCATCACAACGAAGGACGACATGCATAGGCAGCCATGGAATCCATTCTGAGATATTCACGGGGAATTTCTAAGGTGGAAGCAGTAGGCCTTTACCTTTGCCCAGGAAATCCGCCCTTCGCCTGCATCCTGGAGAAGGCCAAATGCAATTACATGGCCCAGGAAGCCTACCGCGCTGGCGGGCTCAAGCCGGACTTTGACGCATTGCCGTGGGAAGCTGATTACAGGGCAGCAAAACAAAAGGTCTAGAGCAATTCCAGGGAAAGTGTGAGCGGTTTTCCCGGGAAAGCGCGCAGCGCTTTCCCTTGGGAATTGCGTCAAAACAAAGAGTTAGAGCGGTTCGCCGTTTCCATGAAACTGTGAAATGCTCTAGGAACGAAGACCTGCTCTAACGAAGACCTGCTCTAATGTGCTCATTTTTCCCAGAAATCGCACCGACCCGTAAACCACTTCATTAGCCAGTACTTAATTAGGTCTGGGGAATTTTAACGAATCGTTGACCGCGCTGTCCTATTTTGGAACAGCGCGGTCAAACCCCAACCGGACCGCGCAGGCGGCTCCGGCAACCCAGCCCCCGCCGCACTGCCGGAGCCGCTACCACACGCATCTAAAATACCAGCAATGGTTGAATCAACAGTTACCGCACGTACTTTCCAGTGCGCTGTCCCGATCGTTAGACTTTGATGGAAAAAGGGTGGGCATGCGCTGGCTGGTTAGCCAGCCCCTATCAAGTACATCAAGAGGCCTACAACGGCGGCCACCGACGCTCCGCTGATAAGCAACGGCAAGCGGCGGCGCTTGCCTTGTTTGACTGGCCTTCCGTCTGCGGCGGCATAGGCGCTGTAAATGCGCCGGCCGTCCTCTCCGAACCGATCGCTATTTGGGTAAGCCTTTTTTGGCTTAGATCTCGGTCGAAGTATTCCCATGGCCTAGCCCGGATCACGATCCTTGCCGACAGTTTAGGGCTGTCTTCTTAGACTCAGCCATTTTCCGCATCCTGTTTCAATAGATCTGCACACCAAGCCGCTCGTTTTTTCTCCATCGCACGACAGCACGATATCTAGCGTCATCCGCAGGGATGTGAAGAACGAACCGCTCAGGAATAACCACGCCCGGATCCACTCGTAGCTCTGCACCGTGAGCGTGCTGATTTCTGACGGAGCACCGGATGGTCGCATCTTCAGTGATGATGGTCCCGTCTTTTAGGACAGCACTCCGAAGATGCGAGCGTCGCTCAATTGGCGGATCGTCGGAGCCGCTGCTCATGGTTCTCATTCCTCGAAACACCGCGATTCATTTAGCTTGCGCTGAAATGGTTCCCAAAACGAAAAAGCCCGCCGGCCGGAGCCATCGGGCGAATGGGGCGTATGCGGCTCAATGGGAAGCGAAAATGACCTCTACGGAAGGCATGTTTGACGGTTTTGCGAGTGCTTGAAAACTCTGGTACGCCCAAGGGGAATCGAACCCCTGTTCCCGCCGTGAGAGGGCGGTGTCCTGACCGCTAGACGATGGGCGCGTTCAAGAACCGGCGATATAGGCTGACGGCTGGGAAAAAGCAACTGGGGTTCGGCGGCTTTACTGCAGCAAGCGAAAAGCAGCCCGCAGGTTACCGCTTGGGCTCGATCAGATCCCAGAGATTGCCGTGGAGATCAGCGAAAACCGCGACCGTGCCATAAGGCTCGAAGCGCGGCGCCTCGCGGAATTCGACGCCCTTTGCCAGCATCGCCGCATGGTCGCGCGCAAAGTCGTCGGTTTCGAGGAACAGGAAGACCCGGCCACCCGTCTGGTTGCCGATGCTATGCCTTTGTGCCTCGTCGGACGCCTCGGCCAAGAGCAGCCTGGCGCCCTGCCCGTTGGCCGGCGCGACCGTGACCCAGCGCTTGGCGCCGCCGAGATCGACATCCTCGAGGAGCAGGAAACCCAGCCGCCCGACATACCAGGCGATCGCCTCGTCATAATTGGCGACGACCAGCGCGACGGTCGCGACACGGCGATGTCCGGCGAAGCCTGTCATGACTGAGGCCTGTTCATTTCTGCGACAAACTTGTTTGTTGCATTGCCGCCGGCCTATTTGTTGCGAATTGCGAACTGGCCGATCAGGCGGCGCTCGGCGATATCATAGACGAAGATCGCACGGCCGCCGTCGGCAAGCTCGGCGTCGATCGAGATGCGATTGCCGGACAGCGACTGGCTGACCACTTTTGCGCCGACCGGCAGCACGATGTCGCCGCTGAGCGGCTCGCCGGCGGGCACCTGGACATCGCCGGCCAGCGACGCGTTCGCGGGCGGGGCGTTGCGCGCTTTGTAGACAAGGGCTCCGATCACCACCATAAGGGCGACAAACAGCAGGCCGAGATTGATGCCCATGAAGCGGATGAGCTTCTTGCGCACCTTTTCAGCTTCGGCGTCGAGCGGCTTCTCCTGGTCTTCGTCGACAATTGGGCTGGCCATGGCAAAACATTCCGGAATTTTTCAATGAGCGCTCATAACGAAGAGGCCCCCGAATTGATAGAGGAGCAATTCATCGCGGCAGCGCCCACCGTGCTGGTGGCGGGACCGGACGCGGCCGGCCAGCGCCTTGACCAGTGGCTGGCCGCCAGCCTCGGCCCTGATATGTCGCGCAGCCGCGTGCAGATGCTGATCAGGCAGGGCGCGGTCTCTATCGACGGCAAGCCTGTCGACGAGACCAAGCGAAAGGTGATTCCAGGCGAAAGCGTATCGGTTGCGATGCCGGAACCGGAGCCGGCCGCGCCTGCGGGAGAAAACATCGCGCTCGACGTGCTCTATGAGGACGACGCACTGATCGTCATCAACAAACCGGCGGGGCTGGTCGTGCATCCCGGCGCCGGCAACTGGACCGGCACGCTGGTCAACGCGCTGATCCATCACTGCGGCGACAGCCTGTCCGGCATTGGCGGGGTGCGCCGCCCGGGCATCGTGCACCGGCTCGACAAGGAGACCAGCGGCGTCATGGTGGTGGCCAAGACCGACCGCGCCCATAAGGCGCTGTCGGAAGCCTTCGCCGATCACGGCCGGACCGGCGATCTCGAACGCGCCTATCTGGCGCTGGTCTGGGGCATACCGCAAAGGCCGACCGGAACGGTCGATGCGCCGCTCGGCCGTGCCGCCGACCGGGTGCGCCGTGCCGTGGTGCCGGAAGGCCGCGACGATGCCCGCCATGCCGTCACGCACTTTGCCGTCCAGGAGCGTTTTGGCGAAAAACAGCAGGAGTTCGCCACCGCAAGCCTGGTCGAATGCCGGCTGGAAACCGGCCGCACCCACCAGATCCGCGTCCACATGGCCCATATCGGCCACCCGGTGATCGGCGACCCCGATTACGGCCAGGCCTTCCGCACCAAGGCCAACCGGCTGCCGGAACCGCTGAAAAGTCAGGTCAAGGCATTTTCCCGGCAAGCTTTGCATGCCTGGCTCCTTGCATTTCGTCATCCCGATACCGATTTACCGATGAGGTTCGAGGCGCCGATACCGGGGGACATGGAGGAACTCGTCGGCGGCTTTCGCAATCTCTGAACCCGCCATCAACAAGCTCGAAACCAGCCATCAAAAAACCTGACTGGCATTGTTCACTTCAGCGTGACACACTGTTTCGTGTTGAACAAATGCCTGTCTTTTCTGGTTTTGTTCCTGTATATATATCTGACGTCGCGAGCGAGCCTTTGGGTGCTCGCGTCAAATGCCCGCCGCGTTTCGGGGGCATCACTCCAATAGAGAGGGGGCGCTATCATGGCCCAGTCACTACCCAGTATTGTTTCCGGCGAAGGCGGCCTCAGCCGCTACCTGGAAGAAATCCGCCGCTTTCCCATGCTTCAGCCGCAGGAAGAGTACATGCTCGCCAAGCGTTACGCCGAGCATGAAGACACGTCCGCCGCGCACAAGCTCGTTACCAGCCACCTTCGGCTCGTCGCCAAGATCGCCATGGGCTATCGCGGCTACGGCCTGCCGATCGGCGAGGTGATCTCGGAAGGCAATGTCGGCCTGATGCAGGCCGTCAAGAAATTCGAACCAGAGCGCGGTTTCCGCCTCGCGACCTACGCCATGTGGTGGATCAAGGCCTCGATCCAGGAATACATCCTGCGCTCGTGGAGCCTGGTCAAGATGGGCACGACCGCCAACCAGAAGCGGCTGTTCTTCAACCTGCGCAAGGTGAAGGGCAAGATCCAGGCTCTGGACGACGGCGATTTGAAGCCCGATCAGATCACCGAGATCGCCACCAGGCTGAACGTTTCCGAAGCCGAGGTGGTATCGATGAACCGCCGCCTGTCTGGCGACGCTTCGCTCAACGCGCCGATCCGGGCGACGGAAGGCGAATCCGGCGAATGGCAGGACTGGCTGGTCGACGACCACGAAAGCCAGGAAGAGATGCTGATCGAGCAGGACGAGCTGGAAAACCGGCGCGGCATGCTGTCAGGCGCTCTTGCCGTGCTCAATGAGCGCGAGCGGCGCATCTTCGAGGCCCGTCGCCTCGCCGAGGAGCCGCTGACGCTGGAAGAGCTGTCGGCCGAGTTCGACATCAGCCGCGAGCGCGTGCGCCAGATCGAAGTGCGCGCCTTCGAGAAGGTGCAGGATGCCGTCAAGGCCGCCGCCAAGCGCCAGACCCAGGCGCTGCGCACAATCGAGGCCCAGCCGGCGGCTTAAAGTCAGCCTCGGCAACGAAATGAAAAAGGCGGCGCCAGGAAACTGGCGCCGCTTTTTTTGTTCCTGACCGCCGAGTTGCGACCTCAAAGCGGATCCAGCGGAAACTTCAGATACCGCCTTCCATTGGCTTCCGGTTCCGGCAGCCGGCCGCCATTCATATTGACCTGCAGCGCATGCAGGATCAGCCGCGGCATCGGCAATGTCCGGTCGCGCGCCTCGCGCAGCGTCACGAACTCGGCCTCGCTGTGGGCGGCAACGAGATGGATGTTCGTTGCCTTCTGCGCGGCCACCGTGCTCTCCCACAAGGGCTCGCGTCCACCGGGCTGATAGTCATGGCCGACGAAGACACGCGTCTCGTCGGGCAAAGCCAGTATGTCCTGGATCGAGCGCCACAGCCGCGCGGCGCTGCCGCCGGGAAAATCCGCCCGCGCCGTGCCGCTGTCCGGCATGAACAGCGTGTCATGCACGAAGGCGGCGTCGCCGACCACATAGCTGATCGAGGCCAGCGTATGCCCGGGTGAGAACAGCACCTTGACCGGAAGGCTGCCGATCGCAAACGTCTCGCCTTCCCTGAACAGCCTGTCCCACTGCGAACCGTCGGCGGGAAAATCCGGCCAGTTGTAGATCACCCTCCACAGCTTCTGGACATCGACGATCCTGTCGCCGATCGCTACCAACGCCCCGGTCTTCCGTTTCAGATAGTGCGCGGCCGAGAAATGGTCGGCATGCGGGTGGGTATCGAGGATCCACTCGAGCTCCAGCCCGCTTTCTCCAATGAAATCGAGCACCGCATCAGCGCTCTTCGTACCCGTCGCGCCGGATCTCTCATCGAAGTCGAGGATCGGATCGATGATCGCGCACCGCTTCGTCGCCGGATCGGTGACGACATACTGGATGGCCCCGGTCGGCTTGTCGTAAAACCCCCTGACCATTGGCCTGGCCAAAGTTACGTCCACTTCCGGCTCCCTCACCCATCGCCGGCGGGAACGATTTTCTCCACCAGCACCCATTGTGAGCATGGTTGTCCACCCCGGCGAGCCAGTCAAGCATGACTTGGCCCGCAGAGATAGAAACGGCAAAACCGTCCCGGCGCCGACTTCAGGCGGACGGCTGCTTGGTCTTCCTGAGATAGGGCAGGATGGTCTCGAAGGCGCCAAAACGCTTGATTGCATCCTCGTTGGAAACGGCGGCGGTGATGATGACGTCCTCGCCCTGCTTCCAGTTGGCCGGCGTCGCCACCTGATGCTTGGCGGTGAGCTGCATGGAATCGACCGCGCGCAGGATCTCGTCGAAGTTGCGGCCCGTGGTCATCGGATAGGTCAGCACCAGCTTGATCTTCTTGTCCGGCCCGATGACATAGACCGAGCGCACGGTGGCATTGTCGGCGGGCGTGCGGCCTTCCGAGGTCTCGCCAGCACCGGCGGGTAGCATGTCATAGAGCTTGGCGACCTTGAGGTCCTTGTCGCCGATCAGCGGATAGTGCACCGTTTGGCCGGTCGCCGTCTTGATGTCGGCCTGCCACTTGTCGTGGCTTGCAACCGGATCGACGGAGATGCCGATGATCTTGACGTTGCGTTTCTTGAACTCACCTTCCAGCCCCGCCATCGTGCCAAGCTCGGTGGTGCAGACCGGTGTGAAATTCTTCGGGTGGCTGAAGAGGATCGCCCAGCCGTCACCGATCCAGTCGTGAAAGCTGATCGTCCCTTGCGTGGTCTCGGCGGTGAAATCCGGCGCGATGTCGTTGATGCGAAGGCTCATGGTTCCTACCCCTGTGAATGCCGCCCGTTGGCGGGCTCCCACCCTTTTACCACTCCCTCGGCGACGTTCAAAACGCTGAGGTCGCCCGGCAGCGGTGCAGGCCGCGAAAAAATTTCGCCTTTTCTTGGGGAATGTGGAAATTTCGCTGTCGGCGCCGGCAATGTCTAGGATTTCACCGCCAGCGACGTCGCCAGATCTTCCATGCGCTGCGCCAGCGCGCCAAGCGCGTTGGTCAGCACGCTGTCGCTCTTGTCGGCCTTGGTCAGCGCCTCGTCGCGTGTCTTGCGCAAGGTCAGCACTTCGCTTTCCATGCCCTTGACGCGCTTCTGCAGTTCCGAGAGTTCGTCCATCACCATGATGCCGGCCATGACGGTCAGCCGCTGGTCGCCGATCTCGCCGAAAGAATCCTTCAGATGCGAGACATAGCGATCGAAGCGTTCGGCGAGGTCGATCAGATGCTCTTCCTGGCCCTCGTCGCAGGCCATGCGATACTGCTTGCCGTCGATTGAGACCGTGACCTGTGCCATGGGCCAGCTCCTATCTGTCCAACACGGCGCGGATGGTTTCCATGGCGGTCACCAGCCGTCGCGAGACTTCCTTGTTGGCGTCCTCCAGCCGTTCGGCGCGCGCTTCGGAATTGTCGAGTTCCTGCGCCAGCCGGGAGCGGTCGGCATTCATCCGCTGCACTTCGGCCTCGGCTTCCGAGTAATCGCGTTCATGCTCCAGCTTGGCCGCGACGGCGTTTTCCAGCCCCTCGATGGCCTTGCCCAGCCTGGAGATGACTTCCTTGAGCGTGGTTTCCCCGGTCATGGCCTTCGTCCTGTGCCCTGCCCATCACCGAATCGTTCGCGTTCAGAACGCGTTATCCGGGAAACATTAGGCACCGGGTGAAGGCAACGTCAACAAAGCTCTCGCGACTGTCCCCTGCTAACGCTAATGTAGACCCGCCGCCGGCATCACAAGACCGGCAAATCTGCACCCGATTTGTTGACTAAAAGCCCGCGCCTGCTATGTGTCGCGCACCCTTTTCAAGGGCTCTCCCAAGCCCCAAACCCCCACCTCTGGAGGAACCATGACGTCGCGTGAACAACATGACCGGATGGCCAATGCGATCCGTTTTCTCGCCATGGATGCCGTCGAGAAGGCCCAGTCCGGCCATCCCGGCCTGCCGATGGGCTGCGCCGACATCGCCACGGTGCTGTTCACCCGCTTCCTGAAATACGACCCCAAGGCCCCGCACTGGCCCGACCGCGACCGCTTCATCCTGTCGGCCGGCCACGGCTCGATGCTGCTTTATTCGCTGCTGCATCTGACCGGTTATGAAGACATGACCATCGATCAGATCAAGCACTTCCGCCAGTTGGGCTCGAAGACGGCAGGCCATCCCGAATACGGCCATGCCACCGGCATCGAGACGACGACCGGCCCGCTCGGCCAGGGTCTCGCCAATTCGGTCGGCTTCGCGCTCGGCGAGCGCATCATGAACGCTGCCTTCGGCAACGACCTCGTCAGCCACTACACCTATGTGCTGGCCGGCGACGGCTGCCTGATGGAAGGCGTTTCCCAGGAAGCCATCGCGCTGGCCGGGCATCTGAAGCTCAACAAGCTGATCGTCTTCTGGGACAACAACAACATCTCGATCGACGGTCCGGTCTCGCTTGCCGACAACACCGACCAGGTCGCCCGCTTCCAGGCCTCCGGCTGGAACGCCAGCCACATCGACGGCACCGATCCGGAAGCCATCGCCTATGCCATCGAAGCCGCCCGCCACTCCGACAAGCCGACGATGATCGCCTGCAAGACGACCATCGGCTTCGGCGCCCCGACCAAGGCCGGCACCAACAAGGCGCACGGCTCGCCGCTCGGCGCCGACGAGATCGCCGGTGCGCGCAAGTTCTTCAACTGGGAGTCGCCGCCCTTCGAAATTCCGGCCGACATCCTCGATGCCTGGCGCACCGCCGGCAAGGCCGGCGCCAAGCCGCGCGCCGACTGGGAAGACCGTCTCGCCAAGGCCGAGCCGAAGCTGAAGGCCGAGTTCGAGCGCCGCCTGGCCGGCAAGCTGCCGTCCAATTTCGACGCCGTCATCGCCGACTACAAGAAGAAGCTCTCGGCCGACAAGCCGAAGGTCGCCACCCGAAAGTCGTCGGAAATGGCGCTTGAGGTCATCAACGGCGCCGTGCCGGAAACCATCGGCGGCTCGGCCGACCTCACCGGCTCCAACAACACCAAAACCAGCCAGACCAAGAACATCACGCCGGACGATTACGGCCAGCGCTATGTCCACTACGGCATCCGCGAGCACGGCATGGCGGCCGCCATCAACGGCCTGACGCTGCACGGCGGCCTCATCGCCTATGGCGGCACCTTCATGTGCTTCTCCGACTATGCCCGCCCGTCCATGCGGCTTTCCTCGCTGATGGGCATCCGCTCGATCTTCGTCATGACCCATGATTCCATTGGTCTGGGCGAAGACGGCCCGACCCACCAGCCGGTCGAGCATCTGGCGGCCCTGCGCGCCATCCCCAACCACAATGTCTTTCGTCCGGCCGACGCGGTGGAGACCGCCGAATGCTGGCAGATCGCGCTCGAAACCGAGAAGACGCCCTCGACGCTGGCGCTGACCCGCCAGAACCTCCCGACGGTGCGCACCGAGCACTCGGCCAACAACCTGAGCAGCCTGGGCGCCTACGAGCTGGCCGCGGCCAGCGGCGAGGCGGCGGTGACGATCTTCGCCACCGGCTCCGAGGTCGAGATCGCGCTCGGCGCCCGCGACCTGCTCGAGAAGCACGGCCACCCGACCCGCGTCGTGTCGGTGCCTT
Source organism: Mesorhizobium huakuii (assembly GCF_014189455.1). NCBI lineage: Bacteria > Pseudomonadati > Pseudomonadota > Alphaproteobacteria > Hyphomicrobiales > Phyllobacteriaceae > Mesorhizobium > Mesorhizobium huakuii. The sequence continues at coordinate 2,256,796 of NZ_CP050296.1, forward strand.
GCTTCGAACTGTTCGACAAGCAGAGCGACGACTACCGCAAGAAGACGATCGGCAACGCGCCGATCAAGATGGCGATCGAGGCCGGCATCCGCCAGGGCTGGGATCATCTCATCGGCTCGGATGGCATCTTCGTCGGCATGACCGGCTTCGGCGCCTCGGGCACGATCGAGCAGCTCTACCCGCATTTCGGTATCACCGCCGAAGCAGCGGCCAAGGCGGCGGAAGCCTGCCTGCACGCCAAGTAAGGCTGTGCATGCCGCTCAAAACTGTGTCGCGGTTTTGGGACAACGGCATGCACAAAACAAAAATGCCCCGCGAAATCGCGTCGAGCGGTTTCGCGGGACTGGCCCAACCTAATCGATTTAAATCCACGTCGCTGCGGCTGGATTCTTTGCCCGTCCGCCGCTATGAAGCTGCGGACCCATCGTCAGCCTTCCAGCTCCCAGGGAGAGAAAAATGACTGTCAGAGTTGCCATCAACGGATTCGGCCGCATCGGCCGCAACATCCTGCGCGCCATCCATGAATCCGGCCGCAAGGACATCGACGTCGTCGCCGTCAACGATCTCGGCCCGGTCGAGACCAATGCGCACCTGCTGCGCTACGACAGCGTGCATGGCCGTTTCCCCCATGAAGTAAGCGTCGATGGCGACCAGATCACCGTCGGCAAGGAAAAGTTCAAGGTCACCGCCATCAAGGATCCGACGCAGCTGCCGTGGAAGGAACTGGGCGTCGACATCGCGCTCGAATGCACCGGCATCTTCACCGCCCGTGACAAGGCCGCCGCACATTTGACCGCCGGCGCCAAGCGCGTGCTGGTCTCCGCACCTGCAGACGGCGCTGACCTAACCGTCGTCTACGGCATCAACCACGACAAGCTGACCAAAGACCACATCGTCATCTCGAACGCGTCCTGCACCACCAACTGCCTGGCGCCGCTGGCCGCCGTGCTGCATGAGACGGTCGGCATCGAAAAGGGCATGATGACGACGATCCACTCCTACACGGGCGATCAGCCGACGCTGGACACCATGCACAAGGATCTCTACCGCGCTCGCGCCCGCGCCCTGTCGCAGATCCCGACCTCGACCGGTGCCGCCAAGGCCATCGGCCTTGTGCTGCCCGACCTCAAGGGCAAGCTCGACGGCATCTCGATCCGCGTGCCGACTCCGAACGTCTCGGTCGTCGACTTCAAGTTCATCGCCAAGCGCGCGACCACGGTCCAGGAAATCAACGAAGCGGTCATCGCCGCCTCCAACGGCAAGCTGAAGGGCATCCTCGGCGTCACCCATCACCCGAACGTGTCGATCGATTTCAACCACGATCCGCGTTCGTCGATCATGGCGCTCGACCAGACCAAGGTGATGGACGGCAACTTCGTTTCGGTGCTGTCCTGGTACGACAATGAGTGGGGCTTCTCCAACCGCATGGGCGACACCGCCGTCGCTTTCGGCAAGACCATCGCCTGATCGCGGACCCCTCTTCCAGAGACTTGAAACGCCCGGCTCTGTCCGGGCGTTTTCATTTGCCGGAGCAGCAACGCTTGGCCGTCCGAAAATCAGCGGCATAGGGCAAAAAACCACCCTCCCGCCTTGCACTGGTCATGCCTTCGCCTCACTCTCCCTTGAATCGGGAAGACAGAGGAATTCTAGGGGCAAATCACGGATGGAGCATGCGATCTATCTCGTTACGCTGGTTGGCACGGCGCTTGTTGTCGCCGCCGCGTTTTCGAGCCTGATCGCCTTCCGCTTCGGCGCCCCCCTCCTGCTTCTGTTTCTCTGCATCGGGCTCGCCACGGGAACCGACGGCCTCGGCATCGAATTCGACAATGCCCGCATCGCCTATTTTGCCGGCTCACTGGCGCTGGCGGTCATCCTGTTCGACTCCGGCTTCGGCACGCCGCTCAACGCCTTGCGGCAGGCGGCGGGACCGGCCCTTTCGCTGGCGACCTTCGGCGTGCTTATCACCACCGGCCTGTTCGGAGCAGCCGCCTACTATCTGCTCGACCTCAGCTGGCTGGAATCCTTCCTGCTCGGTGCCGCCGTCGCTTCGACCGATGCCGCAGCGGTGTTCTTCCTGCTGCGCGCCGGCGAGATCAATCTGCGCGAGCGCGTGCGCTCCACGCTCGAGGTGGAATCCGGCACCAACGACCCGATCGCCATCTTCCTGACCATCACCCTGGTCGAGATCATCGCCGCCCACGCCAATCCCGAAGCCAATGTGCTCGCCACCAGCCTGATCCTTGGCTTCCTCGTCAATATGGGCCTCGGCGCCATTGTCGGGGTGCTCGGCGGCCTTGCCATCGTGCGCCTCGTCGACCGGCTCAACCTCGACCATGGCCTGCTGCCGATCTTCGTGCTGACGCTGTCGCTGATGATTTTCGCCGCCGCCGGCGCCATTGGCGGCTCGGGCTTCCTGGCGGTCTATATCGCCGGCCTCATCGCCGGCAATTCCGACATCCGCGCCGTCACCATCCTCAAGCGCTTCCAGGACGGCATGTCGTGGCTGGCGCAGATCATCATGTTCCTGATCCTCGGCCTGTTCGCCACCCCCTCGCAATTCCCGGCGATCATGGTGCCGGCGATAGCGCTTGGCCTGTTCCTGATGTTCGTCGCGAGGCCCGTCGCCGTCTGGCTCTGCCTGATCCCGTTCCGCTTGCCACGTCCCGAAGTCGCCTTCGTCTCCTGGGTCGGCCTGCGCGGTGCCGTCTCGATCCTGCTCGCCATCACACCGCTGCTTGGCGGGCTGGAAAACGGCCGCACCATCTTCAATGCCGCCTTCATCATCGTTCTGGTGTCGCTGGTCATCCAGGGCTGGACGGTCGGACCGCTGGCGCGTCGCCTCGGCCTCATCGTGCCGGCGCGGCTCGGCCCTCTCGACAAGGTCGAACTCGAACTCCCCGGTTCGGCCCATCACGAGCTTCTCGCCTATCGCGTGGCGCATGGCAGCCCGGTGGCGCGCGGCGAGCGCATTCCGCGCTGGGCGCGGCCCTCGCTGGTGCTGCGCGACGGACGCTCGATGCGCTTCCAGGACATGGGGCGGCTCGCCGCCGGTGACCAGGTCTACATCTTCGTGCCGGACCGCTATCCGCGCCTGCTCGACAAACTGTTTGCCAGCCGCGCGGTGGTCGACCCGGAAGACGCCGATTTCTTCGGCGCCTTCGCCGTCGACCCGGCTCGCTCCGCCGCCGAACTGGAAGCCGCCTACGCGCCGGGCCTGACCGAGGCGGAGCAGAAGCAGACCGTCGGCGCGCTGGTCACGGCGCGGCTTGGCGGCCATGCCGAATATGCCGATCGCGTGCTGATTGGCCAGATCGAGCTGATCGTCAGGGATGTCGACGACAAGGGCAGGATCACGGGTCTCGGCCTCTCCTTCGAACCGACCGCGCCGGTGGCGCGGGTGCCGGTGTTCCTGAGCGCCGGCGAGATGGGCGACCGTCTCAGCGCCTTCATCCGCAACTGGCGCAAGCCGACCGAGACGCAGGAGGCGGCACAGACAGATGAGCCGCCTGAGCCACCGGTTGAAAAGGCAACGACCGGGAGCTGACAAGGGCGATTGTTTGCCTCACCCCATCCGCGTGGGGCGATCTTCACGGACTATGTCCCCGCCCGCCGCAAAATTTCGCCCCGCACCGCGCGCCAAAGCCTTGCATCGTCATTGATGCGAGGTATGGTCCCGGCGATTTTCCGAGGAAAGGGACCGGCATGGCTGCCTTCAAGACACTGGACGATATCGGCAACATCAGCGGCAAGCGCGTGCTGGTGCGCGTCGACCTCAACGTTCCCGTCGCCGACGGCAAGGTCACCGACGCCACCCGCATCGAACGCATCGCGCCGACCATCGCCGAACTGTCGGGCAAGGGCGCCAAGGTCATCCTGCTTGCCCATTTCGGCCGGCCCAAGGATGGCCCTTCCGCCGAATTCTCGCTTGAGCCGATCGCCAGGGCAACGGCGCAGGTGCTCGGCCGTCCCGTCGGCTTTGCCTCGGATTGCGTCGGCGACACGGCGGGAAGCGCTGTCGCCGCCATGAACAAGGGCGACGTCCTGCTCTTGGAAAACACCCGGTTCTACAAAACCGAGGAGAAGAACGATCCGGCCTTTACCGAGCGACTTGCCGCCAATGGCGACATCTTCGTCAACGACGCCTTTTCGGCGGCCCACCGCGCCCACTCCTCGACCGAAGGGCTGGCGCGTCTGTTGCCCTCCTTTGCCGGCCGCACCATGCAGGCCGAGCTCGAAGCGCTGGAGAAAGGCCTGGGCAATCCGGTCCGCCCGGTCGTCGCCATTGTCGGCGGCGCCAAGGTCTCGACCAAGATCGACCTGTTGATGAACCTGGTGAAGAAGGTCGACGCGCTGGTGATCGGCGGCGGCATGGCCAACACTTTCCTTGCCGCGCGCGGCACCGATGTCGGCAAGTCGCTGTGCGAGCATGACCTGGCCCCCACCGCCAAGCAGATCATGATCGAGGCCGCCGAGGCCGGCTGCGCCATCATCCTGCCGGTCGACGGCGTCGTCGCCAAGGAATTCAGGGCGGGCGCCGCCTGCGAGACCGTCGCCATCTCCGACGTGCCGGCCGACGGCATGATCCTCGATGTCGGCGAAAAGACCGTGACGACGATCGGGGAGTGGATCGACCGCGCCGCGACGCTGGTCTGGAACGGCCCGCTCGGCGCCTTCGAGATCGAGCCTTTCGATCACGCCACGGTTGCCGCGGCAAAACACGCGGCCGCGCGCACCAAGGCCGGCAAGCTTGTCTCCGTCGCCGGTGGCGGCGACACGGTGGCGGCGCTCAACCATGCCGGTGTCGCCGACGACTTCACCTATGTCTCGACCGCCGGCGGCGCTTTCCTGGAATGGATGGAAGGCAAGCCGCTGCCCGGCGTCGACGTGCTGAAGCGCTGAGACCATCAACATAGAGAGAGCGCTCAGTGGCGCTCTCGACTTTCAATCGATTCGAGCTTTCCGATGCCATTCCTTTGGCGGTAGACTTCCGTTAAGCGCGGAACGAACCCCTTTCAGGAGAAGCATGATGAGCGAACGTCTCGAAGACATTGCCGCCGCGATTGTGGCCAACGGCAAGGGCCTGCTGGCCGCTGACGAAAGTTCCGGCACGATCAAAAAGCGCTTCGACGTCATCGGCGTCGAATCGACCGCCGACAGCCGCCGCGACTATCGCGAGATGATGTTCCGCGCCAAGGACGCGATGACCAAGTATATTTCCGGCGTCATCCTCTATGACGAAACGATCCGCCAGAAGGCCGCCGACGGCACGCCGCTGGTCGACATCATCAAGGCATCAGGCGCCATTCCCGGCATCAAGGTCGATGCCGGCGCCAAGCCGCTGGCCGGCTTTCCCGGCGACACCGTCACCGAGGGCCTCGACGGCCTGCGCGAACGGCTTGCCGATTACTACAAGCTCGGCGCCCGCTTCGCCAAATGGCGCGCGGTGATCGACATCGATACCGGCAAGGGCGTGCCTTCGACCAATTCGATCAACGCGAACACCCATGCGCTCGCCCGCTATGCCGCCCTCTGCCAGGAGGCCGGCATCGTGCCGATCGTCGAGCCGGAAGTGCTGATGGACGGCGCCCACGACATCGGCACCTGCTACGAGGTCTCGAAGGCGACGCTGATCAAGCTTTATGATGAACTCCATGCGGCGGGCGTCGTGCTCGAAGGCACCATCCTGAAGCCCAACATGGTTCTGTCGGGCAAGAAGTCGGGCACGGTGGACAGTCCCGAAAAGGTCGCCGAGATGACGATAAAACTGTTCCGCGAGACCGTGCCGACGGCGGTGCCGGGCATCGCCTTCCTTTCCGGCGGCCAGGAGGACGAGGAGGCGACCGCCAACCTCAACGCCATCAACGCCATCGGGCCGCATCCGTGGAAGCTGACCTTCTCCTATGGCCGCGCACTGCAGGCCGCCCCGCAGAAGGCATGGAGCGGCAAGGCGTCGAACGTCGCCGCCGGCCAGGCCGCCTTCACCCACCGCGCCCACATGAACTATCTGGCCGCGCTCGGAAAATGGAAAGCGAGCCTCGAACAGGCCGCCTGATCCCAACTCTTCCGCCTCTCTTCGAACCCGGGCCGATGCGCCCGGGTTTTTGTTGCCTGCGGATTTGGGGGAAGACCTCCTCGTTCCTATTTCCTCTGGGCGTTGCCGGCGGCGATGTCGGTTTGCGCCCATCCCGAACGTCCTTGGGATGAGAGACAGGGAGAGGTTCATGCATCGCAACAAGGTTGTTTCACGCGAAGACTGGTTCCAGGCGCACAAGGCGCATCTGGCCCGCGAGAAGGAACTGACACGGCTACGCGAACGCATCGCGGCCGAGCGGCGCGAACTGCCCTGGCTGAAGATCAGGAAGGACTATGTTTTCGAGACCGAACAAGGGCCGAAGAGACTGGCCGACCTGTTTGGCGCCAACAGCCAGCTGATCGTCTACCACTTCGTGTTCGCGCCAGGTTCCAACCATCACTGCGAAAGCTGTGCCTTCGTCGCCGACCATATGGATGGCGCCAACCAGCATCTCAGGCATCATGACGTGTCGCTTGTCGCCGTGTCGCGGGCGCCGCTCGCTGAGCTGCTGCCCTACAAGCAGCGCATGGGCTGGCAGTTCGACTGGGTGTCTTCCTATGCCTCGGACTTCAACTTCGATATGCAGGTATCCTTCACCGACAAGCAGATCGCATCCGGCGAAGCGGTCTACAATTTCGAAACACCGGTGCTGACGTCGAAAGACCTGCCCGGCACCACTGTCTTCCACAAGAACGAGATCGGTGACCTCTTCCTGACCTTCATGTCGCGCGCCCGTGGCAGCGAACAGTTTATCGGCGCCTATCAGTATCTCGACATCGCACCGAAAGGCCGTGACGAGACCGGTCCTTACGGCACGTTCATGGACTGGGTACGGCTGCACGATGAATATGGGAACAGGTCGCAGCAGGGCGATGCATGCCCTTAGGGCACGGGCCGGCAGTGCAAGGATCCGTTCACCTCGGCCCAAACATGCGCTAAGCCTGCCGCAGATCATTCCACGGTTCCGTCATGCGCTTCCCGGCCTCTCTCACCTGGCTCGCCTTCCCAGTCTATATCTGGCAGGGACTCGGCGTGCGCCGCCGCACCACGCGCATGCTGCCGGCACGGGGACCAGTCATGCACGACCTCGCTGGTAAGGCGCCGGCAATCTCGCTTCTGGTGCTGGGTGATTCCTCGGCCGCCTCGGTCGGCATCGGCAATTCCGAAGACGGGCTTGCCGCGCAACTCGCCGTGCTGATCGCGCAGCGTACCGGCCGCGCCGTACGCTGGCGCGCCGCTGGCTTCAATTCGGCGACGTCAGGCCAGATCCGCGACCATGTCCTGCCCAATCTGTCGGCCGATCCGTGGACGCATATCGTGCTCGCCATCGGCACCAACGACACCAAGAATTTTCATTCGGTGCCGCGCTTCAAGAAGGAGTTCGGCGGCTTGCTCTACGCCTTGCGCGCCAAATGGCCGGAGGCGCGCGTGGTGTGGTCGCCGGTGCTCGAATTCACGCGGGCGCCGGCCATGCCGCCGCTGCTCGGCAAGATCCTCGAGATCCGCGCCACCGCAATGAACCGGATGGGTGAACGCCTCTGCCTGGAGCGCGGCGCAGTGCCGGCGCCACGCCTGCCGATCACCAACCCCGAGGCCGGTTTTGCCTCCGACGGGTTCCACGCCTCGGAGGCAGGTTACCGCGCCTGGGCGGAACATCTCGTCGACCAGGTGCTTGCCGGCTGACTTTGCGGCGGCGGTCCTGTCATGCGCAGGCTACGTCAAATGCCCAAGCACGGCGGCCAACGAGATCGCGGCCATGGCGAGCAGCGCCAGCTTCCAGAAATCGCCGCGGCGCTTGAGCCCCGGCCATCCGATCGGTTTGATCAGCTGGATGACCATGAAGCCGATGATCACAAGGGCAAGGAGTTTCGTCATGTCGCCTTTGACCAGCAACGCGGCTGGCTGTCAAAGCGCCTTGTTCGATCTCTGAGAAAGCACAGGCGCCACAATCCGAACCGGAAACGTGGCGCCCACCTTCAGGCGGCGATCTATTTCAGCGGCTTGAGACCAGCTTCGATCGAGGCGCGCTTCGGTTCAAGGAACGGCGGCAGGGCCAGGCTTTCACCCAGCGTCTCCAGCGGTTCATCGGCGGTGAAGCCCGGCCCGTCTGTGGCGATCTCGAACAGGATGCCGTTCGGCTCGCGGAAATAGAGCGAACGGAAGTAGTAACGCTCGACCTCGCCGCTCGACGGCAGGCGGAATTCGGCCAGACGGGCGGTCCACTGATGCAACGTCTCCTGGTCCGGCGCCCTGAAGGCGACGTGGTGAACAGCGCCGGCGCCTTGCCTTGCTGGCGCCAGGCCTGGCTGCACGGCGACATGAAGCTCCGCCGCCGGCCCGCCAGCCCCCATTTCGAAGACATGGACCTGGCCCTCGCCGTCCGGCGAGGCATAGTCGCGGCCCTTGCGCATGTTCATCACCCGGGTCAGCACCGCCTCGGTGTTGGTGATGTCGGGGACACTGATGACGATCGGCCCGAGCCCGCGGATCTGATGCTCAGCCGGCACCGGGCTTTGCGCCCATGGATGGCTGCCGCCCTTGCCACCATCGCTGATGAGCCGCAGGCGCTGGCCTTCGGGATCCTCGAAATCCAGGCTGGGATAGCCGCCAATGTCGGCAACCTCTCCTGTCACGATGTTTTCACCGGCCAGGTGCTGCTTCCACCACGCAAGGCTTTCGGGACTGCCGACCCTGAGGCTGGTGCGCGCGATGGAGTGGGTGCCGCGCCGCTCGCGGCCAACCGGCCAGTCGAAGAAGGTAAGGTCGGTGCCCGGAGTCGCTTCGCCGTCGGCATAGAAGAGGTGGTAGGCCGATGTGTCGTCCTGGTTCACCGTCTTCTTGACCAGCCGCAAGCCTAGCACCCTCGTGTAGAAGTGAAGATTGCCCGGGGCGTCGGCGGTGATGGCGGTCAGATGGTGGATTCCTGTCAGTTGCAGGCTCATGGTCGTCTCCCTGGTTTTGGGGAAGAATTTTCTCCTTTCATATCAGAACTGCGGTCACGGCGCTGAAGGCCGCCAATCCTGACAGTCCGTCGCCATGAGATGAACAATGCCGCACATATTGTTGCACCTACGGTGAACAATCAGGCGCTCCGCGGCTTGCTGCAGCGAGGGCGCGACGGCATCGAAAAAAGGCTTCCCCTCAAAGAGACGCGTCGAGGCGTAACTATCGCTGAGCGCCTGACATCCTCCTGACAGACTGCTGTCAGGAGGGGTGTGCGATAGTGTCTCCATCAAAAGAGAGGAGACTGGTCATGAACGGTTACACCATTCTGCGCGGCATGCAGCATTATGTCGGCAAGGTTCGCACCATGCGCAACGAAATCCGCACACAGCGTTTCCTGAACGCGCTGCCTGCGGACGTCCGCAAGGATATCGGCTGGCCGGATATGTATGCGGAACGTCGCTCCCTCGGCAATTGAGGCGAATTTTTCGACGTCGATATTGGACATGGACGCGCCAATGCCCAGATGTCAATGCATGTCGCCCAAAAGTGGCCCCCGGTTTTGGGGGCACGACATGCATGACAACAAAGCTGCGGCGCGCTGGGGGATGGAGCGAGCTTATGCCCGATCAGAAGACAATCGGCTTCCTTTTCATCGAAGGTTTTGCCGACTGGGAATATGGGCTGCTTGCGGCCTCGGCGGTTGAATGGTTCGGCGCTCGCGCCGTGTCGCTGACGCCCGAAGGCAAGCCCGTGACCGGAATCAGCGGTTTTCGGCTGACGCCCGACCGTTCGGTCGGCGTCGAAGAGAATGCCGATCTTGACGCCGTTGCCGTCATCGGTTCCGACCAGTGGGCGGGCACGGCACCGCCGGATGTCGCTCGACTGCTCAATGCAGTAGCAACGCGCGGTGGTGTGGTTGGCGGTATCTGCGCCGGCACGCTGGCGCTGGCCCGTGCGGGTATGTTCGAAGAAGCCAGGCATACCAGCAATGGCCGCGACTGGATCAACGGACATGAAGCCGGCTATGCTGGCGACAGCAACTATCAGGACGTGCCGCATGCGGTCGCCGACGGCAGGATCGTGTCCGCGCCGGGTTCAGCGCCCGGCACCTTTGCCCTTGCCTTTCTGAAGACACTCTATCCCGAAAGAGCCAGCGATCTCGCTCAGATGCGAACGCTGTTTGTCAGGGAATATGCTGAAGCCTCCTGACAGTATGCTGTCAGGAGGTGCATGCGATGGTGGGATAATGCGCATGGCCGGCCGAGAGGACAATCGATGAAAAGTTGGAACGACAGGCTGAATACGCCTGGCATCAACGGCGTGAAACCGACGCCGCGCACGGTGGGTGACGTGGTCGAGGGCCAGCCGATGCTGGTGCCAACGGCACGCCAGGTCGACGACTTTATCCGCTCGATTCCCGCAGGCGTCGAGATGGATATCCGTGCGTTGCGCACCGCCCTTGCCATCGAACACGGCGCCGAAGTGACATGCCCGGTCACAACAGGCTATCATCTGCGCACGGTTGCCGAAGCCGCCAAGGAAGACCTCGAGCGCGGCATGACGCTGAGCGACGTCGCCCCCTTCTGGCGCGTGCTCGATGAGAAGACGCCAACAACGAAGAAACTGTCCTTTGGCGCGGAGTTCGTTGCCGCCCAGCGCAAGCGCGAAGGACTGAAACCGTAATGCATGTCATCTGCAAGTGGGCCTGGTTCTGGGGCCACGGCATGCATAGAGATAAAACTGGGGAAGCAAACGATGCGCCGCGCCGACAGGCTCTTTCAGATCGTGCAGCATCTGCGGGGTGGCCGTCTGGTCACCGCCCAGAAGCTCGGCACGTGGCTCGAGGTTTCCGAGCGAACGATCTATCGCGACATAGCCGACCTGCAATCGACCGGGGTGCCGATCGACGGCGAGGCCGGTGTTGGCTACATGATGAGGGAGGGTTTCGACCTTCCGCCACTAATGTTCACGCGTGACGAGATCGTGGCGCTGGTTGCCGGCGCCCGCATGGTGCGCGCCTTTGGCGGCGCCGCCATGGCGCGGGCCGCCGACGAGGCGCTGGTCAAGATCGGCGCCGTGCTGCCCGATGCCGAAAAGGATCGCATCGCCCGCACCGAGATCCACACCCCGATGTGGGTTGTGAGCGACGCCGCCCGCGAGGCGATCGACCTGATCGAGCGTGCGGTCGAAAAACGCCAGGTGCTGACCATCGACTATTGCGACGAGGCCGGCCGCGGCACCGCGCGCGACATCAGGCCGCTCGGGCTGTGGTTCTGGGGCAAGGTGTGGACGCTGGTCGCCTGGTGCGAAATGCGCGACGATTTCCGCGCCTTCCGCATCGACCGCATCGCCTCGGTGGTGATCGCCGGCCGCATCTTCAAGCCGGAGCGCGGCAAGCAGCTTGCCGACTTCTACCGGGCGGTGGAGCGCAGCGAGGATTACGGCATGGCGCCGGACCGCGTGGCGCGAAGCTGAGGTCGACCATGGAATAAAAAAGCCCGCTCGAAGCGGGCTTTTTGTTGGCCTGTAGCGGACCTCACTCGTCGTCCGCGTCTTCGTTCTTCGACTTCAGCGCCGAGAGCTTGGCGAACACGGCGTTGGCGTCGAGTTCGGCATCTTCGTCCTTCGGCTTTTCCGGAGCCGGCACCAGCCGCTCGGTCAGGGCCGCTGGCAGCAGCGTGTCGCCGACCGGCTGCGCCTGTTCGCGGCCACGCGAGGCGCGGTTGACTTCCATGTCGAGGTCGATCTGCGAGGCGAGACCTAGCGTCACCGGGTCCATCGGCTGCAGATTGGCCGAATTCCAATGCTTGCGTTCGCGGATCTGCTCGATCGTCGACTTGGTGGTGCCGACGAGGCGCGAAATCTGCGCGTCCTTGAGTTCGGGATGGTTGCGCACCAGCCACAGGATGGCGTTCGGCCGGTCCTGGCGCTTCGACAGCGGTGTGTAGCGCGGACCCTTGCGCTTGGATTCCGGCACCCGCACCTTGGGGTCGGAAAGCTTCAGGCGCTGGTTCGGATCCTTCTCGGCGCGCGCGATCTCGTCGCGGGTCAGCTGGCCGGTCATGATCGGGTCCATGCCCTTGATGCCTTGCGCCGATTCGCCGTCGGCAATCGCCTTGACCTCGAGCGGATGCAGCCCGCAGAACTGCGCGATCTGCTCGAAAGACAGCGCGGTGTTGTCGACCAGCCAGACGGCAGTCGCCTTGGGCATCAGCAGCGTATTGGCCATTTAAAAAATCCTTCTCGTTCGCCCGCGTTCCCGCGCGGGCGGTGGTTTAGGGCCACCAAAATGGGAAATTCGCGGCCTGTATAACCGTTCCCTTGCTGTTTCGCAATGTTTTTGGAAGTGCGGCGGCCCCGATGCGTTCAGGAACCGGCAAGCCACATTCGAATGGCTAACCTCGGCCGAAGGGACGGGCACTTTTGAACGAGACGCAGAAGTGCTGCACGCGCCCCTTGGAATTGCCAGTGCAATTGCCTGGGCCCAAAAAGACAAAACCCGCTGGACGGGGTCCAGCGGGCTCGGAACCGGAAACGGGAAACGTCTGCGACGGCTCTACTTCTCAGCATGAGCCCGGCCTTGCGGCCGGGTCGTGCTTAAACTCAGATCGCCTGGCGGGCGATCCGTTCGATGTCGGCGCGGTTGATGCCGAGATCGTTGAGCTGACGGGCGTTGAGCTTGTTCAGTTCACGCACGGTCTCGTTGTACATGCGCCAGTTACGGAAAGCGCGGATCGGGTTCATGGTAGTCCTCCTGATGGGGTGTTCGTTTCGATGCTGCACAGATAGTGATCATCGATGGGGACTTGAACGGCCGATTTTGCATAGCAATGATGCAAATGCTGCATTGCACCATTAAGCTTCTGTTCATCTCGTAGGCAGTCCTCGGCGCAGGACGTGTCGAGATTCAGGTCAGGCCGAGTCGAGAATGGTGGGTTCCGGGGTCGCCCTGCGACGAGCGGAGCGTACTTAAGTACGCGAGCACCGGCCTACGCCGGCCATAGCCCTTGGCTGCCGCGACCGCCCAGATGAGTGCTTCGGCCGGCGAAGGCCGGAAGCGCAGGTATCAGCCATTTGCAGGCCGGCCTCACCGGAATATCGGCGCGTCCTAACCGACGTCGAGCACGATCTTGCCTATATGCTCGCCCTCCTCCATCCGCTCATGCGCGCGCCAGGCATCGGTGAGCGGGTAGATCATGTCCATGACGGGTGCCACCTTGCGCGTGCCGAGCAGCGGCCACACCTGCGCCTCCAGAGCCGCCGCGATCGCCGCCTTGAACTCGACAGTGCGCGGCCTCAGCGTCGAGCCCGTATGGGTCAGCCGCTTGACCATGATCTTGGAAAAATCGGCGCTGGCGACGGCGCCGGCCTGCACGGCGATCTGGACGATGCGGCCCTCGACGGCGGCGGCCTCATAGTTTCGCTGGACATAGTCGCCGCCGACCATGTCGAGGATGACATTGGCGCCCTTGCCTTCCGTCGCCTCTTTTACCGCCTTGACGAAATCCTCCTCGCGATAGTTGATCGCGCGGTCGGCGCCGAGCTTCAGGCAGGCATCGCATTTTTCCTCGGAGCCGGCGGTGGTGATGACATAGGCGCCGAAGGCCGACGCCAGTTGGATCGCCGTCGTGCCGATGCCGGACGAGCCGCCATGCACCAGCAGCGTCTCGCCTTTCTTCAGGCCGCCGCGTTCGAACACATTGTGCCAGACGGTGAAATAGTTTTCCGGCACTGCCGCCGCTTCCGTGTGGGTGAACCCGGCTGGCAGCGGCAGCACGCTGCCGGTGTGAACCTTGACATATTCGGCGTAGCCGCCGCCGGGCGTCAGCGCGCAGACCCGGTCGCCGATGCGCCAGCGCGATATCTCGTCACCAAGGGCTGCCACTTCGCCCGACACTTCGAGGCCCGGCAGGTCCGATGCGCCGGGCGGCGGCGGATAGGCGCCCTTGCGCTGCTGCACGTCGGGCCGGTTGACGCCGGCGGCATGCACCTTGATCAGGATCTCGCCGGGACCGGGTTGCGGCACGTCACGCGTTTCCGGTTTCAGCACCCGTGGGCCACCCGGCTCCGAGATCGCGATCGCCGTCATCCTCGCCGGAATTTTCTGTCCGCTCGCCATGAAGTTTCCCGTCTTTCCTCGCCGCATTCTTACCGGCTGTTTGCATCGACGCCCTTGCCCTATGTATGCTGATTGGCAAATCAGGCAAATGGCCAATCTGGTGTGGCGGAGGAGGAGCAACGATGGCGATCTTCGACGACGAACCCAAGAAGAAGACGCGCCCGCACGAGATCGGGCAGGACCTGTCGCTGCTCTCGCTTGGCGAACTGTCGGAACGTATCGGCATATTGCGCGACGAAGTTGCCCGGCTGGAAGCAGAGATCAAGTCCAAGGACAACACCAAATCGGCCGCCGAGGCACTGTTCCGCCGCGGATAGAGGACCGGAGCGGAACGGCTCGCCGCTGAAAAGCCGGAATGCGACTGTCTTCAGACCCTGCCATCCCTTTCAGAGTCCAGCCGGATCAAAAAATGCTCGCATCCTACCGACCGATCCTCTCCCTGCTTCGCGGCACTGCCTTTCTGCTCGCGGCATCGGGTCTGCATGGGCTGCTGTTGCCCCTGCGCGGCCAGGTGGAGGGGTTCTCGACCGCATCGCTCGGCCTAATGGGCACCGCCTGGGCCGGTGGCTTCGTCACCGGCTGTTTCTTCGCGCCGCGCCTTGTGCGCCGCGCCGGGCATGTGCGCGCCTTCGGCGCCTTTGCCGCGTCCGGCGCCATCGTGGCGCTGCTCACCGGCCTGATCATCGACGAATATGTCTGGATCCTGTTGCGCGCCTTCACCGGCTTCACCATGGCCGGCGCTTTCATGGTCATTGAGAGCTGGCTGAACGAGAAGGCCACCAACGAGAACCGCGGCACCGTCTTCGGCCTCTATATGATGGTCACCTACGCCTCGATCATGGGCGGACAGATGATCGTCGCCGGCGGCGACGTGAAATCAGCCTCGCTATTCATGATCACCGGAATCCTGTTTTGCCTGTCGCTGATCCCGACCGCGGTTTCTTCGGCATCGCTCCCCAAGCCGCTGCAGGACGTCAAGCTCGACGTCAAGGGCCTCTACGCCAACTCCCCGGTGTCGGCGGTCGCTTGCCTGTTGGTCGGTATCGCCAACGGCGCCTGGGGCACGCTGGGTGCCGTCTACGGCGCCCGTATCGGCATTTCCACGGCCGAGATCGCCTTGATGATGAGCCTTGTCGTCGTCGCCGGCGCCGCCATGCAGCTGCCAGCCGGGCGTCTGTCCGACAAGACCGACCGCCGTTTCGTGCTCGCCGGTGCCGCTTTTGGCGCGGCGCTGGTCGCACTGCTGGTCTTCCTCTTCGAGCCGCGCTCCGCCGTCTTTGTCATCGTCTTGACCGCCGCTTACGGCGCCTTCGCCTACACGCTCTATTCGATCGCCGTGGCCCATGCCAACGACCACGCCCGTGCTGAGGATTTCGTCAAGGTATCGGGCGGCTTGCTGCTGCTTTACGGCTTCGGCACCATGATCGGCCCTTTGCTGGCGGCGGCGCTGATGGGCTGGATGCGACCGGAGGGTCTGTTCCTGGCGACCGCCTTCGCGCATCTGTCGCTGGCCGGCTACACGCTGCTACGCATCAGCCGCCGCGCTCCGGTGCCGATCGAGAATCGCGATGCTTTCAAGACGCAGCCGGCCGATCGCTCGCTGACGCCGGAAGCATTGCGGCTCGATCCAAGAAGAAAAGCAGAAGCAGACAGTTGAGATTCGAAAAACTTTGCCTCACAAATGAGGCATGATGTTTTCCGACGCCTTCATGGCGATCGCCGACCCCAATCGGCGCCATCTTCTGGAAGAACTTCGACGCGGCCCGAAAACCGTTAACGAGTTGGCCGCCGGCTTGCCAGTCTCACGCCCGGCCGTATCACAGCATCTGAAAGTGCTTCTGGACGCCGGATTGGTCAACGCCAAAGCTGAAGGCACGCGACGTGTCTATACAGTCAGCAATTCCGGCTTCCTGAAGCTCAACATCTGGCTCGATCAATTCTGGGAAGCCTGACCGTTTCTGACCGCGGCCCGATCAACACTTCAGGTCTTTTTGTCCAGAAAGGCGCCGAGCAGATCGAGGAGCACTCCGGTCCCGTGCTCGCGCGTTGACGAGGTGTCGTGGCCATCGAGGAAAGCGCCCTGCTCGGTCAGCACCAGCCGCGTCCCCTTGCCTTCTGCAAAAAGTTCGATCGTGGCCAGCGACACCGAGATGCGGGTTCCGCCGAACAGCATGTCATAGCTGTAGACGATACGCTGGTCCGGCACGATATCCTGATAGGTAGCGGTGTAGACGTGGATCGGACCATCTTTTGGCCCGCCGGCATTGACCTCTTTGCCGCCGACGCGAAAGTCCATTTCAAAGCGGCCGGGCATCGGATTGTCGGGATCGGTGAACCAGCGTCGCTTGGCGTCTGCATTGCTGAGCGCGAAGAAGACTTTCGACGGCGCCGCCGGATAGAGACGCTCGATGACGAAGGTGGAATGGACGACGGATCTTTGGCTCACTGAGATCTCCTTCATGTTTCGTGTTTGGTTTCCGCCAGAAAATCGCCCAGCCGGTCCAGCCGGCGCTCCCAGGCGAGGCGCCGCTCATTGATCCAGTGTTCGGCCGCCCTGAGCGCCTTGGGTTCAATCTGGCAGGTGCGCACGCGCCCAACCTTCTGCGTGCGAACCAACCCGCTTGCTTCCAGAAGGTTGAGGTGCTGGACGACGGCCGACAGCGACATCGCCAGCGGTTCGGCCAGTTGGCTGACCGAGGCGGGGCCACGCGACAGCCGGTCGACCATCTGCCGCCGCGCCGGATCGGCAAGCGCCTGGAACATCAGGTCGAGCTGGGCGGCATCGTGCAGCATAGCGGTCAGCCGTTGTTGTAGGGGAAGAACTTGAAGTAGGGCTGCGCCTCCTCGATTACCCTGGCGAAGGCAGGGCGCTGCAGCAGCCGGTCGTGATAGCGTTTCACGGCCGGATATTTGTCGCCGAACGGCTCGACCTTGTTGGCATAGAAGAGCGCGGGCGACGCCGCGCAATCGGCCATGGTGAAGGCGTCGCCCACCGCCCAAATCTTCGACTGCATCTCCTGTTCGATGATGGCATAGGAGTTGCGCAGCTGGCCGCGCGCCTGTTCGACGCCGAACGGATCTGTCTTGTCGAGCGGCCGCAACCGGTCGCCGACGATCTTCTGCATCGGCTCCTGCACATAGAAATCATAGAAGCGGTCGGCCTGGCGGACCGCCAGCGCCGCGTCGATGTCGGCTGGGATGAGTTCGACCGGCCCCGGATAATGCGCGGCGAGATATTCAACGACGATGGTCGATTCCAGCACCGTGCGGTCGCGCGCATCGTCGCGCAGCGCCGGCATCTTGCCGGTCGGCGAAATCTTCAGGAAGGCCGCGCGCGAATGGTCGTCGCCAAGGTCGACGATGACCGGATTGAAGACCGTGCCGTTCTCATAGAGCGCGATCAGCGGCTTCCAGCAGAAAGAGGCCAGCGGATGGAAATGCAGTGTCAGGGACATTCTTTGCTCGTCTCTTTCTGGTTCGTCGATGGGCGAGAGCTATGCGCCCGCCAGGTCAACACTGAAGCAATTACTTAACTATTGTGGCAAACCTCGCCCGTCAAGACCGACCCCATGAAATCTCAATTGGACCTGATATGCGAGACGATGGCGGCTTCGATGTCCGGCCAGTCTTGCGAATGCAGCTCATGGCCGCCGCCCGCGACGCGAAGGAGGTTCGCGCCGGCGACCGTTTTGGCCAGCGCCTCGCCATGCTCGACCGGAAAGATCGGATCTGATGTGCCATGGATAACCAGCAGCGGCGCCGCCATTTCTGGCAAGCGGCCCTTCCACGCATCGCCACCCTTGAGCGAGAAATGATTGGTTGCGCTGAGGAACCCGCCGGAGCGATCGTAATCCTGTTCGATGAAGGCCCGCATCAGGGCCTCGTCGAACGGGTGTGCGGTGCTGGCGATCGCCCTGGCATCCCTGACCATGAAATCAATCACCTGGCGGCGGTCCGACCAGTCGACATCGGCGCCCGCGCCGAATGCTCGATATAGGCATCGGTCGTCTGCGGCAGATGGGAGGTGTCCATCCCCACCTGCGAACTGCTGATCACCGTCAGCGAAGCGACGCGGGAGGGGTGCCTGAGCGCCGCGATCTGCGCGATCATGCCGCCCATCGACATGCCGGCGACATGGGCCTTGTCGATGCCATGGCTGTCGAGCACACCAATCGCGTCGTCCGCCATGTCGTCGAATGTGTAGGGCGCCTTGCCCGGCGGATATTTGGTCGAACGGCCGGTATCGCGATTGTCGTAGCGGATAACATACAGGCCGGCATCCGCCAGCTCCCGGCAAAACGCCTCCGGCCACCACAGCATCGAGGCCATCGCGCCCATGATCAAAAGCAGCGGGGGATTTTCAGGGTCGCCGAAGGCTTCGGATAGGATCTCGGGGCGATTGATCGTCGTCATCACAGGGCTCCTAATCTGATTGCATTTTGCAATCGGTCGCACCATAATAAAACTGATACGATAATGCAACTGGTTTTGTGTGGAGAGAATCGAATGAGCCTCGATCGCCGGTCCGGCTGCCCGATCAATCTGTCGCTGGAAGTGTTCGGCGACCGCTGGAGCCTGATCATCCTTCGCGACATGATTTTCGGCGGCAGGCGGCATTTTCGCGAACTGCTCAACGGCTCGATGGAAGGCATTGCCTCCAACATCCTTGCCGACCGGCTGAAGCGGCTGATGGAATTGGGCATGCTGACAAAGGCCGACGACCCCAGCCACAAGCAGAAGGCGATCTACAGCCTGACCGAGATGGCCATCACGCTGGTGCCGATTCTCGCCCATCTCGGCGCTTGGGGCCGGGTCTGGCTGCCAACCACCGAGGAACTCTCGATCCGCGCCGAGCTCCTGGAAAAGGGCGGACCGCCACTGTGGGAGAAATTCATGGACGAATTGCGCCATGAGCATTTGGGTACGCCGCTCGATACGGCGTCCGGCCCTTCTGTCCGCGCGACCCTGCAGGCCGCCTATCAAGCCGTGGTCGCCAGCAAGGCTCTCAACGCCAGCCCGGCCGCGTAAACAACTATTTTCCCCGTTGAGAGGCCGGCTCTGCTAGAACAAGCGGAAACCACAATTCACGGGATTGGATAAGGTCTTGGTTGAGAACTCTCGGGATGCCGCCCGCGCGCGCGCCGATCTGCGCTTCAAGAAACAGGAAGAAGCGGCGACCGTCCGCCAGAAGGCGATGGCGGAATATGCCGCCGAGAGTGACGCCCGCAAGGTCAAGACCGACAAGCTGAGGGCGCTCCGGCTCGCCAAGGAAGCCGAAGACCTCGCCAACGCGCCGGCATTGCCCGCCAAGAAGCCTGCACGCGCCAAGAAGAAATAACACGCACCTCTTCGGCACCCCCGCCTGAATCGGCCGGCGCCTGCTCGCCTGTTGCCGTTCGACGGCGCCATCCAGACAGCGGCCCTTCATCCCACCGCTTCACAAGAAGCAATTTCAACCGAAACCGGGATTGCTTCGGCCGGCCGCCCGCCGATGATTGTCGCTTTCCAACAGGAGATTGCCATGACCGCGCTGCCGCTCGAAAAAGCCAGGCAAATCATCGATGCCGCCTTTGCCAAGGGCGCCGATCTCAAGCTCAAGCCGCTGGGTGTCTCGGTGCTTGACGCCGGCGGCCATCTGGTCGCCTTCCAGCGCCAGGACGGCGCCTCGTTCCTGCGCCCGCAAATGTCGGCCGGCAAGGCCTATGGCGCGCTGGCCATCGGCATGGGCTCACGCAAGGTCGAGGCCTTCGCCAAGGAGCGCCCGCATCTGGTCGCCGGCATCTCCGATGTGTCGGGCGGACGCGTCCTGCCGGTGGTCGGCGGCGTGCTGATCCGCGACAAGGCCGGCACTATTGTCGGCGCGGTCGGCATATCAGGCGACACGTCGGACAATGACGAGGCAGCGGCCATCGCCGGCATCGAGGCCGCCGGCTTCAACGCCGATCCGGGCTGAGCCCTTAGTCTAGTTAACGTTGATGTCCCGGCTCGCCGACCGCATCGACACCGCGAATCCGGCCAGCACATCGAACAGCGCGATGATCATCAGCGTGAAGAAGATCGAATGCGCCGCGCCCTTGACCAGCAGGAACTCCACCAGGAAGGCGACGAAGACCAGCGTCGACAGGAGATGGTCCATGATCGAGGCGCTGGTCGTGCGCGCCGACTTCACCATTTCGAGGAACAGGAAGATCAGCCCGATCAGGATCATCAGGTCGCCCAGCGTCATCGAGAACACCCCGCCCGACATCATGCGGAACGAGAAGATCTCGCTCGCCCATGGATCGTCACCGCCGCCGAAAATTCCGAGCAGGCCGAGATTGTAGAGAATGAAAGGCACGATCAAAAGCGGGACGGCACCGAACATCTGGCGTCTCCATATGGGGGCACCTTCTGTAGAATGCGCCACAGCCACGCCGTCAAGATTTTTCGTGAAAAGCCGCAAACACGGTCGAAGACCGGATGCAACAACCATGTCAGCCGGTTGCAAGCGTAAGACAGAGGCTCAGCACTTGAAGTAGCCAGCGCACTGCGCGCCGGTGAGATGGCAGCCCGAGCTTCGGCACCGGTTCGTCCAAGTTCCGCCAAACGCAAAAAGACCGGCCAGAGGCCGGTCCTTTGTAACTCAACCCTTTGGAAAGCTGGTCTCAGCTTTCCTTGGGGGTCAGCACCTGGCGACCGCGATACATGCCGGTCTTCAGGTCGATGTGGTGCGGGCGGCGCATTTCGCCGGAATTCTTGTCCTCGACATAGGTCGGGGCCTTGAGGGCGTCGGCCGAGCGGCGCATGCCGCGCTTGGACGGAGAGGTTTTGCGTTTCGGAACGGCCATGGATATGCTCCACTACATGGTCAAAAAGCCCCGCCCGCCCTCGTGAAAGGGCCATGTCGGGGCCTAAATCTGAGAAAGTCGGGTGCCTATACACGCCCTGTGCCGTTTTGGCCAGCGCTACCATGAACTTTTTTGTGCCGGCTATTCGAGACAGCCGACATAAGCACCGGAACGACCTGCCCTGCGCTCGATCAGATTGGCGAGCCGTCGTAGGCCCGGCCCGGGTTTTGCCGGATTGCGGGCGATCGGATTGGGCAAGGTGACGGCGAGAAGTGCTGCCTGCCGGCGCGACAGCTGTTTTGCCGAAATGCCGAAATGGTGCTGTGCCGCCGCCTCGATGCCGTAGATGCCCGGCCCCCATTCGGCGATGTTGAGATAGATTTCCATGATGCGGCGTTTCGACATCACCGCGTCGAAATAGACGGCCAGCGGCAGTTCGACGACCTTGCGCACCGAGCCCAGCGGCCGCGACCACAGGAACAGGTTCTTCACCGTCTGCATGGTGATGGTCGAGGCGCCGCGCGTTGCCTCGCCGGCCAGCGCGTCGTCGACAACGCCACGCAATTCGCCGAGATCGACGCCGCGGTGGAAGCAGAACTGCCCGTCCTCAGACATGATGACCGAATGGGCCAGCACCGGCGCGACATCGTCGATCGATACCCAGCGCCGGTCATAGCCGGAGAAGGTCGCCAGGTCCTTCAGCATCAGCGTCGACACCGGATGCACGAAGGACGGCAGGTAAAGGAAGGTCAGCACAACCGGGATCAACGCCAGCACGGCGGCCACGACGATGCCGCGCCGAACCCAGCGCCTGAGATTGCGGCGGTTCACGCCGCGCGATCTCGTCGCCATGTCCAGCTTTTCGGTTTCATGATCGACGATCGGTTCCGCCAAGCCGCCCAACCCGTGCCAGAGAGCTTGTTTCGAAACCCGCTCCTGTGAGTCACATGACGGTGTTTTCGAGAACCGGAGCGGAGCGTACATTTGAGTACGTGAGCACCGGAAGCACAGAAAACGCCTTCAGATGACCGCAGGAGTAGAGTTTCCAAACGGGCTCTTACTGCTCCGGCATAATGGCGCTTGCCTTCTTGCGCAACGTCTGAGTGTCGGCTACCGCTCCCGGCCATGACGAATGACGACGAAATGGCGTTCGAAATGGCGCTCATCAGGCGGGCGGCGGCCGTCGAGGTGCTGCTGCGGCGGTTGCTCGACGATCGCCCGCTTTCGGGCGAGATCGCGCGACCCGACCGGCTGATGGCGGCGATGCGCCATGGCGTGCTGAACGGCGGCAAGCGGCTGCGCCCGTTCCTAGTCATGGAAAGTGCCGCCCTTTTCTCCGCCGATGGCGAAGCAGCACTTCGCGTCGCGGCGGCCCTCGAATGTGTGCATTGCTATTCGCTGATCCATGATGATTTGCCAGCGATGGACGATGACGATCTGCGCCGCGGCCAGCCGACCGTGCACAGGGCCTTCGACGAGGCGACCGCGATCCTGGCCGGCGACGCCTTGCTGACTCTGGCCTTCGACATCATCGCCGGCGAAGCGACCGTATTGCCGGCCGAGCGGCGGGCGGCCCTGGTGCTGGCGCTTGCCCGTGCGGCCGGAGCCGGCGGCATGGTCGGTGGCCAGAAACTCGACCTCGAAGCCGAACAGACACCGCCCGACGAGGCCGGTATCATAACGCTGCAGGCGATGAAGACCGGCGCACTGATCCGCTTCGCCTGCGAAGCCGGCGCCATCATCGCCGGCGCTTCGGCGGAAGACCGCGAGCGGTTGGCCGAATTCGGCTCGGCGGTCGGCCTTGCCTTCCAGCTTGCCGACGACCTGCTCGACCTGACCGCCGACGCCAGCCAGATGGGCAAGGCGACCGGCAAGGACGCCGCCGCCGGCAAAGGAACGCTGGTGGCGCTGCACGGCGCGCCCTGGGCGCTCCGACAGCTGAAGGGCCTCGTCTACCAGGCCCACGCGCTGCTCGAGCCCTATGGCGAACAGGCGGCGCTGCTGAGGCAGGCGGCAAACTTCGTGGCGGATCGCAACAGCTGAGTTTGGCATTTGGAAATCGCCTGCCTGGCAGGGCAGGCAGGACTATCCCCGCCCTGCGCCATTCGCCACGACATACACCGAATAGAGCGACTGCCGCGCCGTGATGAACAGGCGGTTGCGTTTCGGGCCGCCGAAGGTGAGGTTCGCCACCGTCTCCGGAATGCGGATCTTGCCGATCAGCGTGCCGTCGGGGTCGAAGCAATGGACGCCATCGCCGGCGCCAGCCCAGACGCGGCCAGCCGTATCCACCCTGAATCCGTCGAACAGGCCAGCCGTGCAGGTCGCGAAGACGCCGAGTTCGTTGAGCGCGGCACCCTCGACAGCGAACTTGCGTATGTGCCGCGCCCATCCTTCTGGTGTGTTACGCCGGTGTCGCCGACATACAGGATGGTTTCGTCCGGCGAGAAGGCGAGACCGTTGGGTTTCGCCATCGTCGAGACGACGCGTGTCACCGCGCCCGTTGCAGGGTCGGCGCGGTAAACGTGGCAGCCCTCGATCTCCTGCTCGGCGCGGTCGCCCTCATAGTCCGTCGCGATGCCATAGGGCGGATCGGTAAACCACACCGTGCCGTCCGAGTGAACCACCACATCGTTGGGCGAATTCAGCCGCTTGCCCTCGAAGCGGTCGGCGATCACCGCGATCGACCCGTCATGCTCGGTGCGGGTGACGCGCCGCGCGCGGTGCTCGCAGGTGACCAGCCGCCCTTCAGTGTCGACTGTGTTGCCGTTGGCGTTGTTCGCCGGCGCGCGAAAAACCGAGACCATGCCGCTGGTGTCGTCATAGCGCATGATGCGGTCGTCCGGGATGTCCGAAAACACCAGATACCGCCCGGCTGCGAACCATGCCGGACCCTCCAGCCAGCGCCCGCCCGTCCACAGCCGTTCGACGGCGACATGGCCGACGAAGCAGCGCTCGAACCGCTCGTCGAGAACCTCGAAGCCTGCGCCTTCAATGTCTCCGAACATGCCTTGTCCTCCACGAAGCCGGCCTATCGATAGCCTTCGCGGCGAGCCATTTTCAAGACTTGACCTGCAAAAATGTTAGCGATAACATCGTTGCCAATTCAGTCCGTTTGTTTGGCTTGGGAGGGCCATAGATGCGGCCCAAGCTCATCGAATTCATCGACATCTCCAAGCGCTTCGGCGGCACCCTGGCGTTGAAGTCGGTCTCGCTCGACATCCACGAGGGCGAGGTCGTGGCGCTGCTGGGCGAGAACGGCGCCGGCAAGTCGACGCTGATCAAGACGCTGGCAGGCATTTACAAGCGCGACCAGGGAACAATCCGCTTTCGCGGCGAGGACTATCACCACCGCCCGCCGCGCCCCAACCAGCCCCAGAAGGTCGCCTTCATCCATCAGGATCTCGGCCTCATCGAATGGATGACGGTGGCCGAGAATGTCGGCATGGCGCAGGGTTTTTCGCGCCGCTCGGGCTTGATCGACTGGCGCGACACCGAGCGTCGTGCCGAGAGCGCCCTGGCACTGGTCGGCTGCGCCTTCGATCCGGCGACGCGCGTCCAGGATCTTTCGCGCACCGAGAAATCGCTGGTGGCCATCGCCCGCGCGCTCGCCACCGAAGCCGACGTGCTGGTGCTCGACGAGCCGACGGCAAGCCTGCCGGCAGATGAGGTCGAACGCCTGTTCCAGGCGCTGCGGCCGTTGCGCGAGCGCGGCGTCGGCATGATCTATGTCTCGCACCGCCTGGACGAAGTGTTCCGCATCGCCGACCGTGTCGCCGTAATGCGCGACGGCCGCATGGTGGCGGTCAAGCCGGTTGCCGAGACGACGCCGCAGGAACTGGTCGATCTCATCGTCGGCCGCCCGGCGCATCAGATGTTCGCCAAGTCGCGCTGGCAGGATGGACCGGAGCGGCTGAAGGTCGAGGATCTGCGCTGCGGCAGCGTCGGTCCGGTCCGCTTCGAGGCGCGATCGGGTGAGCTGCTCGGCCTGGTCGGCTTGCGCGGTGCAGGACAGGAAGCCGTCGGCCGCGCGCTGTTCGGCGCCGAGCCTTTCGAGGGCATTGTCTCACTAGACGGCAAACGCCTCGATTTGTCCTCGGTCGGTGCAGCCCTTGCCGCCGGCGTCGGTCTGATCGCGCGCGACCGCACCGAGGAGTCGGTGGCGCTGTCGCTGTCCGTGCGCGAGAACATGTATCTCAACCCGTCGGCGGTCGGCCGCGGACTTTTCTCCTTCATGAAGCCGGCGCGGGAGAGCGAGCTGACGCAGGAGCTCGGCGCGCGGCTCGGCCTGAGGCCAAACGACCCGCATCTGCCGATCGAGGCGCTCTCCGGCGGCAACCAGCAGAAGGTGGTCGTCGGCCGCTGGCTGGCGACGGGCCGCAAGCTGCTGATCGCCGAGGATCCGACGGCGGGTGTCGATGTCGGCGCCAAGGCCGAAATCTACCGGCTGATCGCGGCGGCCGTCGAGGCCGGGCTGGCGGTCATCGTCGTGTCCACGGATTTCGAGGAGGTCGCCCATATCTGCCATCGCGCCCTTGTCTTTTCGCATAACCGCATCGTGCGCGAACTGGCGGGCGATGCCTTGACGACGGCGGC